>NZ_NCFM01000066.1:0-9579 GCF_002281195.1 Acidovorax sp. 35-64-16 | reverse complement strand
GAGGCCGTCTCCGCCCAGGGTGTGCCGTGCTACCAGGGCAGTTGCTCAGAGGTCTACCTCGAAAAAGCCTTTGACAACACCGGCTGGCGCCCCGCGCAGCGCTTGCCTGTGGCGCGCCAGCTGGGCGAAAGCAGCCTGATGCTGCTGGTGCACCCCACGCTCACAGCCGCAGAAGTCGACAAAACAGCCCGGGTGTTGACCGATGTGCTGGCCCAGGCACAAGGCCTGGCGCGGGGTGTGGCTGCGGCCACGGCCTGAATGCGCCGCCCCGTGCAGGCAGCGCAGACAACGCCGGTGCGGTGGTGGAAGGTGGTTTTCTGGCTGGCTGTTGTGACGACCGCCGTGGTGCTGCTGGTGCCCGGCGACAGGGTGCTGGCTGCCAAGGTGTGGGTGGCGTCGTGGCTGCCGTTTGCGCAGGTGCTGGACCAAGCCGATTTCACCGAGCATTCTGACAAGTGGGTGCACCTGGGGCTCTTTACGCTGCTGGGCACCTTGGCTGCGCGTATCTGGTGGGGGCTGGGGGTGTTCAAGACCGCCGTGCTATGGTTGACGCTGCTGGCTGTGGGCACCGAGTGCTTGCAGCACTACATTCCGGGCCGCGGGGCCAGCGCGGCAGACTTGATGGCTGATGTAACGGGCTTGGCGATGGGCAGCCTGTTGTGGCGGGCCCTGCGCCGCTGGGGCCAGCCCCGAAGCGCCCGGGCTGTTGATTACTATTGATGTGTTGTTACAAAAACCAGGTCAGTGATGTTGAGAAGTAACTCTGTGGTGCGCTTTTTGGTGCACATGCCCCGCCCGGTCAAGCGGCTGGTGGCTTTGGTTGCCGATGCTTTGCTGTGCATGGTCACGGTGTGGCTGGCGTTGTGCCTGCGCCTGGAACATTGGGTTGTTTTGCAGCCGGCGCATTGGGTGGCGGTGCTGGTGGCGGTGGTGCTGTCGGCGCCCATTTTTCTGTCATATGGGCTGTATGCCAGCATTTTCAGGTTTGCCGGCTGGCAGGCCATGCTGGCGCTTACCCGGGCCATGGTGGCTTACAGTCTGGCCTACATCGCTATTTTTACCGTGATCGGCATCAACGGCGTTCCCCGCACGGTGGGGGTGATCCAGCCGCTGCTGCTGTTTGTGGGCGTGGGCGCAAGCCGGGTGCTGGTGCGGTTTTTTCTGGGCGACCTTTATCGCAGCATCCTCAACAAGCGCAAGGCAACCGGGGTCATGATCTATGGTGCGGGCTCTGCAGGGCGCCAGTTGGCATCGGCCCTGGGCCATTCGCACGAGCAACGCATGCTGGGCTTTATTGACGACAACCCGCACCTGCAGGGACGCCGACTCGACACCGTGCCGGTGTATGCACCGGCCGACCTGCCTGGGTTGCTCGAAAAGCTGCAGGTTACCGATGTGCTGTTGGCCATTCCGTCGCTGACACGCCAGCGGCGCCTTGCCATTGTTGATTTTTTGCGGCCCTTTCCTGTGCATGTGCGCTCCTTGCCGGGCGTGGCCGAGCTGGCAAGTGGCAACGTATCTTTGGGTGATTTGCACGAGCTCAACATCGAAGACCTACTGGGGCGGGATTCTGTGGTGCCCGACTCCAGCCTGATGAGCAGGCATGTGCACGGCAAGGTGGTGATGGTGACGGGTGCCGGTGGCTCAATTGGCCAAGAGCTGTGCCGTCAGATAGTGCAGTGCGCACCCCAGCGGCTGCTGTTGGTAGAGCTCAACGAGTTTTCGCTTTACCAGGTGTTGCAAGATTTGCAGGCGGTGTTGCTCAAGCACGATGGCCCTCCGGTAGAGCTGGTTCCCTTGCTGGCGTCGGCCCGCGATGAAATCCGCATGACCGAGATTGTTGCCACCTGGCGCCCTCACACGGTTTACCATGCCGCAGCCTATAAGCATGTGCCGCTGGTAGAGCACAACATGCTCGAAGGTGTGCGCAACAACGTGTGGGGCACCTGGGTGTGCGCGCGCGTGGCGGCGGCCCATGGTGTGGGCAATTTTGTGCTCATCAGCACAGACAAGGCCGTGCGGCCCACCAATGTGATGGGCGCCAGCAAGCGACTGGCCGAAATGGTGCTGCAGGCCATGGCGCAGCAGCCGGGCATGCACACCTGTTTCACCATGGTGCGCTTTGGCAATGTGCTGGGTTCTTCGGGTTCGGTGGTGCCACTGTTTCGGCAGCAAATTGCCCAAAATGGCCCGATCACCCTGACCCATGCCGACATCACGCGGTATTTCATGACCATTCCCGAGGCCTCGCAATTGGTCATGCAGGCTGGGGCCATGGCCCACGGCGGGGATGTGTTTGTGCTGGACATGGGCGAGCCCGTGCGCATTTATGACCTGGCTTGCCGTATGGTGGAGTTGTCGGGCCTGCGGGTGCGCAACGAGGCCAATCCTCACGGAGACATCGAGATCCGCATCACCGGCCTGCGCCCCGGCGAAAAGCTCTACGAAGAGTTACTGATAGGCGACGGCGCCCAGCCCACAAGCCACCCCCGCATCATGAAGGCCCAAGAAGCCTATTTGCCATGGCAGCAACTGGAAGCCGAGCTCCATGCGCTACAAAGCGCCATGAACCGCGTCGACATGCAGACCGTCAGAGCCTTGTTGCTGAAACTCGTCTCTGGCTACCAGCCTGCCAATGGTTTGGTGGACTGGGTGTACCTGGAAGCCCAGCGCCAACAAATTCATAGCCACCAAAATCAGGCCCACGCTCAGCAAACTGGCCGGGTCGCCAACGACGGCACGGTGGCCAGCCATCAAGCCCAGCAAGCAGACCGCAAAACGCCCGGAGCAGCAGCAGCACTGGCAACCTGATCTTTGCCTGATCTTCCCAAAAAACTGGCGCCCTCCACCTGACAATCCGGGCCAGGCAATCCACACGGAGAGTCCAGCGTGTTGACGCGGCAAACACCGCAAACAAAGCAAACACAGCTAACGTTAACGGTTGGGCCCATTCCAGGCTGCTATTAAGCTGGGCAAAAGCTCTTGTTCAGGTCAAGTCCCCAATTCCGTTCGGTTGAGCCTAGCCACCTACTGGGGCTGAGCACCCATTCCACTCAGGCGGAGCTCCGATTCCGTTCTGGCTGATGAGCATGTCAAAGCCTGGTCAATACAAGCCCTCAGCCCGCCCTTGACCCGCGTTGCGCTTCAATCGCCCACGCTTTGTGCATCAGGCTCCACAGATCTGGCGCGCGGTGTCTTGACACTGCTGGCCGGCTGCTTGCCCAGGGGTTTGATAAATGTGCCAGCCAGAAATGCCGCTGTAATGGCCAGCGCCGGGATGTGCATGTTGAATTCCACCCAGCTGTGCAGCAGCAGGGCCAGGGCGCCCAAGCCAGCAAAGCTGCGCAGTGTCACCTCAGCCGTCATGCGTCGCGCGCTATGGATTGCACGCCACAGGCTGAGCACCTGTAGCACCAGCAGTGCGCAAACCATGCCCGCAATCAGCACGGCGGCGGCGCCCAGTTCCATCAGCAGCTGCGGGTAATCGTTATGGGCGTGTGGCACGTAGCCGGGTGTCTGCAAGGGTTGGAAGCGTGGAAAAACCGCCTCAAAACTGCCCATGCCACTGCCCCAGGGCCAAAAAGTGCGGGCAGCATCAAGAGTGGCCAGTGCATAGGCGTTGCGCACCTCTGAATCGGTTTTGAGCTGTATGCCTTCAAAGCGCTGGCCCAGAGTATCAATTTGCACTGAAAACAGTGACAAGACAGCGAAGACAATAAAAGCCGCAAGAACCCCAAGCTTCTGTAGGCGTGTGAGCTTGCTGCCCAGGCTGAAAAGATAAAAGAGCACGGAAATCAGCAGCACCAGGGTGACGGCGATCAACCCGCCCCGAGAACGCGTGCTCAGCACCATGACAAGCATGCCAAAGCCGCCAAAAAGCCACAGGGGCATGGAAGCATTGAGCAATCGCCCGGCCGCCGAGTGGGAGTGCCTGCTTTTTTTGGGCCTTTGCTGAGCGACCAAGAAGTAAAACCACACAGGCACCAGCATCGCCAGGAAGTCTGCCAGGTGGTTTCTGTTGTTGAAGGTGCCGATGACACCGCCAACGCTGGACTCAAAATAC
This sequence comes from Acidovorax sp. 35-64-16, assembly GCF_002281195.1. Lineage (NCBI taxonomy): Bacteria > Pseudomonadati > Pseudomonadota > Betaproteobacteria > Burkholderiales > Comamonadaceae > Acidovorax > Acidovorax sp. 35-64-16. Next base: position 5,516 of record NZ_NCFM01000066.1, on the reverse strand, counting down.
AGCGGGCTTTTCGGCCCTTGGACAAACTGCAGCAGGCCCAGAACGCATTGGAATAGTGCACTCAACAGCAGCAGCTTCAGCAGCTTTTCAGAGCTGTTCTGGTTGAAGAAGACAGCCGCCAAAAAAACCGCCATCACCGGCACAGCGGACCACAAAGCCGCCCAGGTGGCAGAGGGGTGCAGGCTGAGGGGGAGGCTGCTGGGTGTATTCACTCCCGCAGAGGCGAGCGCAGAAAGATAGGGCTCCCGCCCCGCAAGACCAGCCCAGAGGCTGCTGCTGACAGGAACCAGTTGCAGCAAACCAACCCACACGGGGCTGGACGCAACCAGTACGACCAAAACCCACCACCATACCGGGCGCGAGGGAGAAGTTTCTGCCGCTGATGCAGAGAAAAATGCGCCAGTATCAGGGTGGTGGCCTGGGAGAAGCCGGTAGGTTGCTTGTGCCAGCAAAATAGCCAGCACCGCCATGCCCAGGGCAAGCAAAACCGTTAACGCAATTTGCCGGTTACCCCCCCGTACCAGCGGGGCCAGCAGCAAAATGGCAGAAACACATAAAAAAACCAGCCAATGAACCCATTGGCTGGTTTTTTTTGAACTGGAAAGGCTATTTGAGCTCAATCACTGACCGGAAACAGGGCTGTTGTTGCTGGAGCCGCTTGCCCCAATCAAAACAACACCGGTGCCTGCGAGACCAAGGATCATATTTCTGGCGCTGTTATCAATTTGGGGGGCGCTAGCGGGTGGAGGAGGCATCACGCCAGCGCCAATGGGAGCTTGCGCAACTTGGTAGGCAGGAAACATGTGCTTGACCGATGCAGAAACTTGCGCACAAGGCGTCTTGGCGCTAACGCTCAGGTGCTGATTGGCACCCAAGGCGACAGTGCAGCCATTCTTCAGCACCAATGTTGCTTTTCCGCTACTTGATACAAGAATCGAGGTGCCCTCCGCCACGGGAGTGCCGTTGGTGGCGCGGCTGACAACACTTTTGCCGCTGACGCTGACAGTGCCACTAACGCTCTGGAGCGAACCAATGACATCCTGTGCACTGACGGTAAAAGCGCTTGAGGCAAGCGCCGCAAGCAAGGCAAATTTCTTCATGGTTCACTCCTGGGTACTATTTGCATCAATCCTACCACTGTTTGCGGGAAGTGCCATGCGCTCCGTTGTAAGCGGCGCACCAATTGTTTGGCGACTGAACAGATTGCCATGACGGGAGGGCTTGCGTTCATTGTGTTGCCTCTTCTGGGTTTAGATGCCTGAAATCCCATTCAATGTTTGTGGTGGCGCGCACCCTTGCCATGGTGCTGGCTGCGCAGCTCTTCCAGCCGCGCGCGCAGGGCGGTGTCGGGCACGAGTGCGCTGGTGGCTTGCCCGGCATAGATGGCGCCGTCGTTGCCGTCGAGCGTGATCACCTCGTTTTCGGCCAGGGTCTGGCTGCCGATCTGCACGGTGCGGGCGGCCTCGTCGATGTGCAGCGCGGTGCAGCCGACCAGGCAGGTTTTGCCCATCTGCCGTGCCACCACGGCGGCGTGCGAGGTGCGGGCCCCGCGCTGGGTGAGCAGGCCCTGCGCGCCCTGCATGGCGGCGATGTCGCTGGTTTCGGCGTCCTGGCGCACCAGGATGGCAGGCAGGCCCTGCTGCGCCAGGCGTTCGACCGCCTGCGCATCGAGCGCAATCGCGCCCGACACCACGCCTGAGCACGCCGGGTTGGCCTGGGCCAGCGGGGCGGGTGCGTTGTCGGGGTCGTCGCTGGCAACCATGCGCACGGTGCCCAGCGCGGCGGCGTCGATGGCCTGGGTGCGGTGCAAGGCCTCGGCGCTGTCGATCAGCCCTTCGTCCAGCAGGTCGAGGGCGATGCGCGCGGCGGCCAGCGGGGTGCGTTTGCCCGAGCGTGTTTGCAGCATGTGCAGCACGCCGTCCTGCACGGTGAACTCGAAGTCTTCCATGTCCTGAAAATGCTGCTCCAGCGCCTGGGCCGAGGCCTGCAGCTGCTTCCAGGCTTCGGGGGCCACGGCGGCCAGCGTGGCGTGGCCATGGGCGTTGCGCCGGCCCGAGACCACGTCTTCGCCCTGCGCATTGGCCAGAAAGTCCACCCACAGGCGGGGCTCGCCCGTGCTCGGGTCGCGCGTGAAGCCCACGCCAGCACCCGAATGCCCGCCGGTGTTGCCAAACACCATGCGCTGCAGAATGACGGCGGTGCCCATGTCGGCGTCGATCTGGTTGATGCGCCGGTACTCTGCGGCTTTGTCGGCGTTCCACGAGGCAAACACCGCCGCGATGGCGCCCGAGAGCTGTTCCTGCGCATCCTGCGGGAAGGGGCGGCCCGCATGGGTTTCATACAGGGCCAGAAAGCTGCGTGTGAGCTGGCGCAACTGGCTGAAATCGAGCAGCCGCTCATCCTGGCCCTGGGTGACTCGGGTGATCTCGGCCTCGAACAGGCTGGCGGGCAGCCCGGCCACCACTTCGCCGTAGCTGGCCACCAGGCGCCGGTAGGCGTCCCAGGCCATGCGCGGGTTGCCGGTCTGGCGCACCAGACCGGGCAGGGTGTGGTCGCTCAGCCCGATGTTGAGCAGGGTTTCGAGCATGCCCGGCATCGACACCGGGGCGCCCGAGCGCACCGACAGGATCAGCGGGTTGCGGTCGTCGCCAAACAGCAGGCCGGTGCTTTCCTCCAGCGCATGCAGGCCCACGGAAAACACCGGCAAAAAGCAATCCTGCGGGGCGTGGGTGTAATGCGTTCCGATGACCAGTGCCACGGGGACGTTGAGCCCGGCCTCGGTCATGCGGTGCAGGTTGTAGCCTTTGGCACCCATGGTCTCCGGCGAGGGCTTGTGCAGGTGCTGGCTTGCGGGCGTGCGCACAAGATACAAATGCTTGGGCAGGCTGGAGCTGGATTTCATGCCGACATTCCTGTTTTGTTGAGCACCATCTGGCGCAGTGCATAGCCGGCCCGCAGCAGGTTGTCGGTGGCGTTTTCCAGCGTGGCGGCCAGGTCGTTGGCCAGCATCAGGTCCACCGGGGCGTTGCGCAGGTTTTTGACCATGGCGGTGCGCGCCTGGCGAAACAGTTCGTCGCACTGGCGCTCGGCGCGCAGCATGCGCCACAGGGTCTGCAGGAACAGCTCGCTGTCGGGGCCGTCGGCGCGCTGGCTGGCGTGGCGGGCAATTTCAATGGCCTTGACCTGGTCCTGGATGGCGGCCAGTGTCGTGGCCGCCAGCTGGCACAGCGCTGCGCGCACTTCGGCGGGCAGCCCGGGCGCGGGATGGATGAGGGTGAGCGAATGCATGAAGGTGGCTTCTTCGAGCGCGTCGGCCACGTCATCGGCTTTGGTCAGAAAGTCCACCACCGGCAGCCAGCGCGCACGCCGCTCGGCCCGCTGGCGGGCATCCATGAGCAGGTGGTCTGCCTGGCGCTCCCAGTTTTTGGCGCGCAGCACCTGGGCCTGGGTCTGGGCGGCATCGCCGGGGTTCTCCAGTGCGTCGCACAGGCCCTCGGCCAGCGCGTGCGTGTAGGCGGCGTGCTCGGCCAGCAGGTCGAATTCAAAGGTGCGCTGGCGCAGCATGCGGGCCAGCAGCAGGTGGGCCTCGTCGGCCACCAGCGACACGGGCTGCTGCTGGCGCAGCACCATGCTGGAGATGCGCAACAGCTCCAGCAGGTAGGCGCTGGCGGCGGCTTCACCCAGCACGTCGTCGAGCCGGTCGCCCACGCGGAAGGCTTCGCTGTCCACGGCCTGCATGGCGTTGTAAACCAGGCGCTCGGCGCCGGCCAGCAGCCAGGCCATGTGGCCCCAGTCGTTTTGCGCGGCCTGCGCCAGCAGCTGGTGCGCCCGGGGCTTGCTCACAAAATGCTGCAGGCGCTTGCGGGCCCGGTTCCAGTCGATCACGAAGACGATGCGTGATGCCACGTTCTCCAGGCCGGTCTGCAGCTCGGCATTGCTTTGCGCCTGCAGCCGCGCCTGGCCCACAAGGTAGGGCTTGCCGGCGTTGAGCCCTTCGGAAACCCGGGGGTCGAACACCTCCCAGCCAAAACCCATGTCTTCGAGCATTTGCCGGAAAAACCCGAAACGGCCTGGGTGCAGGTCGGAGTAGGTGAGCGAGATCGTGCTGTCCTGCACCTCGATGACCAGCACGTGGACGTCGTTGGTTCCGATGTCGTTCTGGATCAGCAGCCGCGGGCCGTCGCGCGTGACGGCGGTGTCAAGCCCGGGGTGCGAAAACTTCAGATCGGCGGTGCGGTGCAGGCCGCGCATGAAGGCGCGGATCAGCGGGCGGTCATCGTCCTGCACCTGCCAGGTGTGTGCGCCGTCCACGTCTTCGGTGGCCATTTCACCCGACAGTGCATTGATCTGCTTGTGCAGGTCCATGACCAGCAGGTGCAGGCTGTCGCCGCGCTGGCGGTCGCCGTGGGTCAGTTCGGCCAGCGCGGCGCGGCGCAGGCCCTCGTCGTCGGCCAGTGCATGGAGCTGGAGCAGCCAGTGGTCTCGCCGCACGGTCAGCGCGTCTGCGCTGGCCTGGCCGACGTCGCACAGGGGGCGGGCCATGGTGGCGAGGTCGTTTGACAGCGCCTCCAGCAGGTTTTCCATGTGGGGCAGGATCAGCAGGTCGTCGTCGTAGTAAGCGCCGCTCAACATTTCCGGGGCCCAGGGGGCGTCTTGCAGACCGGCGTGCGCGATGTCCGTCTCCCAGCGTCCTACCGGCCCATCGGGCGTGGACGCATGCTGCGCCGCCGATTGCAGCAGGGTGAGGTACAGCTTGAGCCGGTCGTTGGCCGCCAGGGCAGCCTTGATCCACGCGGGCATCAGCAGCGAGGGCTGCCCCAGGGACGCAACCGCTTTTTCCTTGAGCATCAGGACGTTCTCCGCTAATACAGGTGGTGTATTAACGCCTGCGGGAATGGCAGGCTGATGACAGCCCCGCAGGGCCTGCGGGGTAGCCTCCCAGAAGGTTTTGCATTCAATCGGATAACTAGGCGGGGAGTCGCAGACAGTGCTTTAGCACGGCAAGGCGACCCAACGACGTTATACGTTTGAAGGCAAAACCGTATCAGCCGTCCTGCTGCGCCGTCAGGGCGGGCAGGTAGATGCGGCAGAACTCCTCGGGCATGCGCCGCGGCTTGCCGCTGCCCAGCTCGATGCACACCAGGTCCCAGCGGCCGCGCAAAAGGGTGGCCTGGTCGCTGTTGCGGATGAGCTGGAAGCGCCGCTCCATGGTCAGCTTGCCGTCGCTGGCCACCAGCCAGGTGCCCAGGGTGAGCGCGTCTCCCAGAACCGAAGGCAGCAGGTAGTCGTATTCGCTGCGGCGGATGGCCATGGCGCGGTTCAGGCGGTGGTAGTCGTGCAGGTCCAGGCCCAGGGCCTGCGAATGTGCCCAGGCGACCCTTTCGCACCACTGCACGTACACGGCGTTGTTGGTGTGGTTCAGGCCGTCAATGTCGTGTGCCTGCGGTGTGGCGGGCAGGGTGAAAGGCTGTGGATGGTCCCAAGGCATGCGGGCGATTGTCGCCTGCGCCATGGGG
>NZ_NCFM01000065.1:0-9716 GCF_002281195.1 Acidovorax sp. 35-64-16 | reverse complement strand
CAAGCTGCTGACCATGCTCAACGCCATGGTCAGAACCGGCAAACCTTGGGACGCATCGCTTCATAGTGCTTGACTTTGAAGACGGTTACTCAGGGGGTTTCATCGGTTGGTGACCGGGTACACACCCTGCGGCCGCCACAGCAAAATGGCCACCATCAACGCAATGTTCGAGAACAGCGCCACCTTGGGGGCCAGAAAACCCGTGTAGTTGGCCATCAGCCCCACCAGCAGCGCACCGATGAGCGCACCGCCCGTGCTGCCCAGCCCGCCGATGATGATGACGATGAAGATCAGCACATTGACCTGCGCGCCCATCTGCGGCACCACGCTCTGCTGGTAAAGCCCCCACATCACACCGCCCAGGCCCGCCAGCGCCGAACCCACCACGAACACACCCACGAACAGGCGGCGGATGCGGTAGCCCAGGCTTTCGACCATTTCACGGTCCTGCACGCCAGCGCGGATCAGCAGGCCCACCTTGGTGCGCGAAAGCGTCCAGGCCAGCACGCCGAAGACCACCAGGCCCACCACCACGGCGATCAGACGGTATTTTTCGATGGCGGCATCGCCCACCAACAGCGAGCCGCGCATGCCTTCGGGCAGCGGGAGCGGTATCTGCGCCGGGCCCCAGATGACCTTGATGAGTTCTTCACCAATGATCATGCCGCCCATGGTGATGAGGATCTGCTTGAGGTGCTGGCCGTACACCGGGCGCACGATGAAGCGCTCGAACGCCAGGCCCACGGCGCCCGCCACCGCCATGGCCACCAGCATGGCGGGCAGCACCGCCACCATGTTGCGCCACAGCTGCTCAGAGCCCGTCCAGTCGCCCATGGCACCCAGCACGCTGGTGGCCACAAAGGCGCCGAGCGCTATGAACACGCCGTGGCCGAAATTGAGCACGTCCATGAGGCCGAACACCAGCGTCAGGCCCGAGGCGATGATGAAGATGATCATGCCCATGGCCAGCCCCGCCACCGTGAGCGTGAGCCAGGTGCTGGGCGAGCCGATGAAGGGCAGCACCAGCAGCGCCAGCGCGGGCACCAGCGCCAGCGGCTTCCAGTCGAAATCGCGGGTGTTCATGCGTAGGCTCCTGCTGCGCCGCCAGTGGCCACACGCACAAACATCACCGCGCACGCGGCGTTGGCCACACCGCAAAACACTACTAATTTAATAGTTGCTAGCGCTTTACCATAAAGGGCTAGAGGCCAAAAAGGCTTCAAATCAGAACATCTCATAGCGCCAGCCCCAGCAGCGAACGCTGCAACGCCTCGTCTTCGGCCAACGCGGCCATGCTGCCCGCATGCACCACCTGGCCGTTGTCCATCACGGCGACGGTATCGCCCAGGCGCTTGGCAAAGTGGATGTTCTGCTCGACCAGCAAAATGGTCACGCCGCTCTTCTTGAGCTGGTCGAACGCCTCGATCATGTTGTTGATGATGGCGGGCGCCAGGCCCTTGCTGGGCTCGTCGATGATGAGCAAATCGCGCGGCTCAACCATGGCACGCGCCACCGCCACCATCTGTTTTTGTCCGCCGCTGAGCTTGCCGGCCGGGTGGTTCCAAAACTTCTCGACGGGCGGGAAGAGCTTGAAAATCCACTGCAAGCGCTGCGCGTCCATCTGCGCCGCGTTGCGTGCCTTGCGGGCGGCCAGCAGCATGTTTTCTTTCACCGTGAGGTCGGCAAAAATGCCCATGTTTTCGGGCACATAGGCGATGTTCAAGGACGCGATCTGCGGCGTGTGCAGTGCCGTGATGTCCTTGCCGGCAAAGTGCACCGCGCCGTTGGATGCCTGCCACAGGCCCATGATGGTGCGCAGCGTGGTCGTCTTGCCCGCGCCATTGCGCCCCAGCAGCATGGTCAGCTGGCCCTTGGGCACGACGAGGTCCACGCCGTGCAGGATGTGATACGCCCCGATGTGCGTGTGCACGCCCTTCAACTCCAGCAAGGCCCCCACAGGTGCCACTGCGCGTGCGCCGCGCCCCAGCGGGGCGGAGCTTGCGCCGTGGGACAACCCGGCCGCGGTCATCAGGACCATGCTCATGCGGCCTCCTTGTCGGCATCTTTGGCAGCATCTTTGGAAATGCCCAGGTAGGCCTCTTGCACCACGGGCGAGGCAATCACCTCGGCCGGGGCGCCATCGGCCACCAGCGTTCCGTTGGTCAGCACGATGATGCGGTCGGCCAGCTCGCGCACCACGTCCATCTTGTGCTCCACCAGCAGGATGATCTTGGTCTTGTCTTTTTTGAGCTCACGGATCAGGTTCAGGATCACGGGCGCCTCGTCGTGGCTCATGCCGGCGGTGGGCTCGTCGAACATGTAGACCTGCGGCTCCAGCGCCATCAGCAGCGCCACTTCAAGCTTGCGCTGGTCGCCGTGCGGCAGGCTGGCCACGGGGGTGTCGCGCCGCTCCAGCATCGCCACGGACCGCAGGATCTGCTCGGCGCGCTCGGTGAGCTGGCGGTGGTCGCTCCAGATGCTCCACAGGTTCAGGCCCCGCCGGTGCCTGCCCGCCTGCGTAGCCTGCACGGCCAGACGCACGTTCTCCAGCACGCTGAGGCCCGGGAACAGGTTGGTGAGCTGGAACGCCCGGCCCAGCCCCGCATGCGTGCGCGCCGAGGGCGACAGCCCCGACAGGTCTTGCCCGCCCAGCGTCACCCTGCCGCTGGTCGCCTTGAGCTGTCCCGAGATGAGGTTGAAGTACGTGGTCTTGCCTGCCCCGTTGGGGCCCACGATGGCGGTGAGCGTGCCCGGCTCGAACGAGCAGGTCACGGCGTTCACCGCCACATGGCCACCGAAGCGGATGGTCAGGTCATGGGTCGCCAGCATCGAAGGTCGAGGCTCCACAGGGATTTAAAGAAAAAGCAGCCCTAGCGCTTTATGGGAAAGCGCTTCAAGCTATCAAAACACGAGTAACAGGCCCACCAGCGCGCGGTGGGCCCTGGCCGTCAGCGCTTGTTCCGGATCGGAACCTGCATCTCTTCAGGCTTGATCTCGCGCACCAGCTCGGGCACGCCCCAGGCAAAGGCCGGGTCCACTTTGATCTTGAAGTGGTACATGCTCTGCATCGCCTGGTGGTCTTCCTTGCGGAAAGTCATCTTGCCCTTGGGCGTGTCGAAGCTCATGCCTTCCATGGTCTTGATGAGCTTGTTGGTGTTGACATCGCCGCCCGTGGCCTTGAGCGCCGTGACCAGCGCCATGGCCGAGCTGAAGCCCCCCGCCGTGAAGAAATCGGGCGGCGCCTTGAACTGCTTGTAGTGCGCGGCCACCAGGGCTTCGTTCACGGGGTTCTTGGGAATGCCGAAGTAGTAGTAGGTGGCGCCTTCCATACCCGGGAAGTTCTTGAAGCTGGCCATGGCGGGCAGGATGTTGCCACCCGTGGCGATCTCGATGCCGTAGCGCTTGAGGTCCATGTCGGCGATCTTGAACGGGTTGCCCGCACCGGCCCACAAGATCCAGATGATCTTGCGGCCCGGTTGGTCCTTGAGCTTGTCGATCAGGCGCTGCGCACCGGCCGTGAAATCGGTGGTGTTGGCGGGCAGGTATTCCTCGTGCGCCAGCTTGGCATTTTTGATGGCGCCCTTGAAGGCTTTCACGCCATCACGGCCAAAGGCGTAATCCTGTGCCAGCGTGGCAATGGTCACCCCGGCCTTGTCGATGGCCACGGCATTGCTGATGGCGTCCTGGCTGCTGTTGCGGCCGGTGCGAAAAATGTATTTGTTCCACTTGTCGCCCGTGATGGCGTCGGCCACAGCGGGCTCCACCAGCAGAATCTTTTTGTATTCCTCGGCCACGGGCAACATGGCAAGCGCAACGCCCGACGACGTGGGGCCCACGGCGATGTCGGCCTTGTCGTCCGAGTAGGCGGAGGCCAGCAGGCTCTTGCCCAGGTCGGGCTTGCCCTGGTCGTCCCGCTCGATCACCACGATCTTTTTGCCGTTGACGGCCATGGTGCCGCCGGTGGCGTAATCCAGGCCCATCATCAGGCCGGTTTGCGCCTGCTTGCCATAGGCTTCGAGCGGGCCGGTCTTGCTGTAAACGTGGGCTATGCGGATTTCGCCCGACTGGCTGAATACGGGGGCAGACAGTGTGGCGGCCAGGGTGGCCAGTGCGACCAAGGTGCGGCGTTGCATGGGGTTGTCTCCTTGTGTTTTGACTGAACATTGCACAGTTCGTGCCACGGATCAAACTGTTGATTTATATAGAATTTTTACTTGAACTGAAGGGTAACGCCTGATTTTCAGACATCCAAATCGTCTAAAAATCAGCCATTTGTCCATTTTTTATTCAGGGTTTTCCAGACGTCCGTACAGCGTGGCGCGCGAGATGCCCAGTTGCCGCGCCGTCGCCTGTTTGTTGCCGCCATGGGCCTTGAGCGCTGCCGCTATGGCGCGCTGCTCCAGTTCGGCCACCTGCTCGGCCAGGGGACGCAGGTAGCACTCGTCGCCCAGCGCCCTGGGCTCTGACACGGCATGGGGCACAGGTGCCGCAGGCTCGACCCCGGCTTCGCGCAGGATGCTTTCGAGCTGGTAGGCATCAATGGATTGCGAATCGCTGCGCATGGCAGCCTGCTCCAGCACGTTGCGCAGCTCACGGATATTGCCGCGCCAGGGTTGGCCCGCCAACAGCGCCATGGCATCGGCCTGCAACTCAGGCGGCGCCGTGCCGTTGCGCAGGGCCAGGTCTTCGCCCAGCACTTCGACCAGCGCCGGGATGTCACTGCGCCGCTCGCGCAGCGGCGGCACGCGCACCGGCAGCACATGCAGGCGATAGAAAAGGTCTTCGCGAAACCGGCCCTCGCGCACCAGCGCCCCCAGGTCACGCGAGGTGGCGGCCACCACGCGCACATTGAAGGGCACCAGCTTGTTGGAGCCCAGCGGCTCGATCTCGCCCTCTTGCAAGGCGCGCAGCAGCTTGGCCTGCAGGCTTTGCGGCATGTCGCCGATTTCATCGAGAAACAGCGTGCCGCCATCGGCCAGCTTGAACTTGCCATCGCGCCCCTTGCGGTCTGCGCCGGTGTAGGCGCCGGGGGCCACGCCAAAAAACTCGGCCTCCAGCAATGTGTCGGGCACGGCGGCAATGTTCACGCTGACAAAGGGGCCGCTGGCACGGCTGGACGCCGCGTGGATGGCATGGGCCAGCAGCTCTTTGCCAGTGCCGGTTTCGCCGAGCAGCAGCACGGGGCTGGACGACTGCGCGGCACGGCGCGCCTGGCGCTTGACCTCGGATGCGGCGGGGCTCGACCCGACAAAGCTGGCAAAGGTGTATTTGGCGCGCCGCTGGCCGTCGCCCGACACGGCCAGCGAGCGGCTGCGCTGGCTGGCCAGCTCGCGCCGCGCATCGTCAAGGTCGCGCTGCAACAGGGCAAACTTGCCGATCAGGGGCTGCAGCGTGGTTTCGGGGTGGTCAAACAGCACGATGCCAATGGCACCAATCACCCGCTCGGCCTCGTCGCGCAAGGGAATGCGGCTGACCACAAAGGTGCCCGCCTTGTTGGTGAGGAGATCGATCAGCACCGGCTGGCCGGTTTCGAGCACGCGGCGCATCTGGGTGTTGGGGATCACCTCTTCGACCGTGCGGCCGACAAACTGGTCCACCGACGAGAACCCCAGCGCGGGCAAAAAGCGCTGGTAACCCTCGTTCACCCAGACGATGCGACCGCTGCGGTCCACCAGAAACATGCCCTGGCTGACGCTGGAGAACAACTGGAACATGGAGCGCGCCGCCAGCTCCAGAATGCCCTGGGCATCCATCGGCAGTGCGGGGGCTTCTTCATTGAGCAAGGGCATGGCCGCGATGGTAGCGCGCCCCGGCCCGCCGTGGCGCTATCGGAGTCGTGCGCACAATTGCTATTGAAAAAATAGCTGCTCGCGCTTATCCACCAAGGGCTTCAGCCCGATTTAATGCAAGAATCGGCAAAGTACCCCATCCACCACCTGGCGGCCTCACGCATCGAGCTGCTGCAGGCGCGCCAGCTTGCGCCGCGCCATGTGCTGAAAGAGACGCGGCAGGATCAGCACCGCCAGCACGATGATGAGCAGCGTGAGCGACATGGGGCGCTGCACAAAGACAAGCCAGCTGCCCTCGCCAATCGACACCGCATTGCGCATCTGCGCCTCGGCCAGCGGCCCGAGGATCATGCCGACTACCACGGGCGCCGTGGGAAAGTCAAAGCGCCGCATCAGCACCCCCAGCAGGCCAATGCCGTACAGCAGGAACAGATCGAAGGTGCTCTGGCGCATGCCGTAGGCCCCGACCGTGGCAAAAATCAGGATGCCCGCATACAGCTGGGGTTTGGGGATTTTCAGGAGCTTCACCCACAGGCCCACCATGGGCAGGTTCAGCACCAGCAGCATCACGTTGCCGATGTACAGCGAGGCAATCAGCGCCCACACCAGCGTGGCCGACGTGGTGAACAGCTGCGGGCCGGGGTTGATACCGTAATTTTGAAAGGCACCCAGCAGCACCGCCGTGGTGTTGGAGGTGGGTATGCCCAGCGTAAGCAGCGGAATCATGGCCGCCGTCACGGTGGCATTGTTGGCGGCCTCGGGGCCGGCCACGCCTTCAATCGCACCCACGGTGCCGAACTCGGCCTTGTCGGCGTCCTTGGCCAGCTTCTTTTCGGTGGCGTAGCTCAGAAAGGTTGGAATCTCGGTGCCGCCCGCCGGAATGCAGCCAAACGGCGTGCCGATCAGCGTGCCGCGCAGCCACGCGGGAATGGAGCGCTTCCAGTCGCGCCCGGTCATGTGCACGCGGCTCATGCGGTTGCGCGACTCGACCACGCGGCCTTCGTACATCGCCGCATACAGCACCTCGGCCACGGCAAACAGGCCGACGGCGACCAGCACGATGTCGATGCCGTCGAGCAGCTCAGGCTTGCCGCCGGTGTAGCGCGCCGCGCCAGAAATCTGGTCCATACCAATGCAACCGGCCGCCAGCCCCACGAACAGCGCTGTGATGCCGCGCACCGTGCTCTTGCCCAGCACCGCGCTCACGGTGGTGAAGGCCAGCACCATCAGCATGAAGTATTCGGGCGGGCCCAGCTTCACGGCAAAGTCGGCCACATAGGGGGCAAACAGGGTCACGACCACGGTGGCAACGGTGCCCGCCACGAACGAGCCAATGGCCGATGTGGCCAGCGCCGCCCCGGCGCGGCCGCTCTTGGCCATCTTGTTGCCCTCCATGGCCGTGACCATGCTGGCGGTTTCGCCCGGCGTGTTGAGCAGGATGGAGGTGGTGGAGCCGCCATACATGGCACCGTAGTAGATGCCGGCAAAAAAGATCATCGAGGCCGTGACCTCGACCTTGGCCGTGATGGGCAGCAGCATGGCCACCGCCACCGCAGGGCCAATGCCGGGCAACACCCCCACTGCCGTGCCCAGCGCACAGCCCACCAGGGCCCACAGCAGGTTGGCGGGCGTGGCGGCAGTGGCAAAGCCCGCCATCAGTGCATCAAAGATTTCCATCACAACCACCCGGTTTGCGTGAGCCCTGGCAGGTTGATCGCCAGGAACTGCGTGAAAGTCCAGTAAACAGGCGCCGAGATCAGCACGCCCGTCACTCCGTCCACCGCCCAGGTGCGCGCGGTGCCTGCGTCTTGCCCCGCAGCCCGGCGCAGCCCTTGCACGGCCAGCGCATAGCACAGCGTGCAACTCAGGATGAAGCCCACCGTGGTGATGAGGGCGGCGTTGAGCAACAGGCCGGCCGACACCCACACAAAGGCAGGCTTGTCCGCACGGGCGGCGCCATTGGGTTCTTCCATGGCACGAAATCCGCCCGATCGCGCCTCCCACAGCAGCACGCCGCCGCACAGCGCCAGCACGCCTGCCACCAGCCACGGCAGAAAATTGGGGCCAACGCCGCTGTAGCCCGCGTTCGATGGAATATCAATGGCGCCCAGCGCCAGCGCAGCAGCGGTCAGCAACACGCCTGCGGCCACCACGGTTTGCATGCGCGTGGCCTGCAGGTTGCTGGCAACGCCGGGTTCGGTGCCCGAACTGGAGGAATCAGGGGTTGTCGGATCAGACATGCGGGGTCTTTCTCAAGCCCTTGGGCACAGGGCCCAAGGTGCGCAACACAGCGCGTAATACGGTGCGCACTGCAGTGATCGCACACAAAACCGCCGTGCGCCCACCGGGCGGCCGCACGGCGCAGGGGCACGGTTCAGACCATGCCCGCCTTGACCATGGTGGCGCGCAGGCTGGCAAATTCGCTGTCCACAAAATTCGCAAACTCGTCGCCCGCCATCCAGGCCGCGGTCCAGTCGTTCTTCTGCAGCGATTCGGCCCAGCTCTTGCTTTTGACGGCCTTGGCGACCATCTCCGTCAGCGCCTTGCGCTGCTCGGCCGTGATGCCGGGGCCGGCATACACGCCGCGCCAGTTGCCAATCTCCACGTTGATGCCCTGCTCCTTAAGCGTCGGCACCGTGGAGTTTTTGAGACGCTGGCCTGAGGTCACGGCAATGGGCGTCATCTTCTTGGTGGCGATGTACTCGGCCATCTCGCTATAGCCGCCACCGCCAATCGTCACGTTGCCGCCCAGGATGGCTGCAATCGCCTCGCCACCTCCCCGGAACGCCACGTAGTTGATCCTGGCCGGGTCCACGCCCACTTCGCGGGCGATCATCGCAGCGGCAATGTGCTCGGTAGAGCCGCGCGAGCCGCCACCCCACTTCACGCTGCCGGGGTCTTTTTTGAGCTGGGCAATGACCTCGGCCATGCTCTTGAAGGGCGAATTGGCGGGCAGCACAAACACGTTGTACTCGCTGGTCAGCCGCGCAATCGGCGTAGCCTGCGACAGACTCACCGGTGGCTTGCCGGTGATGATGCCGCCCAGCATCACCGCGCCCATCACCATCAGGGCGTTCGGGTCGCCCTTGCTGGAGTTGACGAACTGCGCCAGACCGATCGCACCGGCGGCGCCGCCCTTGTTGTCGTAGGTGACAGACGATGCAGCCCCCGATTCGAGCAGCGCCTTGCCCAGGGCGCGGCCCGTGGAATCCCACCCCCCGCCGGGGTTGGCGGGCAGCATCATCTTGATGGCGCTGGCGGCGTGGGCCGACAGGGGCAGAGCCCCGGCAGCGGCCAGCGCGGCCAGGGATTTGAGAAAGGTGTCGCGACGCATCGATGTCTCCTTATAGGGTTGGCGAACCGCCTCATGATGCGCGCGCAGCCTGTCAAACGGCTGTCCGCAGACTCAGGGAAAACACCCATGCGACAGCCGTCCGTGGTCGGTGCTATGGTGCCGCGCATGCAATTGCTTCTCGTCGAAGACGACCCCACCATGCAGCTCACGCTGCAGCGCGCATTGGCGCGCCGGGGCATGGAGGTCACCGCCGTGGGCGACGGCTCGGCGGCGCTCCGCCAGTGGGCCGCACGTCTGCCCGATGCCGTGGTGCTCGACCTCACCCTGCCCGGCCTCGATGGCCTGCAAGTGCTGCAACAGGCCCGCACCCGCGGACTGCGCACGCCGGTGCTGATCCTCACCGCACGCGGCACCGTGGGCGACCGGGTGCTAGGCCTCAATGCCGGTGCCGATGACTACCTGCCCAAGCCGTTCGATCTGGACGAACTGGAAGCACGGCTGCGCGCCCTGCTCCGGCGCAGCGCAGACCCCACGCCAGCGGCAGGCCACTCGGTTCAGATCGGGGCCATCCGCTACGACAAGGACAGTGGCGCGCTGTACCGCAACAGCGAGGTGATGGAACTCACGCCCCG
>NZ_NCFM01000017.1:0-61837 GCF_002281195.1 Acidovorax sp. 35-64-16 | reverse complement strand
TCAAAGTGCTTTCCTTTGCGACTGGCCGGTCAACAAGAGAGCATCCTATGCACTCTTGGCCCAACCTATTGCTTGGTGCACTTCGTTCTGGAATCCGCCGATTAAAACTCACACCAACGCATTCAAAACCCGGCCGCCAGGCCGTCGCGGCGCGCATCGCTGGCAGCCAGGTAGCCATGCACCTTGGGGTCGCCCATGCGCCAGATGAACTGGCCCGCGCCAAAGTCCTGGTAAGAGTCCTGCAGCACATCGATGCGGTGGCCCAGCGCCTGCAGGCCCTGCACGGTGGCTGGCTGCATCGACGCCTCGACGTTGATCGACAGCCCCGCATTGAAGCGCCAGCGCGGCGCGTCGCAGGCCATCTGCGGGTTCTGGCCGTGGTCGAGCATGCGCACCAGTGTCTGCATGTGGCCCTGGGGCTGCATGTTGGCGCCCATCACGCCATAGCTCATGACGGGCTGGCCGTCCTTCGTGACAAAGGCTGGAATGATGGTGTGAAACGGACGCTTGCCCGGCGCCACCAGATTGGCCCGGTTGGCGCCCGCCGGGTCGGTGCTGAACCCGAAGCCCCGGTTTTGCAGGCTGATGCCGAACGTGGGCTCCACGCAGCCCGAGCCAAAGCCGGTGAAGTTGCTCTGGATGAAGCTCACCATCATGCCGTTCTCGTCGGCCGCTGTGAGGTAGATGGTGCCGCCCTTGACCGGGTTGCCCGCCCCAAAATCCTGCGCCTGGTTCATGCGGATGAGTCTGGCACGGGAAGCGAGGTAGCCGTCATCGAGCATTTGCGCGGGGGTCACCTCCATCCAAGAAGGCTCGGCCACATAGCGGTACACATCGGCAAACGCCAGCTTCATGGCCTCGATCTGCAGGTGCTGGGCCTCGGGCCCGTCCACCGGCAGGCTGGCCAGGTCAAACTGCTCCAGGATGCCCAGCGCAATCAGGGCGGCAATGCCCTGGCCGCTGGGCGGAATCTCGTGCAACGTGTAGCCCCGGTAGTTGCGGGCAATGGGCGTCACCCATTCGGGCCGGTGCGCGCCCAGGTCCGCCAGGCTGAGGCTGCCGCCGTGGGCCTGCGCAAAGGCAGCCATGGCCTGGGCGATTTCGCCGGTGTAAAAGGCCTCGCCGCGCGTGGCACCAATGGCGCGCAAGGCGCGCGCGGCGGCCGGAAACTGGAACAGCTCGCCCACCTGCGGCGCGCGCCCCCAGGGCATGAAGCTTTGCGCAAAACCGGGCTGCGATTGCAGTTCGGGCACAGCGGCGGCCCACTTTTGCTGCACCACCACGGGCACCAGGTAGCCACGCTCGGCGATCTCGATAGCGGGTGCCATGAGGTCGGCAAACGGCAGCTTGCCAAAGCGCTCTGACAGCGCCACCCAGGCGCTCACGGCGCCGGGCACGGTGACAGAGTCGATGCCGCGCTTGGGCGGCGTGGCCGCACCGGTGCCGTAGCGGCGATGAAAATACTCCGGCGTCCACGCCTGCGGTGCGCGGCCCGACGCATTCAATCCATGCAGCGCCTTCCCGTCCCACAAGATGCAGAACGCATCGCTGCCCAGGCCGTTGCTGACTGGCTCACACAGCGTCATGGCGGCGGCGGCGGCCACGGCGGCATCCACCGCATTGCCGCCCTGCTGCAGCATGCGCAAACCGGCCTGCGCGGCCAGCGGGTGCGAGGTGGAACAAAGGTTGCGCGCAAACACCGGCAAGCGGGTGCTGGCATAAGAGGGGGTGTAGCTGAATGGCATGCAGCGATTATCGGCCGCTTGCCCACAGCGCGCCGAGACCCTTCAGCGGCCAAAAACCCGGCTCAGCGCTCTCCGGGGGGGCAGCGGCGCGGGGGCGCAGGCGGCGCAGCCCCGAACGGCCCGGTGCGAGCCAGTGCGGCAAGCGCCATGCAAAACCCCAGGGGCGTTGTCAGAACGCTTTCAGTGCTTGCGAAACACCCGGTGGTGCAGCCGCCGCAGCGACCACCACACGCCCACCGCCACCACCGGAATCGCCACAGCCGCCGTGGTCTCGGGCGACAGGGGCCAGCCCAGCTTTTGCGCGCCCTTGGCCAGGTAGCTCACCAGCCCCACGATGTAATAGGTGATGGCGGCCACCGACAGGCCTTCCACCGTGGACTGCATCTGCAATTGCAAATCCTGCCGGTGGTTCATGGTGGTCAGCAGCGCCTGGCTGCTTTGCTGCTGCTCGATCTCGACGCGGGTGCGCAGCAGGTTGCTCATGCGCGAGACGCGCTGCGACAGCGCATCCTGGCGCCGCGTGGCCCATTCGCAGGTGCTGCGCGCGGGTGTGAGCCGGCGGTCCATGAACTCGCGGATGGTCTGCATGCCCGCCAGGCGCGACTCGGCAACGTCCTGGATGCGGCGGTCCAGCAATTCAAAGTAAGCGCTGCTGGCCGAAAACCGCGAGTGCGTGGCCGCGTACTGGCTCTCCACCTGCCCGGCCAGCCGGGTGAGCCGGTCGAGCAGCGCAGGTTCGGCATCGCGGTTGGCGGTGCGAATGGCGTCGGCCAGCTCGGCCAGTTCGCGCTCGGCAAAGGCCAGCACCGTGGCGGCCTCGCGTGCGGCAGGCAGGCCCAGCAGCGCGGCCATGCGGTAGGTTTCGATCTCGAGCAGGCGCTGCACCAGGCGCCCCAGGCGGCGCGGCGTCATGCCGCCGGCCAGCAGCACCATGCGCGAGAAACCATCGGCATGGATGGCAAAGTCGGTGTACAGCTCGCCATGCCCGTCGGCCACGGTGGAGGCCACCAGCGTGTCCTCGTGCAGCACATGCCTGACCAGCGACCCCGAGCCAAACTGCTGGGTGGGCAGCACCCACAGGTTCAGGCTGCACAGACACTGGCCCGGCAGCGCCGCCAGCCATTCGCGCGGGACCACGTCGATGGCGCTGGTGGGATCGCGCTCGCCAAAAGCCTCGACGGGTGTGGGCACCATAAAGGTCCACGACACGAACTCGGTGTGCAACTCCCAGCGGATGCGAAACACACCCAGGTCCATGCGCAGGTGCGTGGTCTGCGCATCGGGCAGCGCCAGGTGGTGGTCGCGCAGCAGCGCCGCCACATGGGCGCGGCTGGCTTCGCGGCCGGCGGCATCGGCCAGCATGACGATGTGGGCAATGGCCAGCGGCGCCGTCAGGGCCTCGGGCGGGCGGGCGTGAATCTCGTTGTGCAGCATGACCCGGTGCGGGTGCTGCGTGGGGCGGTTGGGTGGTGGCATGCGGTCCTCGGTGCGCCATTGTGTACCGGGCGTTGCACCGTTTTGCCGAACCATCTTGCCAAAAAACAACGGCACCCGAGGGTGCCGTTGTGCTTGCAGCCGGGTCCCGCGCTGCGGGACCGGGGCATTGGGTCAGTCTTCGACGAAGGCCTCTTCGCGCTTGTTCTTCACGGCAGGCAGCAGCACGATGATGAGCAGCAGGGCAGCGGCCGCCAGCAGGCCCGCCGACAGCGGACGCGTGACAAACACGCTCCAGTCGCCACGCGACAGCAGCAAGGCGCGGCGCAGGTTTTCTTCCATCATCGGGCCCAGGATGAAACCGAGCAGCAGGGGCGCGGGTTCGGTGCCCAGCTTGTGAAAGATGTAACCCACCAGGCCAAAAAGACCCACCATCCAGACATCCCAGGTGTTGTTGTTGGTGGAATACACGCCCACCGCACAGAACAGCACGATGGATGGGAACAGCCAACGGTAAGGCACCGTGAGCAGTTTGATCCAGATGCCGATCAGCGGCAGGTTCAAAACGATCAGCATGGCGTTGCCGATCCACATCGAGGCGATCAGGCCCCAGAACAGCTCGGGGTTGCTGGTCATCACCTGGGGGCCAGGCTGGATGTTGTGGATCGTCATGGCACCCACCATCAGCGCCATCACGGCGTTGGGCGGAATGCCCAACGTGAGCAGCGGGATGAACGAGGTTTGCGAACCCGCGTTGTTGGCGGCCTCGGGAGCCGCCACGCCACGGATGTTGCCTTGGCCAAAGGGCACTTCGCCGGGGTGCAGCTTGGTTTTCTTTTCAATGGTGTAGGCAGCAAAAGCCGACAGCAGGGCACCGCCGCCGGGCAGGATACCCAGGGCAGAACCCAGCGCCGTACCGCGGATCACGGCGGGCAGCATGCGCTTGAAGTCTTCCTTGGTGGGGAACAGGCCTTCCACCTTGGCAGTGAACACTTCGCGGTCTTCTTCAGGACGCGAGAGGTTGGCAATGATTTCGCCGTAGCCAAACACGCCCATGGCAATGGTCACGAAGCCGATGCCGTCGGTCAGCTCAGGAATATCGAAGCTGAAACGGGCCACGCCCGAATTCACGTCGGTACCCACCAGGCCCATCAGCAGGCCCAGCACGATCATGCCCACCGCCTTGAGCAGCGAGCCCGAGGCCAGCACCACCGCGCCGATCAGGCCCAGGGTCATCAGCGAGAAGTATTCGGCGGGGCCGAACTTGAAGGCCACTTCGGTCAACGGAGGCGCGAAGGCCGCCAGAATCAGCGTGCCCACGCAACCGGCAAAGAACGAGCCCAGGCCGGCAGCCGCCAGCGCGGGTCCCGCACGGCCCTTGCGCGCCATCTGGTAGCCGTCGATCACGGTCACCACCGACGATGACTCGCCCGGCAGATTCACCAGAATGGCGGTGGTCGAGCCACCGTATTGCGCACCGTAGTAAATACCGGCCAGCATGATCAGCGCGGCCACGGGTGGCAGTGCATAGGTGGCGGGCAGCAGCATGGCGATGGTGGCCACGGGGCCGATGCCTGGGAGCACACCGATCAGCGTGCCCAGCAGGCAGCCTACAAAACAGTAGATCAGGTTCTGGAACGTGAAAGCAACGCCAAAACCGAGCGAGAGGTTGTCAAATAAATCCATGGTCACTGCTCCTGCTTAACCCGTAATGAAACTCGGCCACACAGGAAACTGCAGCTTGAGCGCCCAGACGAATGCCACATAGCTGCCCACGGCAAGCACCGTGGCCAGAATGAACACGGCCTTTGCATTGAATTCATTGCCCGCCAGGCTGGCAACGAAGGTCAGCGCATAGATGCCAACAATCAGGCCCATGGCAGGAATACCAAAGCTGGGCAAGCCGGCCAAAAGGATGCCAAAGGTGAAGTTGGCGGCCAGAATGAAGAACAGCGGCTTCCAGGCCCACTTGCCGATCTTGTCTCCGTCCACGGTTTCCACCACGGTGGCCTTGAAGGCGATCAGGCTGCCAATCAGTGCCAGCAGGATGCCCAGCATCAGCGGGAAATAGCCCGGGCCCATGCGGGCGCCGGTGCCGACGTTGTAGGTTGTGGCGCCCCAGGCGAAGGCCACGCCGACGCACATGAACATGAGGCCGGCAAAAAAGTCTTTTTGGCTCTTGATTTTCACGAATGTCTCCTAGGCGGAATCTCGACATCGCGATTGTGCTGGGAATACAGGCCCCCAGCGATGTGGATTCCACCTACACCCGGGCACCGCCGCCGCGCCTTGCCTTGTCGTGCTTTGCCGTGCCAAGAAGGGGCGCAGCGGCCACCCCCCCGGGTCATTCGAGCGGCGGGGTCCCTGCCACCACCTCATCGAGCGTGGTCAGCCCTTCGGCCACGCGCAGGGCGCCAGCCAGGCGCAGGGGACGCATGCCGTCGGCCACGGCCTGGCGGCGCAGCACGTCGATCGATGGCGCCTGGGTGATCTTGTCCTTGAGCGCCTCGCTCACCGTGAGCAGCTCGTACAGCCCCATGCGCCCCAGAAAGCCCCCCATGCGGCAATCCACGCAGCCCACGGCCTTGAACGGCTGGTAAGTGCCCGAGAGCTTCCAGGGCTTGACCACCTCGGCCAGCGCCTCGGGCGCGGCCGAGGTGTCGGGCTGCTTGCACTGCTTGCACAGCGTGCGCACCAGACGCTGGGCCAGCACACCGAGCAGCGTGGCATTGATCAGGTAAGACGGCACACCCAGCTCCATCAAGCGGGTGATGGCACTGGGCGCATCGTTGGTGTGCAGGGTGGAGAACACCAGATGCCCCGTGAGCGCCGCCTGGATGGCCATCTCGGCGGTTTCCAGGTCGCGAATTTCGCCCACCATGATGATGTCCGGGTCCTGGCGCATCAGCGCACGCAGGCCTTCGGCAAAGTTGAAGTCGAGCTGCGGCTGCACCTGCGTCTGGTTGAAGCTGGGCTCGATCATTTCGATCGGGTCTTCCACCGTGCTCACGTTGACCTCTTCGGTGGCCACGCGCTTCAAGGTGGCATACAGCGTGGTGGTCTTGCCCGAGCCGGTGGGCCCGGTCACCAGGATGATGCCGTGCGGGCGCTTGACCAGCGCCTCCCAGCGCTGCGCGTCGTGCGGCGCAAAGCCCAGGGCATCCAGATTCTTGACGGTGTTGTCGGGGTCAAAAATCCGCATCACCATCTTTTCGCCAAACGCCGTGGGCAGCGTGGACAGGCGCATCTCCACCTCGTCGCCGCGCTGGTTGCGGGTCTTGATGCGGCCGTCCTGCGGTCGGCGCTTTTCCACCACGTCGATGCGGCCCAGCAGCTTGATGCGCGACACCATGGCGTTGTGCACGCCCATGGGCATCTGGTAGACGGGGTGCAGCACGCCGTCGATGCGAAAGCGGATCACGCCCTGCTCGCGGCGCGGCTCCAGGTGGATGTCGCTGGCGCGCTGGTCAAAGGCATATTGCCACAGCCAGTCCACCACCTTCACCACACCCTGGTCGTTGGCATCGAGCTGCTTGTTGCTTTTGCCCAGCTCGACCAGCTGCTCAAAACTGCTGCCACCCGCGTTGCCGCCCGCCTTCTGCGCCGCGCGCACCGACTTGGCCAGCGCAAAGAACTCGGCCGTGTAGCGGTGAATATCCTGCGGGCTGGCCACCACGCGACGCACCGCGCGGCGCGACTGGCGCTCCACCTCGGCCACCCAGTCGTCAATGAAGGGCTCGGCCGTGGCCACCACCACCTCCTTGGCCGTCACCTGCACCGGCAGCACCTTGTGGCGCTCGGCATACTGGGCGCTCATGCTGTCGGCCACGCGGCCCACGTCCACCTTGAGCGGGTCGATGCGCAGGTATTGCAGGCCCGCGCGCTTGGCCAGGTATTCGGTGAGTGCTTCGATATCGAGCGGCTTGCCGTCGCTGGCGCGCGCCATGGACACGCTGGCCAGCCGCACCAGCGGATGCTGCGAGCTTTCGGCCTGCGAGCAGCGCGCAATGGTGCGCTGGGCTTCTTCCAGCGATATCACGCCATCGGAGCGCAACCAGTCCACCATGCGGCGCCAGTCCAGCGGGCCGACATGGATCGCAGGCGCAGCAGGCGCGGGGGTTTCGGGGAGGGTTTTCATCAGGGGCCTTGGGAAACGGTGCAATGGCTCGGCGCGCGGCTGCGGACGATCAGTCCACAACGGGTTTGAACACGCGCAGCCACTTGGCAGAGGGCAGATCCCAGCGCGCCTGGATGGCCTCGGCCCGCGCCGCCAGCTCGGTGCGTTTGGGCCGGCTGGGCGTGCGCTGCGCCAGCACCACGGTGTTGCCCTCGCGGGTGGGCTTGAAGGCCCACAGCGCGTCTTCGCCAAAGGCGCTGGCCATGCTCTTGAGGCTGCGCTCAAAGCTCGACGCGCGGCCAAACAGGTTGACGGTCATGCAGCCGTCCTCGGTCAGCAGGGCGCGGCAGTCGGCATAAAAGTCGGGGCTGTCGAGCACCGGCGCCGCGGCCTCGTGGTCGTACAGATCCACGGCCAGGGCATCCACGGTGCCCAGCCACATCGGGTTCTTGATTTCCTCGGCTGCATCGGCCAGCACCACGCGCAGCTTGGGGCCATCGGGCGGCAGCTTGAACCACTGGCGGCACACCGCCAGCACCTGGGGGTTGAGCTCGATGGCCGTGGTGCACAGGCGCAGTTTCTTGTGGCAGAACTTGGTGATGGCCCCGGCCCCCAGCCCCAGTTGCATGGCGTGGCGCTTGGTCACGCTGGCGGGTTCGACAAACAGCAGCCAGGCCATCATGCGCTGCACATACTGCAGCTCGATCTCGAACGGCTCGGCCACGCGCATGGAGCCCTGGATCCAGGGGGTTCCCAGGTGCAGGTGGCGCACCTCGCCATCGTCGGAGACACTCACTTCGGGTAATTCGATTGCGGTCTTTTTATTGCGGGCCATTCACACCAATCCATGCCGGGCCAGCAGTTCGGCCCAGGCGGTCAATTTACGTTCAAAACTCCAGGAGGCGTTGGCCGGGCTGGTGGACGGAAGCCGGCTCACCGACACCCCCAGCAACGCCGTGCTGCGCGCATGCCTGAAACTCTCCCCCCCATTGTGGGCGATGGCCGCCAGCCGGGGGCAGCGCCCGCGCAGGCTGGCAAAGTCGTTGACCTGCGCGTTGCGGATGCGGGTGTCCAGACTGCCCACGCGCTCGCAGCTGGCGTACACATCCCACAGCCCAAGCCCCCGCGCCAGCAACCAGGCGCAGCGCTGGTCGTAGTGCTCCCTGCCGGGCAGCGGGTGCTGCGGCCAGAGCGCCTGCAAGATGCGCCAGAAATGGTTTTGCGGGTGCGCATAGTACTGCCCCGCCCGCAGAGAGGCCGCGCCCGGAAAACTGCCGAGCACGAGCACCACCGTGCGCTCGGACACCACGGGCGCCAGCCCCGTCAGGCGCTCGCCGCCGGGCGGCAGCAGCGGGCTGGGCACATCGCGGGGTCGGGTGGGGCGGCCCACAGCCGCCTTGTTTTCCTTCATGGTCTGATTCTGTCGTGAAACCTGGTGGGCAATCCGGCAACTATCAAATAAATAGCTGCTAGCGCTTATCTGACAAGCGCTACAAGCCAAAAACACCTCAAACTTTTTGCACCAGCCCGGCCAGGCGCGGCAGCGCCGCACAGGCGTTTGCGGCGGTGCTGCGCGCCAGTTCCGCCACGGGCATGCCGCGCAGGCCCGCCACCACCTCGGCGATGCGCGGCAGCTCGGTCGGCGCGTTGCGCCCCTGGGGTTGTCCGGCGGCACGCTGTTCGGCCGGGGTGTAAAGCCAGTGCGGCGGAATGTCGGGCGCGTCGGTTTCCAGCACCAGGGCCGACTCGGGCAACTCGGCCGCCAGCCGGCGCAATTGCAGAGCCCGGTCATAAGTCACCGCGCCGCCAAACCCCAGCTTGAAACCCAGCGCAATGAACGCCTGCGCCTGCTGCAGGCTGCCATTGAAGGCATGGGCGATGCCGCCCGGCACGGCAACGTCGCGCAGGCCCTTGAGCAGCTTGTCTGCCGAGCGGCGCACATGCAGGACCACCGGCAGATCGAACCGGCGCGCCAGCTGCAGTTGCGCACGGTAAAACTGCTCCTGCCGCGCGGGGTCCAGTCCATCGGCAAAAAAATCCAGCCCGATTTCGCCGATGGCCACCAGGCGCGGGTCGGGGTGGTGCTGCTCCAGCGCCTGGGCCAGCAGCGCCAGGTCGGCATCGGCCGCCCGCGCGGTGTAGAGCGGGTGAATGCCCAGGGCGTAGCTGTCGCCATGGCGGTGCGCCAGCTGGCGCACGGCATCCCAGTTGGCACGCTCTACCGCCGGAATCACGCAATGCGCCACGCCTGCTGCAGCCGCCTGCTCGCGCACGGTGTCGCGGTCGGCGGCAAACTCGGCGGCGTCCAGGTGGCAGTGCGTATCGATCCAGGAAGACATGCCGACATGATGCCCGACCAGCGCGCACCTGGCAGCGGCCTGGCAGCGGCCCGGCGACACGGTGGTGTGCATCAACGGGCGATCCGTGCTACTGTCAAACCCGTGCGCCACGCCCCGGCGCGACGTGCCGTTTTCTCACCCCCCGCGTGCCTGCCAAGGCGCAGCGCCCACAGCCCCCCAAGGCGTGCGCACGGGCCGGCAAATGGCCATGGAACCAGAAGGTGACAGCATGCCCCGGCCCGCCCTCTACAGCAGTTCCCGCCCCACCCGGCGCCCGGCAGAACCGGTGGCCGCAGTGGCCAGCGCGCCGCAGCCGTCACCACCGCTGGCACCGCCCGCCGCCGCATCCGCAAAACCAATCGCCCCGCGCAACCACCTGCGCGCCCTGTGGTCGGCCGTGGTGCTGCTCACCGCGCTGCTGCTGGCCAGCCTGTGGCTGCACCCGGGCACCACGCCCCGCCGCATCACGCAGGACGACATCGACGCCGCCGTGCTGCGCACCCTGGAGAACACCACCTTGCCATCGCCCGCCACAGCGGCGGTGGAGGCCGTGGCGCCCTCGGTGGTGCGTGTGGCGAGCTACACGCGCAGCAAGAACGGCAAGAAAGAGCTCGAGCGCGGCATTGGCACCGGCGTGGTGATTGTGGATTCGGGAGTCATCCTCACCAACCTGCATGTCGTACTGGGGGCCAGCCGCATCACCATCACCTTCCATGATGGGCTGGAAACCACCGCCAGCGTCACCGGCGTCCAGCCCGAAAACGACCTGGCCGTGCTGCAGGCCCACAAGGTGCCCGACGACCTGGCCGCCGCGCCGCTGCGCTCCACGCAAGACCTGCGGGCGGGCGACCAGGTGGTGGCCATCGGTTTTCCGTTTGGCATCGGGCCATCGGCGTCGGCGGGCGTGGTGTCGGGCCTGGACCGTGAATTCGATCCGCCCGAAGGCACCCGTCCGCTCACCAACCTGATCCAGTTCGACGCGGCCGCCAACCCCGGCAACTCGGGCGGCCCGCTGGTCACCATGGAAGGCGAGGTGGTGGGCATCGTCACCGCCATCCTCAACCCCACCGAGGCCCGCACCTTTATCGGCATCGGCTTTGCCGTGCCCATTGAAAACGCCGCGGCTGCGGTGGGCATGCCGCCGTTTTAGCAGGAGGCACCCCCCTGAGCTTCGCGCCCTCCCCCTCTCTCGCTTCGCTGCGCGATGCGGGAGGGGGACGCCCCCAGCGCACGGACTGGATATGCCGCCTTCGCGGCGGGGCGGCCCTTGCGCGGGGGCGCTGGCTTTGCACCGCGCCAGTTGCTCGGGCTGGTGACGGCCCGCAGCATCGTTGATCACTGACAAGGAAGGGAACCCATGGAAGCCGCAACGAACAACGCATCCACCGCCACGCTGATGGAGCAGGTGCTCTACGAAGTCAAGCGCGTCGTGGTCGGGCAAGACCGCTTTCTCGAACGCGTGATGGTGGCCATGCTGGCCCAGGGCCATCTGCTGGTCGAGGGCGTGCCCGGCCTGGCCAAGACGCTCACCATCAAGACGCTGGCGCGCACCATCCAGGGCAGTTTCAAGCGCATCCAGTTCACGCCCGACCTGGTGCCCGCCGACCTGGTGGGCACGCGCATGTACAACCAGAAGACGGGCGAGTTCAGCACCACGCTGGGCCCAGTATTCACGCACCTGCTGCTGGCCGACGAAATC
This sequence comes from Acidovorax sp. 35-64-16, assembly GCF_002281195.1. Taxonomy (NCBI): domain Bacteria; kingdom Pseudomonadati; phylum Pseudomonadota; class Betaproteobacteria; order Burkholderiales; family Comamonadaceae; genus Acidovorax; species Acidovorax sp. 35-64-16. The sequence continues at coordinate 50,503 of NZ_NCFM01000017.1, read as the reverse complement.
AATCGCGCCCCCGCCAAAGTGCAAAGCGCCCTGCTGGAGGTGATGCAGGAGCGCCAGGTGACGATTGCCGGCGAAACCCACAAGGTGCCCGCGCCTTTTTTGGTGATGGCCACGCAAAACCCCATCGAGACCGAAGGCACCTACGCCCTGCCCGAAGCGCAGGTAGACCGCTTCATGATGAAGGTGCTGCTGGGTTACCCCACCGAGGAGGAAGAGTTCGTGATTGCCCAGCGCGCGCTGGCTGCGCCCGTGCAGGTGCTGCCCGTGGCCACCACGGCGCAGCTGTCGGCCCTGCAGGCCGAGTGCCGCAGCGTGTATGTGGACCCGTCGCTGCTGCAATATGCGGTGAAGCTGGTGGCGGCCACGCGGGCACCCGCGCAGCATGGCGTCCAGGACATTGCGCAGTTCATTGCCTGCGGCGCCAGCCCGCGCGCCACCATCTGCCTGGCTGAAGGCGCGCAGGCCCTGGCCATGCTGCGCGGGCGCGCCTACGTGCTGCCCGAAGACATGACCGATCTGGCGGCCGATGTGCTGCGCCACCGGCTGTCGCTGTCGTATGAGGCGCTGTCGGACGGGCTGGATGCCGATGCGCTGATTGCCCGCATCATGGCCAAGATACCGGCGCCTGCGCGGCCTTTGCACCACCTGCAAAACAGCTTGGGCACTCACCATGAGCAACAAGCTGCCTGAACCCGCCACCGGGCAACCCCTGCCCAGCGTGCCTGGCCAGGCCGACCGCCTGCTGCGGCAGCTGGAGTGGCATGTCATCCGGCGGCTCGACGGCCTGCTGCAGGGCGACTACCGCACCCTGGTGCGCGGCAGCGGGCTGGACCTGGCCGACCTGCGCGAGTACCAGCCCCACGACGATGTGCGCCACATCGACTGGAATGTGACGGCCCGCCTGAACACGCCCCATGTGCGCGTGTTCACCGAAGACCGCGAAATGTCGGCCTGGTTTCTGCTGGACCTGAGCCCCTCCATCCACTTTGGCCCGCAGGGCTACGCCAAGCGCGACATCCTCACCGGCTTTGTGGCGGTGCTGGCGCGCCTGCTCACGCGCCACGGCAACCGCGTGGGCGCCATGCTGTATGGCGCGGGGGGTGCGGGTGGTGCGGGCGGTGCAAAGAGCGCAGAGGGCGCCGGCGCGCGCGCGGTCGATGCCGTGCTGCCCCCGCGCAGCAGCCGTGCGCAGGTGCTGCACCTGGCGCACCGGTTGCTGCAGCCGGGCACCGTCCAGCCCGCCGGCGTCACGCAACTGGGCTTGCTGCTGAAGGCCGGCCTCGGCGGCATTCGCAGGCGCTCCACAGTGTTCGTGGTGTCGGACTTCATCAGCGCACCCGGCTGGGAAAAGCCGCTGGCCCAGCTGGCGCAGCGCCACGACGTGGTGGCCGTGCGCCTGTTCGATCCGCTCGAACTGGAGCTGCCCGACCTGGGCCTGGTGCTGTTGCGCGATGCCGAGACCGGCGAGCAACTGCAGGTCGACACGCACGACAAGGCCTTTCGCCAGCGCTTTGCCCGCCTGTCCGCCGAGCGCGAGGCCGCCCTGCGCACCGCCCTGGCCGCCGCGGGCGCCGACACGCTGGAGCTGCGCACCGATGACGACCTGATCGACGCCCTGCTGCGCTTCATGGACCTGCGCCAGCGCCGCGCCGGGCCGCGGCTGCGCGCTGTCCAGTCCAGCCCCCGCCCCACCACCGTGCTGGCCGGGCAGACCGCGCAGGCCACTGCCTGAAACCCACTCACCCAAGGACAACCGACCATGGTTTTTCTCTGGCCCACCCTGCTCTGGCTGCTGCTGGCGGTGCCGCTGCTGGTGGCGCTGTACGCCTGGCTGCTGCACCGGCGCAAGCAGCAGGCGCTGAACTACCCCAGCCTCGGCCTGGTGCGCGCGGCGCTCGGCCCCGGCCAGCGCCTGCGCCGCCACATCCCGCCCACCCTGTTTTTGCTGGCGCTGGTGGCCCTGCTGCTGGCGGCGGCGCGCCCCATGGCGGTGATCACGCTGCCCTCAGAGCAACAGACCATCGTGCTGGCCATGGATGTGTCGGGCAGCATGCGCGCCACTGACGTGGAGCCCGACCGCCTCACCGCCGCGCAGAACGCCGCCAAGGCCTTCATTGCCGAGCTGCCGCGCCATGTGCGCGTGGGCATCGTGGCGTTTGCGGGCAGCGCCCAACTGGCGCAACTGCCCACCCAGAGCCATGAAGACCTGGTCAAGGCGATCGACAGCTTTCAGCTGCAGCGCGGCACGGCCACGGGCAACGGCATCATGCTGGCGCTGGCCACGCTGTTCCCCAACGCAGGCATCGACATTGCCGCTCTGGGCGAGCGCCAGGCCATGCGGCCGCGCTCGCTCGACGAGGTCACCCGGCAGGACCCGGCCAAGACCTTCACGCCCGTCGCCCCGGGCTCCTACAACTCGGCCGCCATCATCATGCTGACCGACGGCCAGCGCACCACCGGGGTGGACCCGCTCGAAGCCGCCCAGTGGGCCGCCGACCGGGGCGTGCGTGTTTACACCGTGGGCGTGGGCACGGTGCAGGGTGAAACCATCGGTTTCGAGGGCTGGTCGATGCGCGTGCGGCTCGATGAAGAAACCCTCAAGGCCGTGGCCTTGCGCACCCAGGCCGAATATTTCCACGCTGCCACGGCCGCCGACCTGAAGAAGGTCTATGAAACCCTGAGTTCGCGCCTCACGGTGGAAAAGCGCGAAACCGAAGTCTCTGCCGTGCTGGCGCTGGTGGGGGCGGCGCTGGCGGTGCTGGCCGCCGGGCTGTCGGTGGGGTGGTTTGGGCGGGTGATGTAGTTAAAAAAACTATCAAAATAATAGCTGCTTGCGCTTATTCCATAAGCGCTAGAGGCCAAAAACACCCAAAATACGCGTTATTCGACCAGGCCCCCGGCGCCATCCACCAAGGTGGCCAGCGGCAGGTCGTGCAGCTCTTGCAGCAAGCGCACCAGTTGCTGTGCGGCGGCATCCACCACCGCGCGGCCCTTGTCGGCTGTGGCGGCGGCGGCATTGCCCACGGCACCGGCCACGTGGTAGTCCTGCATCTGCCAGCCCAGCTTGGCGCTTTTGCCGTTGCCCAGGATGGCGTAGCGCTCGGCCCGGTCCTGCGAGGTGGAGCGGAAATCGCGCGCGTGCTCCATGTGCACCGCGCTTGGCGCCAGGTGCAGCATCATTGAGGTCTCGATCTCGCCCGCATGGATGCCAAAGCGGTGCTCTTCGGCACTGAATTGGCCAGCCACGGCGTCGGGCAGAGGCAGGCTGAACCAGCTGGCGCTGTAGACCAGCAGATGGCTGCGCGTGCGCAACTCGCGCGCCACGATGTCCATCACGCTGACCTGGCCGCCATGGCCGTTGAACAGCAAGAGCTTTTTCACCCCGGCGCGCGCCACGCATTCGCCAATCTCGGTCCACAGCGCAATCACCGTGGCGGGCGACAGCGTGAGCGTGCCGGGAAAGCGGATGTGCTCGGGGCTCAGGCCCACCACCTGCGGCGGCAAAAACAGCACGGGCAGCGCAGCGGGCAGCAGCGGCAGCGCGGCGTCCATCACGCCCTGCAGCAGCGTGGCATCCACCGACAGCGGCAGGTGCGGCCCATGCTGCTCGATGGCCGCCACCGGCAGCACGGCCACCGTCTGCCGGGCCTGGCCGCTGGCGCGCAGCCCGATGAAGTCGCGGGTGGAAAGGTCGGCCCAGAAGCGCGACGGCAGGGGTGGGTGGGTGGCAGCAGTCATGCCCGCCATGGTAGTGGCTGCCGCCTCGGCCTGGGCATGAAAGGAATGCAGGTCACTTGAGCACCGTGGTGAGCAGCCAATACAGCAGATGGCCCACGCCCATCGCCAGCAACAGCACCAGTGCCAGCCCGCTGGCGCGCGTGCTGAAGCCACGGCGGCGCTGCCATGCCCGCACTGCCAGCGCCACCACCAGCCCCACGCCCGCCAGCACGGCCCACACCACCCAGACAAGACCCCGGTAAATGCAGCCAAAGTTCTCGCAATACAACGTGAAGCCGTGGAAGGACAGCGCTGCCAGCAACGCACACAGGCCCAGCAGCAGCCAGCCGCTGCCACGCAGCAGGCGGGTGAGCGAGCGCGACCAGATAGTTGCTGCAGGAACGACCACAGAAGAAGAAGAAGAAGAAGAAGAAGATGGCTGCATGGAAGTGGCTTTGCCCGACAGGGGCATGACCACCCCGACTATCCACCAGTTGGAAGCACCCCGGTGCACGGGATGCAATGGCTTACCCCGACGGTCAGACAACGGGGACAATAGCGGCTCGCGCGCGGTCGTTTTGCATCAGGCCCTTGGGACCGCGGCGCTCACTTTTTGCACCTCGCCATGCCTTTGTCCCTGCCCTCTTTTTCTATTGCCTCCTCGCGCCAGCAACGCTGGCTTCGCCTCGCAGTGGGCGCACTGGCGGCCTTGATCGTGTGGTGGATGGTCAGCTGGCTGGCTATTGCGCACCTGGCGAAAGGCCCGCTGGAGCGCATCGCCAGTGAACAGCTGGGCCGACCAGTGACCGTGGGGGCGATCGAGTTCACGCCCTGGACGCTGGAACTGACCCTGCGCGACATCGCCATTGGCGGCGCCCAGGGCGGCCCCCCGCAGCTTCAGATTGCACGCATCTATGCCGATGCCGAGCTGCAGTCGCTGCTGCGCCTGGCGCCGGTGGTGGATGCCCTCGCGGTCGACGCGCCCCATCTGCGGCTCACGCACCTCTCGGACGGCCACTACGACGTGGACGACATCCTCGCGCGGCTCGCCGCCCCCAGCGACAAACCGGCCAGCGGCCCCGCACGGCTGGCGCTTTACAACCTGGCGCTAACGGACGGCACCATCGAATTCAACGACCACAGGGTCGACGCACTCCACACCGTGCGCCAGCTGGCCCTCAAAGTGCCTTTCATCAGCACCCTGCCCTCGCAACGCGAGATCAAGGTGGAGCCGCACCTGTCGTTTGTCGTCGGCGACAGCCGGTTTGACTCGTCGGTGCAGGGCACGCCGTTTGCGCAAACCGGCAAGGGCGACGCCACGGTGAAGTGGGAGGGGCTTGATCTGGCGCCTTACCTGCCCTACCTGCCCGCCAGCCTGCCGGTGCGGGTGCAGGGTGCCTTGCTCGACCTGGACCTGAAGGTGGCGTTTGAGCAGGCACCCCGCCTGGCCGTGACACTGAGCGGCACGGCGCAGACGCGCAACGTCAAGATTGCTGACCGCAACAACCAGCCCCTGCTGTCGTACGAGCGCCTCACGGTGGACATGGCCGATGTGCGGCCGCTCGACCAGGTGGTGCGCCTGGCCCGCGTGGAGCTGGCGTCGCCCATCGTGACGGCCGCGCGCAATGCCCAGGGCGCGGTCAACCTCGCGCAACTGGCTACCCCGGCCGCCGCCGCCAAACCGGCAGCGCCGGCACGCACATCACCGGCGGCATCGGCCCCCCAGGCCCCCGCCAGCAGCGCAAACCCACCCGCAGCCACAGCCCCCGCCCCCGGCTGGACCGTGGCGGTGGCGGCGGCCGCCGTGCGCAAGGGCCAGGTGCGCTGGAGCGACCAGAGCACCCGCCCCGCCGCCGCGCTGGAGGCCACCGACCTCACGCTGGATGTGGCCGATGTGGCCTATCCCTTCAAGGCCCCGCTCACCTTCACGGGCGCGCTGGGCGTGCAGGGCAGCACCCTGGCTTTCAAGGGTCAGGCCACCGACCGTGCCGCCGAGGTGCGCCTGACTGCCCAGGCCCTCGCCCTGCAACTGGCCGCGCCCTACCTGGCCCAGACGCTGGAGCCCGTGCTGACCGGCCTGGTCAGCGGCGAGCTGGCCCTGCAGTGGCAAGCCCCTGCTGGCGACGCCGCCAAGGCAGGCGCTACGGGCATCACGCTTGGCGCGGGTCCCCTGGCGCTGGAGCAACTGGCCCTGCAACAGGGCAAGACCGCGCTGGCCAGCGTGGGCAAGCTGGCGCTGGACGGCCTGAAGCTGAACCTGGACACGCGCACCGTGGACATCGAGCGCCTGGGCATCACCCAGCCCAAGGCCACGGTGGAACGCGCCGCCGATGGCCGCTGGATGGCCGAGCGCTGGCTCAAGTCCGCGCCCGCCGCCAGTCCCTCCAGCGCCACCACAGCGCAAGCCTCCGCACCGCCACCCGCTGCGCCCGCTGCACCCGCATGGCGCGTGCGCCTGGGCGAGCTGGCTGTAGACGAGGGCAGCATGGCCTTTGCCGACCGCGCCCAGCCCCGCCCCGTGGCGCTGAACCTGTCGGCGCTGAGCCTGCAGGCCCGCAACCTGGCGCTGGACGGCGGCAAGCCCGAGGCCTTCCAGCTCTCGGCCCGGGTGGCCGCACGCCGCGGCAATGCCGGCTTTGTCGAATCCCGGGGCAACGCCGGCATAGTCGAATCCCGGGGCAATGCCGGCAAGCTCGACTACCGGGGTACGCTGACACCCCAGCCCTTTGCCACGCAGGGGCGCCTGGAGGCCAGCCGCCTGCCCCTGCACGCCCTGGACGGCTACCTGGCCGACCGGTTCGCCATCGAGTTGCTGCACGCCGAGGCGGGTTTTCGGGGCCAGGTGGCCATGGCCCAAAGCGCGCGCGGCACCACGCTGCGCGTGAGCGGCGATGCCGCCATCGACGAGCTGCGCGCCAACAGCACGGCTGCCGCCACGCCCAAGACCGCAGACCAGGTGGGCGAAGAACTGCTGGCCTGGAAGAGCCTGGGCCTGCGCGGCCTGAGCGTGGCCCTGGCGCCCGACACCGCCCCCCGGGTGGAGGTCAAAGAGACCAGCCTGGCCGACTTCTTTGCGCGCATCACCATCAACGAAAACGGCCGCATCAACCTGAGCGACATTGCCAAAAGCCCCGCCCAGGTCAACAACACGCCCCCGGCCGCCGACACCGCACCAGCCGCCCCCGTGGCGCAGGCGCCAAGCTCGCCCCCCGACACGCCCGCGAGCACCGCCAACGCCACGGCATCGGCCAGCACCGCGCTGCCCCCCTCCCCAGCCACCCCGCCCGACCCCCTGGCCCCGGTGGTGGTGTTCGGCCCGGTGAGCCTGGTCAACGGCAAGGTGCTGTTCTCGGACTTTTTCATCAAGCCCAACTACTCGGCCGACCTGACCGAGCTGACCGGCAAGCTCAGCGCGTTCTCGTCCCAACCTGCGGGCAGCGAGCCCGTGCTGGCCGACCTGGAGCTGCGCGGGCGCGCCGAGGGCTCGGCATCGCTGGAGATCACCGGCAAGCTCAATCCGCTGGCCAAGCCGCTGGCGCTCGATATCCAGGGCAAGGTGCGCGACCTCGAACTGCCGCCCCTTACGCCTTATTCCGTCAAATACGCGGGGCACGGCATCGAGCGCGGCAAGCTCAGCATGGATGTCTCTTACAAGGTGCTGCCCAACGGCCAGCTCACGGCGAGCAACAAGCTGGTGCTCAACCAGCTCACGTTCGGCGACCCGGTGGAGGGCGCCCCCAACAGCCTGCCGGTGAAGCTGGCCGTGGCCCTGCTGTCTGACAGCCGTGGCGTGATCGACCTCGATCTGCCCATCAGCGGCTCGCTGAACGACCCGCAATTTCGCATCGGCCCGGTCATCTTCAAGATCATCGTCAATTTGATCGGCAAGGCCATCACCGCCCCGTTCAGCCTGCTGGCCCGCGCTTTTGGCGGCGGTGACGAACTGAGCAGCGTGGCCTTTGCCCCGGGCAGTGCCGCCCTCACGCCCGAGGCCCGGCAGGGCCTGGACAAGGTGGCAAAAGCGCTCACCGATCGGCCCGCGCTCAAGATCACCGTCACCGGCACGGCCAGCCTCGAGCGCGAACGCGACGCCATCCAGCGCAAGCGCCTGCAAGCGCTGGTGCACGCCGCAAAACGCCGCGCGGCCCCCGCCGACACCACCCCCGTGCAGGCCGCCGAATACCCGGCGCTGCTCAAAGAGGTGTACCGCCGCGCCGACATGCCCAAGCCGCGCAACCTGGTGGGCATGGCCAAAGACCTGCCAGTGCCCGAGATGGAAGCCCTGCTGCTGGCCCACCTGCCCGCCGCCACCGAAGACGAGGCCACCGAGCTGGCCACACAGCGCGGCCAGGCCGTCAAGGCTTATCTGGCCGAGCAAAAGCTGCCCGAGGAGCGCCTGTTCATCGCCGCACCCAAGGCCGCCAAGCCCGACGAAAAATGGACGCCCCAGGCCCAGCTGAACCTGGCAACACAATAAGGCAGGCCGCGGGCTCCAGGCAGGGCGCTCCGGCGCGCCCGGCCGGGGGCGCCGGAACCAACCGCTGCGCCGAGCGCTCACACCCTCTAACCATGCCCCAACGCCTGCACTTCCGTCTCTTTTTTGCTCTGCTTTTTATAGCTGCTAGCGCTTTATTCACGGGCGCCAACGCCCAATTTAGCCAAAAATCCAGCGCCGCAGCCGGCAGCGTGGTCACCACACCCTATGTGCGCGCCGAGCTGCTGGCCCATGCACCCCAGGGCGTGGCGCCCGGCCAGCCGCTGTGGCTGGGCCTCTCGATCACCCACCAGCCCGAGTGGCACACCTACTGGAAGAACCCCGGCGACTCTGGCCTGCCCACCGAACTGACCTGGACGCTGCCCGCCGGCCTGGACGCTGGCGAAATCGCCTGGCCCCTGCCCCGAAAAATCCCCATCGGCACGCTGGCCAACTATGGCTACGAAGGCACGGTGCTGCTGCCCGTGCCCGTAACGGTGGCCAGCACCTTCGCCCCCGGCCCGCTGACCAAGGACGCCACCATCGAGCTGCGCGCCTCGTGGCTGGTGTGCCGCAAAGAGTGCATCCCCGAAGAAGGCGTGTTCACGCTGAAGTTGCCCATCCAGAGCACCACGGCGCTGCACGGCGGCGCATTCGAGGCCGCCGCCATGGCGCAGCCGCAACCCGTGCTGGCGGGCACCGGCGGCAGCGGGCAAGAGAACCAGGCGCAAATGGCCGATGGCAACGCACTGCAGATCAGCGTGCACGGCCTGCCCGTGGCGCTGCGGGGCAAAACGCTGGACCTGTTTCCCGAAACCGGCGAGATCATCGACAACGCCGCGCCGTGGCCCCAGGCCTGGAAAGGCAACGTGTGGACGGCCACCGTGCCGCTGTCGCCCCAGCGCAGCGCCAGCCCCAGCCTGATGCCGGTGGTGCTGGCCGAGAAGACATCCGGGCAAGAAACCGCAGGCCACGCCACCGGCCCCGACACACGCACGGGCTACCGCGCCGAGCTGAAGGTGCTGGGCACCTGGCCCCAGGGCGCCGCCGTGGCCACCGTATCGCCCGCGCTGGAGGCTGCGCTCAAGGCCAATGCGGCGCAGGCGGGCGGCAACGCCGCCACCAATGCGGCAACGGCAACGCCAGGCGGCGGGGCCTCGTCCCTCACCCTCACGGCTGCGCTGCTGGGCGCCTTGCTGGGGGGCCTCATCCTCAACCTCATGCCCTGCGTGTTCCCGGTGCTGGCCATCAAGGTGGTGGGATTCACCCAGCATGCGCAAAACCGCCGCGCCCACCGCATCAGTGGCATCGCCTACACGGCGGGCGTGGTGCTGTCGTTCATCGCGCTGGGCGCACTCATGCTGGGCCTGCGGGCGGCGGGCGAGGCCATTGGCTGGGGCTTTCAGCTGCAGTCGCCCGCCGTGGTGGCGGGGCTGGCGGCACTGTTCACGCTGATTGCGCTGAATCTGGCGGGGGTGTTCGAATTGGGGCACTTTCTGCCGTCGTCAGTGGCCAGCCTGCAGGCGCGGCACCCGGTAGCAGACAGCTTTTTGACCGGCGTGCTGGCCGTGGCCGTGGCCTCGCCCTGCACGGCGCCGTTCATGGGCGCCTCACTGGGCCTCACGGCCACACTGCCCGCACCGCAGGCGCTGGCCGTGTTTGCGGCGCTGGGCCTGGGCTTGGCGCTGCCGTACCTGGCCGCGAGCTTTGTGCCCGCCGTGGCCCGCGCACTGCCGCGCCCCGGTGCCTGGATGGACACTTTCCGCAAGCTCATGGCCTTTCCCATGCTGGCCACCGTGGTGTGGCTGGTGTGGGTGCTGGGCCAGCAAAGCGGCATTGATGGCGCGGGCGCGCTGCTGATCCTGCTGGTGGGGCTGGCCATGGTGGTGTGGGCGCTGTCGCTGGCGGGCCTTGCCCGCTGGTGGATGGGCTCTGTGTCCATCGCGGCGATGGCGCTGCTGGTCTGGGCCTTTGCACCGCAGGTGACCACCGTTGCGTCCACCGCCGCGCCCGCCACGGCAGCATCCAGCGCCGAAGCCGCTGCAGGCACCGGCTGGCAGCCCTGGACACCCGGCGCGGCCGAGCAGATCGTGGCCACTGGCCGCCCGGTGTTTGTGGACTTCACGGCCGCCTGGTGCGTGACCTGCCAATACAACAAAAAGACCACGCTGGCCAACGCCGACGTGCTGGCCGAACTGCAAGCCAGGAACGTGGCCCTGCTGCGCGCCGACTGGACGCGGCGCGACCCCGCCATCACGGCGGCTCTCACCGCGCTGGGCCGCAGCGGCGTTCCCGTGTATGTGTTCTACCGCCCCGGCAAGCCGCCGGTGGTGCTGACGGAAGTGCTCAGCGTGGACGAGGTGCGGGCGGTGCTGGCCGACCTGTAGCGGCGCAAGGGGCGGGCAGCGCACATGCGCGGTCATGCTTGCGTACACTGCCACGCATGAGCCGCACCCCCGACACCATCAGCACCCTGCGCGACGTGCTGGGCCGCTGCCGCACCATTGCGGTGGTGGGCCTGTCGCCGCAATGGCACCGCCCCAGTTTCTTTGCCGCCAAGTACATGCAGGCGCATGGCTACCGCATCGTGCCGGTGAACCCGGTGGTGGCGCAGGGCGGCGGCAGCATCCTGGGCGAGATCTGCTTCGCCAGCCTGTCCGACGCGGGGCAGGCCATCGCCCGCCAAGGCGGGCGCATCGACATGGTGGACTGCTTTCGCAAAAGCGAAGACATCCCACCGCTGGCCGAGGATGCCATTGCCATTGGCGCCAGCTGCCTGTGGCTGCAGCTCGGCGTGGTCAATGAAGACGCTGCCCGGCGCGCCGAAGACGCGGGCCTGCAGGTCATACAGAACCGCTGCGTAAAAATTGAACACGCGCGCCTGTTTGGCGGCCTGGGCTGGATGGGCGTGAACACCGGCGTGATCACCGCCAAGCGGCTGCGGCAGCTGCCCTACTGACTGGTTATTCCTGTTTTAATAGCTGCTTACGCTTTATACATAAGCGCTTGCGGCCAATTTGATGCATAAACCGCCATGAGCAACTCTCCCCACCAAGCCGACCATGCCTATGGTTTTGGCACCCGCGCCATCCACGCCGGCGCCCAGCCCGACCCGGTGACCGGCGCGCGCGCCACGCCCATCCACCAGACCACGAGCTTTGTGTTTGACAGCGCCGAGCACGCCAGCAGCCTGTTCAACCTGCAGACTTTCGGCAATGTCTACAGCCGCATCAGCAACCCGACGGTGGCGGTGTTCGAGGAACGCATCGCCAGCCTGGAAAACGGCCGCGCCGCGCTGGCCTGCGCCAGCGGCATGGCCGCACAAATGGCGGCGCTGCTGGCCATTCTCAAAACCGGCGACCACATCGTGGCGGCGAGCACGCTGTATGGCGGCACGGTGGGGCAGCTGGGCGTGGGGTTTGCGCGCCTCGGTATCGAGACCACGTTTGTCGACCCGGCCGACCCCGAGAACTTTGCCCGCGCCATGCGCCCCAACACGCGCGCGGTGTATGGCGAAACCATCGGCAACCCGCTGGTCAACGTGCTTGACATCGCCGCAATTGCCGAGGTGGCGCATGCCCACGGCGTGCCGCTGGTCATCGACAACACGGTGGCCAGCCCCTACCTGTGCAACCCGCTCGATTTTGGCGCCGACATCGTGGTGCACAGCGCCACGAAATACATCGGCGGCCACGGCACCACCATGGGCGGCGTGGTGGTGGAAGGCGGCAAGTTTCCGTGGGACAACGGCAAGTTCCCCGAGATGGTCGAACCGAGCCGTGCCTATCACGGCGTGAAGTTTTATGAGACCTTTGGCGACTTCGGCTACACCATGAAGGCGCGCATGGAGGTCAACCGCACCTTTGGCGGCGTGCTCTCGCCCATGAACGCATGGCAGCTGCTGCAGGGCGCCGAAACGCTGCACCTGCGCATGCGCGAGCACTGCCGCAACGCGCTGAAGGTGGCGCAGTTTCTGCAGGGCCACCCGCAGGTGCAGTGGGTCAACTACCCGGGCCTGCCCGGCTCGCCGTACCACGCCTTGGCGCACAAGCAGTTCCGTGCGGTGGATGGCCACCCCGGCGCCTCGGGCATCCTGACGTTTGGCGTCAAAAGTGCAAAGGGTGGCGGCGCGGCCACGGGCGAGAAGTTCATCGACGCGTGCGAGTTTTTGAGCCACCTGGCCAACATCGGCGACGCCAAGACGCTGGTGATCCACCCCGCCTCGACCACGCACCGCCAGCTCAATGACGAAGAACTGGCCCGGGCCGGCGTGAGCGCCGACATGGTGCGCCTGAGCGTGGGCATCGAGGACGTGGACGACATCCTGTGGGATATCGACCAGGCACTGGGGCGGGCCACGGCCTGATTCCATTTTTATGGTTCCGGCACTCTGAGATCTCCGCCGCCATTCGGGCTGCGCGCATCGACACCCGCTGGTCAATGCTCCGCAGGCGGTGTGGTGCCAACTGCCACGCGACAGTGCTGCCAGCGGCGCCCGCGCTGCACGGCTGGCGCCAGCCACAGGATGTGCACGGCCACATATCCCAGCGCTGCCAGCAGCAGCCCCAGCGTGGGCAACCCCACCAGCAGCGGGGTGCCCAGGGCCTGCATCCATGCGGCCAGCGCCTGCACTGAAAACGCGCCGTCGGGTGCCACGCTGCCCCAGGCGGGCATGACCTGTTCTCCGGGCATCACCAGCGCGCCCAGGTAAAAGGCCAGCGCATACAGCGGCACGATCGTCAGGGGGTTGGTATAGAACGTGGTCATGCCGCCCGCCACCACATTGCCGCGCAGCCAGGCGCAGGCCAGCAGGGTGCCAGGCAACTGCAGCGGGCCGGGAATGAGCCCGCAGAACATGCCCGCTGCTACACCCCGGGCCAGCGGCTGGCGCTGAAAACGGAACAGCGCGCGCTGCTCCAGCCAGGGCTGCAGGCGCAGCAGCCAGGGCCGGTCCATGTGACCCCGCACGCGGGGCTCCAGCCCCCGCAACCAGCGGCGCAAGCGGCACAGCATCTGCATGGCGGCGAACACTTAGAAGGTGTGAATGAATCCGGCGTGGCCGAGCAGGCCGCCAAAACGCGGCCTGTCGAGGCGCAAAGCGCAGCCATAGCTCGGGCTATGGCGAGCATTTGCAACGACGAGGGGGTGCGTTTTGGCGGGATGAGCGGGCATGGTGGGTTCGTTCACGCCTTCTCAACCCTTGGGGGGCAGGGCCGGCGAGCCTTGGCTCGACGCCCGCAGCGACAGCACGATGGAGCCGGCAATCAGCGAGGCCGTGACCAGCAGGGCATAGCCAATCGGGATCTTCACCAGGTCGATGAGCAGCATCTTGCCGCCGATGAACACCAGCACCAGGGCCAGGCCATAGGCCAGCAGGTGAAAGCGGTTGGCCAGGTCGGCCAGCAGGAAGTACAGCGCGCGCAGGCCCAGGATGGCGAAGATGTTGGCCGTGAGCACGATGAACGGGTCGCTGGTGATGGCAAAGATGGCGGGGATGCTGTCCACCGCAAAGATGATGTCGGTGGTGCCGATCAGCACCAGCACCACGAACAGCGGGGTGTAGTGCTTGACGCCGTCGATCATGGTGCTGAGCTTTTCGCCGTCAAACCGGTCAGTGATGCGCATGCGCTTTTTCAGCAGGGTGAGCACCGGATTGGTGGCAATGTCGGGCTCCTGCCCTGCAGCAAACCACATTTTCGCGCCGGTAAACACCAGAAATGCGCCAAATACATACAAAAGCCAGTGGAAGGTGGCCAGCAGCCAGGCGCCCACCAGAATCAGCAGCGTGCGCAGCACGATGGCGCCGATGATGCCGATGATGAGCGCGCGCTTCTGGTATTGCGGCGGCACGGCAAAGTAGCTGAACAGCATCAGAAACACGAAGATGTTGTCGATCGACAGGCTTTTTTCCACCAGATAGCCGGTGATGAACTGCATTGACACCGTGTTGGCCACCTCACGGCCCTGGCTGCCGTCCAGATACCACCACAGGATGGCCACAAACACAAAGGCCAGCGAGAACCACAAAAGACTCCAGCGCACGGCCTCTTTCATCGTGACCTTGTGCGCGCCCTGGCGCTCCATCACCAACAGGTCGATGGCAATGGCCACCACCACAAAGACGGCAAATCCCGCCCACATCCACCAGGTTCCTATCGTTTCCATGCTTTTTCTCCGAAAGGGAATTTGTTTTGCCCACCGCTCGCCTCGGGCACAGGGCTGCACTGTAGGGGCGGCATCGATTCTTAAAAACCTGTCATATTGGTAGCATTGGTTCGGTTTTTACGAACCCCACCGCTTCACTCACCGAAAGCCCCCCATGAGCCAAAGCTTCAATTACCGCCATCTTTTCTACTTCTGGGTGGTGGCCAAGGAAGGCGGCATTGCCCGCGCCGCCGAGCGGCTGGACATGGCCGTGCAGACCATCAGCGCCCAGGTGCGCGAGCTGGAAAAATCGCTGGGCGTAAGCCTGCTGCGCACCGAAGGCCGCAACCTGGTGCTGACCGACGCCGGCGTGGCGGCGCTGCACGAGGCCGACCACATCTTTGCGCTGGGTGAGCTGCTGCCCGTGCGCGTGCGCGAGGCCGCCAGCGGCCAGACGCTGCGGCTGAACCTGGGCATCTCTGACGGCATTGCCAAGCTGGCCGTGCACCGGCTGCTGACGCCCGTGCTGGACGAGCCCCACCTGCGGCTGCTGTGCCATGAGGGCGAATTTCAGCCGCTTTTGGGCGAGCTGGCACTGCACAAGCTCGACGCCGTGCTGGCCGACCGCGCGGCGCCCCCCAACCCCGCCCTGCGCACCACCAGCCAGCTGCTGGGAAGCAGCGCCATCGCCTGGTATGCCCCGCCGCTTTGGGCCGAGGCAGCGGCCAACGGCTTTCCGCACAGCCTGGCCGTGGTGCCGGTGCTGCTGCCCACCGACCACGCCGCCATGCGCGCGCGCATCGACCACTGGCTGGAGCGCGAGCGCATCCGCCCGCGCATTGCCGGCGAGTTTGAAGACAGCGCCCTCTTGAGCACCTTTGCCGCCACCGGAATGGGCGTGATGCCCGCGCCGGTATCGCTGGGCGAGCACCTGGCGCAAACCCACGGACTGGTGCAGGTGGGCAGCACGCCCGAGGTGCAGGAGCAGTTTCACCTGATCTACAGCGCACGCAAGGTCATGCACCCGCTGCTGACAAGGCTGCTGGAGGCAGGCAAGATCGGAACGCTATTAAATTAATAGCTTATAGCGCTTATCCATCAATGGCCAGAAGCCAAAAACACCCAAACTTCGAACCACAACCCGCTGGATGTACAGCGTTTGCGGCCCATCCCCGCGAGCAGGCCGACGCAACAGGAGGACCGCTTCTTCCAGACCGAAACCCGGGCCAGTGGCCTGCGCCAGCGCGCCCTGCGACAATTGCGGGCATGAGCACCACCTTCGCCCCCCTCACCAACGACACCTTTTTGCGCGCCTGCCGCCGCCAAGCCACCGACTACACCCCCCTGTGGCTGATGCGCCAGGCGGGCCGCTATTTGCCTGAATACAAGGCCACGCGTGCCCAGGCGGGTAGCTTCATGGGTCTGGCCACCAATGTGGACTACGCCACCGAAGTGACCCTGCAGCCGCTGGAGCGTTTCCCGCTCGACGCTGCCATTTTGTTCAGCGACATCCTCACCGTGCCCGACGCGATGGGCCTGGGCCTGACGTTTGCCGAGGGCGAGGGCCCACGCTTTGCCCAATCGATCCGCACCGAGGCCGACGTGGCCCAACTGGCCGTGCCCGACATGGACAAGCTGCGCTACGTGTTTGACGCCGTCACCAGCATCCGCAAGGCGCTCAACGGCCGCGTGCCGCTGATCGGCTTCTCGGGCAGCCCCTGGACGCTGGCCTGCTACATGGTCGAAGGCAAGGGCTCGGACGACTACCGCCTTGTCAAGACGCTGATGTACAGCCGCCCCGACCTGATGCACCGCATTCTGGCCGTGAACGCCGACGCCGTGGCCCAGTACCTCAACGCCCAGATCGACGCGGGCGCCCAGGCCGTGATGGTGTTCGACAGCTGGGGCGGCGTGCTGGCCGACGGCGCATTCCAGGAATTCAGCCTGGCCTACACCCGCCGCGTGCTCGCGCAGCTCAAGCGCACCGGCGTAGACGGCCAGGACGTGCCGCGCATCGTCTTCACCAAGGGCGGCGGCATCTGGCTCGAGGACATGAAGGACATCGACTGCGAGGTGCTGGGCCTGGACTGGACGGCCAACCTGGGCAAGGCGCGCGCCATTGTCGGCGGCCAGGTGGGCGGCCCCGGCAAGGCGCTGCAAGGCAACATCGACCCCAATGTGCTGTTTGCCCCGCCCGCGCAGATCGTGACCCAGGTGCATGCCGTGCTCGACAGCTTCGGCACGCCGCACACCGACCGCACCACCACCGGCCCCACGCACATCTTCAACCTGGGCCACGGCATCAGCCAGTTCACGCCACCCGAGCACGTGGCCGCGCTGGTCGAAGCCGTGCACAGCCACTCGCGCGCGCAGCGCCAGCGGTGAGCGCAGCGGCAAGCCCCCGTGCACCAACCGGGGGCGCACCTGGCCATGGGGTTATGCACAAACCGGGCGCAGCGGCGGCTACCACTTCGCAGCCCCTGCGCTTCGTCAAGACAATCTTTGACCACTTGCAAAATTCGATGTAAGTGATTGATTTCAAACAAGTTAATTGCGCTGCTTATTTTGCGTGCAATCCAGCCAGAGCACGCAATTTCAAGGGCTTGCAAGCCAAATCCAGTGGATATCAACAAAGTTATCCACAGATATTCTGAATTTCTTGCAAATACCTTGTGAAATCAAGCACTTGGAGCACAAAGTGAACGCATTTTTGAAGAGCTCCGCCCACCACTAGCACAAAACGGGGGCGTTTTCCCCTCTTGACGAACCTGGGGTGTACGACTTATGCACACTGATCGTGATGCGGCGCAGCAAAACGGCGGGCGAGCGTGCTACCACAAAAATTTCGCCAAAAATTCTTCAGATGATTGATTCATAAGGATTTTTTGACTGTGCCATTTTTCCGGGCAATCTGTTGCAAGCCAGTGTTCATGCGGTCTGGCAGTGCATCGGCGCAGGATGTCAACAAAGTTATCCACAGAAATCCGGGATTACTCCCCAATGCCTGCCAGATCAAGCACTTAGCGCCCACATCCCTGCACCACATCAACAAGCGGTTGTAACCTTGCCTGCCCATCCCTGCATCGTCCATGTGGCCCTGCACACCCCTTCGCACAGCGGCGTGGGTGACCTGCTGAGCTACGCCAGTGAGCGCCCGCTTGCACCCGGCACGCTGGTGCGCGTGCCCTTGGGCAACCGCGAGGTGCTGGGCGTGGTGTGGGATGCCGACCAGGCCACGGGGGAGCTGCCCGACGGCGCCACCCTGCGCGCCATTGCCGGCGTGCTGGAAGGCGTGGCCCCGCTCGATCTGTCCTGGCGCCGCCTGGTGGCGTTTGCGGCGCGCTACTACCAGCGCGCGCTGGGCGAAGTCGCCCTGGCCGCCCTGCCCCCGCAACTGCGCGACCTGAAACCCGAACAGCTGGCGCGCCGCTTGCGCCGCCCTGCCACGGCGGCCGGAGACACGTCAAAAACTATTAAAAACATAGCGCTCACCGCAGAACAGGAAAGCGCCAGAGCCCGAATTGCTGCAGAAAAAGGCCCCTTCCTGCTGTTTGGCAGCACCGGCAGCGGCAAGACCGAGGTGTACCTGCGCTGCGTGCAAGAGATGCTGGAGGCCGACCCAGGCGATGGATTTCCGGCCCAGGCGCTGGTGATGGTGCCCGAAATCAACCTCACGCCCCAGCTGGAGGAACGCTTTGTGGGCCGCTTCGCCCCCCGCTTTGGCCCCGGCGCCGTGGTGTCGCTGCACAGTGGCATGACCAACCCGCAGCGCCTGAAAAGCTGGCTGGCCGCGCACAGCGGCAGCGCGCGCATTGTGCTGGGCACGCGCATGGCCGTGTTTGCCAGTCTGCCGGGGCTGCAACTCATCGTGGTGGATGAAGAGCACGACCCCAGCTACAAGCAGCAGGAAGGCGCCCGCTACTCGGCGCGCGACCTGGCCATCTGGCGCGGGCGCGAGCAGGGTGCCAAGGTGCTGCTGGGCTCGGCCACGCCGTCGCTGGAGAGCTGGCACGCCAGCCGCCCACCCACGCCCGAAGACCCGGAGGGCGGGCGCTACGTGCGCCTGCACATGCCCAGCCGCATTGGCGCAGGCGCCCTGGCCCGCGTGCGGCGGGTGGACATGAACCAGCAGCCCCGTCGCACCGTGTTCAGCGCCCCGCTGCTGGCCGCCATCACCGAGCGCGTGGCGCGCGGCGAGCAGAGCATGGTGCTGCTCAACCGCCGGGGCTATGCGCCCGTGCTGCACTGCGCAGACTGCGGCTGGAAAAGCGACTGCCCCCACTGCAGCGCGCACCAGGTTTTCCATAAAACCGACCGCACCATGCGGTGCCACCACTGCGGCTTCACCGTGCGCGTGCCCTACCACTGCCCCACCTGCGGCAGCCCCGACATCCAGCCCATGGGCCGGGGCACCGAGCAGCTTGAAGAACAACTGAGCGCCCTGCTGCGCAACGTGCAGCGGCCCGATGGCGACCCTGCCCGCATCGCCCGCATCGACGCCGACACCACCAAGGCCAAGGGCGCGCTGGAGGCGCAGCTGGCGCAGGTGCATTCGGGCGAGGTGGATGTGCTGGTGGGCACGCAGATGATTGCCAAGGGCCACGACTTTCGGCGCATCACGCTGGTGGCCGCCGTGCAGCCCGACGGCGCCCTGTTCAGCAGCGACTTTCGTGCGCCTGAGCGGCTGTTTGCACTGCTCATGCAGGCCGCAGGCCGCGCCGGGCGCGACGCCGCCTACATGGCCGCGCAGGGCACGCAGTGCGAAATGTGGGTGCAGAGCTTTCACCCCCAGCACGCCGTGTTTGAGGCGCTGCGCACGCACGACTACCCCGCCTTTGCCACCCAGCAATTGAAGGAACGCGAAGAGGCCGCCATGCCCCCGTTCTCATACCAGGCGCTGGTACGGGCCGACGCCCGCACGCAGGAGGTGGCCCAGGGATTCCTGTCGGCCGCCACCGCCGCAGCCCATGCGACGGGCCTGCCGGGGCTCGACCTGGTGACCCTGTTCCCGCCCGTGCCCCTCACCATCCAGCGCGTGGCCAATGTAGAACGCGCCCAGATGCTCATGGAAAGCCCCAGCCGCGCTGCGCTGCAGCGCTTTCTGGCCGCCTGGCAGCCCGTGCTGCAAACCACCCGCAGCCAGCCCGAGCACAAGGGCCTGATCCGCTGGCTGGTGGATGTGGACCCGCTGGCGATTTGAGGTGTTTTTTGGCCCTTGCGCTTGCTGGACAAGCGCAAGGGATGACCTGCATAACCCTCGCGCGTCGGTGGTAGTGCGGATCGGGATGGGCCGCAAGGCGTCTTTTTGCAGCCAATAGCTCGGCTATTGGCAAGAAAAGCAACGCAGTGGACCGCCCGAGGCCGCGCTGCCACAGACCGCAGGGAGTTATGCAGATCATCCCTCGAAGCTATCGAAATGGATGCAGCCCAGAGAGCCGAAGCGGCACCTCGGTACGCCGTGGATGCGCACGCACGATCTGCCGCTGCAGCGCAGCGTGCCAACCTACAAGTGGAAGTCGCCCGCGGCTTCCGGCTGGTAAAGCACTTTTTCAATCCGGATGTGGCAGGTCCGGTCCGGAATCCGCCAGCTGAAGGCATCGCCCGCCTTGTAGCCCAGGATCGCGGTGCCGATGCCGGAGCAAACCGACAGTTTCCCGGCACGGTCGTCCGCGTCCTCCGGGTACACCAGCGCCACTTCCAGTTCCTCGTCGTCCACCTGCAGCAAGGCCCGGGAGTTCATCGTGACAACATCCTCGGCCACGTTCCAGGGATCAACGACGATGGCCCGCTCGATCTCGTGCTCCAGCTCAAAAACCTCCGAGCCGCGTTCAAGCTCGACCAGACTCCTGAGCCGGGCCTTGTCAATCTCGGTGATGTAGATGTCGGCGGCGTGCACCGCAGGGCTTTCGCGCAAGAGCCGGAGATAGCGCTCCGAGCTCATGGAAAGCGACTTCATCGCAGGCGTTTCGCTTTCCAGCAAAAAGCCGCTGTGCAGGAAGGCCTTCAGCGAGCGCGCATTGTCCGGGTGGATCTTGGCGATGAGCTTCTCGGCCCGCATGTCGAAGAAGGCGAGCTTCATGCCTTCGCGAATGGCGCTGGCGCCGAGCTTGCGGCCCCAGTTGTCGCGATTGCCGATGACCAGCACCATTTCGCAGTCCCGTCCCACCTTGACGAGGCGCACAAAGCCCACCGGCACGTCCTGCCCGTCGTAGGCCATGAAGAACCGGCCGCCCTGGTTGAAAAGATGGGTGAGAATCGGCAACTGGACGCGCCCGATGACCTGCTCGATGAACCGGGAGACATGGCGCGAATCGCTCAGGTAGCGGGTGACGTCCTCGTCTTCCAGCCAGTCCATCAGGGTCAGCGCGTTGGCCCGGGTGATCTCGGGGCACAGAGCAATAAAAGGCTTGTTCATCTTCACCACCTTTGGTTTCAAGAATGAAAGCCTTTCAGGGCCGCGGCCGTGACGGTTCTTTCGGTTAACGTTTCATTTTAAAGCGGTACGCGAGTGCGGGCGTTCGATGCATTGCAAAAACCCCTGCGTTGCGTGCGACGTATGGGCCAGTGGCCGCCAGGCGCCATCAGGCGCTGAAGCGCCCGAGTTCACCGCGAAACGGTCGCTTGCGCCATGTGAGCGAGCGGCCGCAACGGCTCGGCGCCCGCCTATCGAGGCAATTCGCCGGTGTCCGCTCGCAACGGGTGGCCTGTACCAACCGTGCCGGGCCGCGCAGCCAGACGATGAGTGCGCTGGCCATTTAGCGGTGGCATTTTCTGGCAGACCGTCATAGAGTGGCCCAATGCACGTCCCTCCCTGCCACGTCACCCACCTTGTCTATCGGCTTGGCACGGGTGGCATGGAAAACGTGGTGGTGCAACTCATTCGGCACCTGCCGCGCACATCGTTTCGGCACACCGTCATCGCACTCAGTGACATCGACCCCGAGTTTGCCCGGCGTCTTGATGGAACGGATGTGGAGCTCATCGCGCTCAACAAGCCGCCGGGGCAGCCCTATGCCCTGTACCCCAAGGTCTATCGACTGTTGCGTCGCCTGAGGCCCGACGTGCTCCACAGCTGCAACCTGGGGGCACTGGAGTTCGTGCCCGTGGCGGCACTCGCGCGGGTTCCGCTGCGTGTGCATGTCGAGCACGGACTGGACTTGCATGAAATCAATGGCAAATCGGCGCGCTACCGCCTGCTCAGACGGCTTTATCGCCCCTTTGTGAGCCAATACGTGGCGGTGTCAGTGGACCAGGCGCGCCAGTGTGCGCAGATTGGAGCGGCCGCTGAGCGCGTGCACCTGATCCCCAATGGTGTGGACACGCGCGTGTTTCGCCCGCGCACCGGCGACGACGCCTTGCCGGTGGGTTTTCCGTTCCAGCGCGAACGGCACTGGGTCATTGGCACGGTGGGGCGCCAGGCGGACATCAAGAACCCCTTGCTGCTGGTGGACGCCTTTGTCCACCTGGTGCGTTCGGGCGCTCCCGGCACAGAACGCCTGCGGCTGGCCATGGTGGGTGACGGGCCATTGCACAGCGAGATGGCACAGCGGCTGCACAACGAAGGGTTGAGCGATCGCGCCTGGCTGCCGGGTGCGCGTTCGGACATTGCAGACATCCTGCGATCGTTCGACTGCTTCGTCCTCCCGTCCCTTTCAGAAGCGACGTCGTGCGCCCTCCAGGAGGCCATGGCCACGGGCCTGACCATCGTGGCCACCAACGTTGGCGGCAACGCGGACGTGCTGGACCAGGGCCGGTGCGGCAGCCTGGTGCCCTCGGGCGACGCCACCGCGCTGGCGACCGAACTGCTGCGGCTCAGCCAATCGGGCCGGCCGAACGCCCAGGCGCAAGAAGCGCTCATCTCGGTGCAGCGCCGCTACAGCCTTGAGACAGTGATCCAGCGCTATGGCGACCTCTTCCTGAGCGCGGCAACCCATGGCCCCCTTGAAATAGCGGCACAGCAGCCGGCGCCCCCGCAAGACACCATGCATTGATCCCCGTGCAAAGAAGCGGATTCACCACCGGTCTCATCCCTCTTTGCGTCCGAACGACGTCACTTTTTACCGCCATGAAAATACTTACGTTCTCTACCCTGTACCCCAATGCCGTCAAACAGCATCACGGCATCTTCACGGAAACCGCGCTGAAGAAGGTCATGGAGACGGGCAAGATCGAAACGGTGGTGGTGGCGCCGGTGCCATGGTTTCCGTTCACGCACAAGATGTTCGGCGACTATGCGGGCTTTGCGAAAGTGCCCACAGAGGAAATGCGCAGTGGCGTGCGCGTGCTACACCCCCGGTACTTTCTGCCGCCCAAGATGGGCATGCATGTCGCGCCGTTTCTGATGGCCATGGCTTCCAGGTCCGCGATAGCCAGACTGATGGACGAAGGCTTTCAATTTGACGTCATCGATGCGCATTACTTCTACCCTGACGGGGTGGCAGCAACGCTGCTGGGGCGCTACTTCAACAAACCCGTCGTCATCAGCGCCCTGGGCACAGACATCAACCTGATCCCGAAGTTTTACCTGCCCCGGAAAATGATAGTGTGGGCAGGCAAAAATGCTGCGGCCGTCGTGACGGTCTGTGAGGCCCTGAAGACTGAACTGAAAAAAATTGGCTTGGCACGCGAAGACATCATGCCGCTGCGCAACGGCGTCGATCTGGAATTGTTCAAACCCGTCGACCGGCCCACCACGCGGTCAGCGCTGGGAATCAGCGGCTTTACCTTGCTGTCGGTGGGTTACCTGGTGGCACGAAAAGGGCATCACCGCGCCATTGCCGCGCTCGCGTTGATGCCCGACGTGACCCTCGCCATCGCAGGCGGCGGCCCCGACGAGAACAAGCTCAGAAAACTGGCCACAGATCTCGGTGTTCAGAACCGCGTCAAGTTTCTGGGTGTGCTTTCGCAAAAAGAGCTTTGCCTTTACTACGGTGCCTGCGATGCCCTGGTTTTGGCCTCCAGCCGGGAAGGCTGGGCCAACGTGCTCCTGGAGTCGATGGCATGCGGCACCCCGGTGGTCGCCAGCAATATATGGGGAACACCAGAGGTCATCACCTCGCCTGAGGCTGGCGTCTTAATGCCCAGCAATACGCCGGCGGGCATTGCACAGGCGGTGGCGCACTTGCGCAGCAACTACCCTCTGCACACCTCAACGCGGGCTTATGCAGAAAGGTTCAGCTGGTCGGACACCACGGCGGAAAAAGTGCGGATTTACAGCCGCTTGACCCAGCAGCCTGCACCAGCGCATTGAGTTTTATGGCACTTGAACTTGCAACCGCCCTTTTGGGGCATGCAAGACAAGCCATCAAAAGCAAATCAAGTCTTGCGCAAATGGCCGCGCCGGTTCCCGTTCTGTCGGGCTAACCGCAGCAGTCGCCGCTGGCTCGGTTGGGAGTTGGCGCGCTCGGTGGGGCTCCTGCGGCACCGCTGCAGCACGATGCTGCGCCACGGTTCGGTGCCGATGCCGATGCCGATGTCGGCGCAAGCATCTGGCTGGCTGCCATCAACCCTGCCTGGATGAACTGCTCCTGCGGGATCGCCTCGTAAGTGTGGCCGCCCACTTCAATCGTGCGGCAATCCGAGTCGCCGCACACAGAGCAGCAACGGCTCATGCCCACCTCGGCGCCCAGCCACTCCTCGATGGGTTTGCCCGCGATCCACACGCGGTTGGACTCGGAGGGATTGGACTTGAACGCAGCTTCGTCGATTTGCTGCATTTCGAGCACGGGCTCGATCCCCAGCGGTCGCAGTGCCGCGGCGAGTTGGGCCGTGGCCGCCTCGAGTTCGCGACCCGTATCCCCGCAACGGGTGCAAGTCTCACAGCCCATCACGAGGCGCCTCCACACAATCTGCATTGGTTTCATGCCACTCTCCTGAAAGTTTCTGATGGACAACGTTGACATGGTCCATCGCACCGAAGGGCTTGGCAAGAGTGGCCAGCATCACGTACACGCGCATTCTTTGGTACCTTGAACTGCTCGGCCAACCCTTCCATCACATCCGGATTATTCGACACCTCTCGAACTCCCGCCTCCCGATCGAACCGGATGGGCATGGCCTTCGGCAAGAACCCCAATGCGAGGTTGGCACAGGATTGAATTGAAGTGTTTTTGGCCTCTAGCGCTTATGCAATAAGCGCCAACAGCTATCAAAATGAAAGCGCTCAGGTCAGCAACGCCACCGCCCCCGAAAAGCTCAGAAACGCCAGGGCCGTGGACACCAGAATGATTCGTGCGATGCGGCCGTTGTGGGCGCCGAAGCGTTCGGCCAGCAGCGAGACATTGCTGGCGCTGGGCAGGGCGGCCAGCAGCACCAGCACCGTCAGCGCAAAGGGCGTGAGCGGCACACCCACGGCGATGGCCGCCGTACCCACCGACCACACCAGCAGCGGGTGCACCAGCAGTTTGGCCACGGCAACGGGCACGTAGTCGCGCACCAGCACCTGTTCATGCTGGTTCATTTGCGAGCGGGCCAGCACGGCACCGATGGTGAACAGCGCCACGGGCGAGGCGGCGTCGGCCAGCATGGCCACGGTTTTGTCCACCGGGCCGGGCAGGGTGAACTGCAACGCCGAGGCCAGCGCCCCCAGCGCAATGGACCAGGGCATGGGGTTGGTGGCCATGCCCTTGAAGGCGCTCTTGAGCGCCACGCCCACGCCGTGGGTGCCCGCGCCGTCAAGGCGCGACAACGCAATGCACAGCGAGCTGGTGATGACCATGTCCACCACGATGGTGACGATGGCCGGGCCCGCGCTCTGCGCGCCCAGCAGCGCCACCAAGAGCGGCACGCCCATGAAGCCGGTGTTGGGGAAGGCGGCCACCAGGGCGCCAAAGGCGGCGTCGTTCCAGCCGATGCGCGCATTGCGCGTGAGGGCCACCGCGGCGCCCACCATGACCAGCGCGCACAGCAGGTAGACGCCGGCCACGGCCGGGTCGAGCAGCTGCGCGATGGGGGTGCTGGCGCCAAAGCGGTACAGCATGCACGGCAGCGCGAAATACAGCACGAAGGCGTTGAGCCCCGGAATAGCCGGCTGCGGCAGCACGCCGCGCCGGGCGGCCAGATAGCCGCACAGCACCAGCGCGAAGAAGGGAAAGGTGATGAGGAGGACAGACAGCACGGGAAAGATTGTCGGTGCTGCGCCCGGCGCCCGGGCGGTGCGGCCCGGGCCGCGGTCAGCGCAAAATCAGGCGGGGGTCATCACACAGGACGAATGCGCGGCGGATCGCAGGCTTGGGGGGTCTCTTCAGGGGGTGCTTCTAAGGATTGCCTTCCACCGGATAACCAGGCGGAGAGCCGCAGACAGTGCGATTGCACGGCAAGGCTCTTCAACGACGTTAGCCGGTTGGAGGCATTCCTTGGTCACTGCTTGCGCTGGATGATGAGGTTGCGCTTGGCATCCTCGGGGTAGGCAAAGGTGATGCCGCCGTTTTTGACCATACCGATGACCAGCATGTTGCGCGTGATGGCGTCCTTGTCTTCCACGCTGAACGGTTTTTCGTAGGTGGACACGACGCCGTAGTAGGTTTTCATCTTGCCTTCGAGCGATTCCTTGATGGCCTTGCCGGCCAGGTTGCCGTCGCGGATGCCCAGAAACGAATACATCAGCAGGTAGGTGGCGTCGTAGGCGTTGGCGGCTGCCATGGGCACGGCCACCTTGCGCTGGAATTTGCGGGTGTAGCTCGACAAAAAGGACGCACGGCGCTCGTTGCTGGGCTCGGCAATGAAGGTCTGCACCATCAGCGCGCCTTCGGCGGCATCCTTGGCGCCATCCAGGAAGAACGGGAACGACAGCGTCCAGGGGCCCACCTGCGGCACCTTCCAGCCCAGGGCCTTCTTGCCATTGGCGATGACGGCGTTCTCCTGGCCCACGGTGTAGCTGTAGATCACTTCGGCGCCGGCGGTGCGCGCGGCGGCGAGTTCGGCCGAGAGGTCTTTCACGCCCAGCGCGAAGCGCGACACATGCACGGGCTTGAGGTTCTTGGCGGCCAGGGCGGCCACCACGTCGTTGTAGCCGCCTTCGCCATAGCCGGTGGTGTCGGCAAAGATGGCGACCTTGTCCCAGCCGCGCTTGACGATGTCCTCGACCATGAACGGGGCCTGCAGCGCATCGCGCCCCGTCACGCGAAAGATGTAGCTCTCGGGGGCGGGGTATTTGGCGGTGACGGCCGTGCCGGTGGCGCAGGGCACGATCAGCGGGGTCTTGGTGTACTGGAACAGGTCAATGGCCTTCATCGCCACGCCGGTGTTGCAAAAGCCGATGGCGGCAACCACTTTTTCCTTGAGCAGCTCCTGGCTCACCTTGCGCCCCTGGTCCGGGTCGGCCGCGTCGTCCTTGACCACCAGTTCCAGCGGCCGCCCCAGGTAGCCACCCACTGCGTTGATTTCATCCACCGCCAGCTTGATGCCATTGAGCATGGGCACACCAAAATCGGCAGAGGGGCCAGTGAAAGGCCCCACCACACCGATGCGCACGGGCGTGGAGCTGCCAATCTGGGCCTGTGCAGGCAGGCAGGCCGCGCCCAGCAGCAAGCTGCCTACGGCCATTGCGCCCCACGAAGGGCGGCGTGCAACGCACAGGATCGAAAGAAAACGGTGCATGGAGGACATGGGTACAGACGTTGCAGCGCAACCGCTGGCAAGAAAAGTGATGAGATGGGTCAAGAGTATCAAACTGCAACGCCAAACGCCCTAGCGGGAATTCCCGAGACCACAGGTGGGGTGTCAGGGCGGCGTCAGGCAAAGCGAAAACTGGGCCGGCCGGTATCATTGCGCGCTTCGCGTCGTCCGCCCCCTGCCTGTCCCCTTCCCTCCCCCTCCCTCCATGTCTGCCGGTCTCAATCTCGCCCAGCTTCAGGCTGTCCATTACACCGACGGTGCCTGTCTGGTGCTGGCGGGGGCCGGCTCGGGCAAGACGCGGGTGATCACGCACAAGATCGCGCACATGATCGAAAAAGGGATGGAGCCCAAGCGCATTGCCGCCATCACCTTTACCAACAAGGCCGCCGCCGAAATGCGCGAGCGCGCCAAGGGCCTGATTGGCCGCCGCGCCAAGGATGTGCTGGTGTGCACCTTTCACGCCCTGGGTGTGCGCATGGTGCGCGAAGATGGCGCGGTGCTGGGCCTCAAGCCCCAGTTCAGCATCATGGATGCCGATGACGTGGCCGGTATCCTGAAAGACGCCGCTGGCGGCACCACCGACCTGGCCACCGCGCGCCAGTGGCAGTGGACCATCAGCAAGTGGAAGAACATGGGCCTGACCTCGGAGCAGGCACTGGCCCAGGCGGCAGACGACAACGAGCGCAGCATTGCCGTGGTGATGGCGCGCTACGAAGAGCGTCTGGCGGCCTACCAGAGCGTGGACTTTGACGACCTCATCGGCATGCCGCTCAAGCTGCTGCGCGATTTTCCCGAGGTGCGCGCCAAGTGGCAGGCGCTGCTGGCCCATGTGCTGGTCGATGAATACCAGGACACCAACGCCACGCAGTACGAGCTCTTGAAGCTGCTGGTGGGTGAGCGTGGCCATTTCACCGCCGTGGGCGACGACGACCAGTCCATCTATGGCTGGCGCGGCGCCACGCTCGACAACCTCAAGAAACTTCCGCTGGACTACCCCGCGCTCAGGGTCATCAAGCTCGAGCAGAACTACCGCTCCACCAGCGCCATCCTGCGCGCGGCCAACAACGTGATCGGGCCCAACCCCAAGCTGTTTCCCAAGACCCTGTTCAGCGAACTGGGCGAGGGCGAGCCGGTGCGCGTGGTCGATGCCGACACCGAAGAGCACGAGGCTGACCGCGCCGTGGCCCGCATCCAGAGCCTGCGCGCCGCCAGCAACCCGCCGCCTGCGTGGAAGGACTTCGCCATCCTGTACCGCGCCAACCACCAGGCCAAGCCGTTTGAAAAAGCGCTGCGCCGCGCGAGCATTCCTTACAAAGTGTCGGGCGGCACCAGCTTTTTTGACCGCGCCGAAATCAAGGACCTGTGCGCCTGGTTTCGCCTGTGGATCAACAACGACGATGACCCGGCGTTTTTGCGCGCCATCGGCAGCCCCAAACGCGGCATCGGCCACACCACGCTGGCCGCTTTGGGCGCGTTTGCCACGCAGCACAAGCAAAGCATGTTTGGCGCGCTGTTCAACGGCATGCTGCCCGCGGCCGTGCCCAAACGCGCGCTCGATGGCCTGCACGAGTTTGGCCGCTACATCAACGACCTGGAGCACCGCGCACGCCACACGCACGGCGCCGAAGATGCGCGCGCTTTTCTGACCGACTGGCTCAAGGAAATAGGCTACGAGCAGCACCTGTACGACGGCGAAGACAGCGAAAAGGTGGCTGCGGCCCGCTGGAGCAATGTGCTGGAGTTTTGCGACTGGATGGCCCAGCGCGCGGGCGGCCAGATCGACGACACGGCGGGCGCCGTGGTGGCCAGGGAAACCAAAAGCCTGCTGGAGGTGTCGCAGACCATTGCGCTGCTCTCCACCATCAGCGAGCGCGAGCAAGAGCAGGACATGGTCACGCTCTCCACGCTGCACGCCAGCAAGGGGCTGGAGTGGCCGCACGTGATTCTGGTGGGCGTGACCGAGGGCATGCTGCCCTTCAAGCTGGACGATGCCGAGGGCCGCCAGCTCAAGGTGGCCGATGACACCCTGCAACGCCTGCAGGAAGAGCGCCGCCTCATGTATGTGGGCATCACCCGCGCCCAGCGCACGCTGGCCGTGAGCTGGACCAAAAAGCGCAAGAAGGGCCGCGAGATGGTGGCCGCACGGCCCAGCCGCTTCATTGCCGAGATGGGCCTGGACAAAACCACGGCGCGCGAAGACCCACGCGAAAAACTCAAGGCCCTGCGCGCCGAATTTGCTGCCAAGGCGCAGGCCGCGAGCGCTGCGAATGCGGCCAACGCAGCACCCACCCCATGACGCCACGCCCGATGAATCCCATGGCATGGCCCACGCTTCGGCCTGCGATTACTTACATTTTGATAGCTATCAGCGCTTGTCCTACAAGCGCTACAGGCCAAAACGACCCAAAATCCGCGACGGCTTGCCCGGCTGCTGCCAACATGAACCACCAGAACCTGCAGGGCCGCTGGCACGCCACGCTGCAGGCCGCCGCACCGGATGCGGCGCACCCGCCCGATGCCACCGCCCTGTTGCAGCTTGGCCCCCATCCCGAGCTGGCCCACAGCGTGCGCGGAACCGTGCAGCGTGGCGGCGCCAGTGCACAGCTCAGCGGCGATGTGAACGCGGGCGAACTGACTTTGGAAGAATCGGTCAACGGCACCAACATCAGCGCCACCTGGACAGGCCAGGTGGTCGATGGCAGTTGCGGCAAGGAAATACACGGAACATGGAACAACGCCACTCCCCCCACCACCCTCCCCTTCGTGCTGCGCAAGCAGGCGGGCTGGCAATGAGCGCCCGCCACGGCGCCGCACTGGCGCTGGCATTGCTGGCACCGGCCGGGGCCGCCCTGGCCCAAAACGCACCCACGCCCGCCAGCGCCAGCGCACCCGCCAGCGGCGACGCTGCATGGCGCCGGTGCGCAGCCCTGGGCGACGACAACCAGGCGCGACTGGCCTGCTTCGACCAGTGGGCCGGCCAGCAGGCCTGGCAGGCGCCGGGTGCGTCGGCCAAGGCGGGTGCAGCGGGCGCGGGCGAAACCGGCCAGGGCGCCGATGCGTCGGCGGTTGCGCTGCCGGTGGACGCCCGGCTGCCGGCCACCCGCATCATCGATGTCGCAAGCTCCGCAGGTTGCCGCGACACCCAATACAGTGACATCTCGCGCTTTTGGGAGCTGGAATCGGGCACCGACTGCGGCACCTTCAGCTTTCGCGGCTACCGGCCCATCACCGTGTCGGTGGTGGCCTCCGACAGCGTGAACCGCCAGCCCAGCTCGGATGCCGAGGACCGCACCGCTGCCGACATCACTCCCTACCGGCGCACCGAAAACCGCATTCAGCTGTCGGTGCGCACCAAGCTGGCCCAGGGCATGCTGACGCGGGGCCACCCCACGCTCAAAGACTCGCTGTGGTTTGGCTACACGCAGCAGTCGCACTGGCAGCTGTTCAGCCCCAACATTTCGCGCCCCTTCCGCACCACGGACCATGAGCCCGAGGTGATTTATGTGTATCCCACCGACGCCCAACTGCCTTTTGGCTGGCGCTGGCGCTACAGCGGCGTCGGGCTGGTGCACCAGTCCAACGGGCAGAGCAACCCCTTGTCGCGCAGCTGGAACCGCGCCTATCTCATGACCGGCATGGAGCTGGACAACCGCTGGAACGTGCGCGCGCGCGTCTGGAAGCGCCTGTCCGAAGACCGCACCAGCGACGACAACCCCGGCATCAGCGACTACATCGGCCGGGGCGAAGTGCAGGTGTTCTGGAACGTGGACAAGGACAACACCCTGGGCGCCACGGTGCGCCACTCGCTGTCCGGCACGGGGCGCGGCTCGGCCCGGCTGGAATGGCTGCAAACCCTGGGCACGGGGCTGGGTGGTGGCAAAAGCAACCTGCGCCTGCACACCCAGCTGTTCAGCGGCTACGGCGACAGCATGATCGACTACAACCACAAGCGCACGGTGCTCAGCCTGGGGCTGAGCCTGGTGGACTTCTAGCGTACATCCCCCTGAGGCGCTTGCGCGCCTTCCCCCTTCTCTCTCCTCGCTTCGCGAGTCGGAAAGGGGGACGCAGCCAGTGCGGCGGGGCGGCCCTTGCACGGCTGCCCTGGCCTGGGCCGCGCCAGCGTCACGCGCCGCGGGTGGCACGCAGCACCGGAGAAAGCCCATGCCATCACCGCCGCCCTCGCCAGCTCACAACTCGTTACGACATCGTCCTCAAGTTTGCCCCTGACGCGCCGACGTGCCGCCAAAATGGCACGCGCACCGACGCCGGCATGGCCCTTGGCGAAGGGCTCCCAAAAAGAGCCCCTTTCCCACCCTTTAACCTGCCATTGCCTGCACCGTGCGCCCTCGACAATGCCGCTAAAGAGGAAATCCCATGGACATGCAATACCAGCTCAAGGCAGGCAGCTACTACCTGTACGACATGCGTGACACGCCCAGCGCGGTCACGGGTGAACGCCGGTTCAAGCTGAAAACCGACACGGTGGCCATTGCATTTGATGTGCACACGGGCGAGGTGCACCAGCACGGCAGCCCCACACGCATCCAGTCGTGGGCCAACAATACGCGCCGACGCCTGCGCGCAGCAGGTGCGCAAGATGTGGCCAACGACATCGTGGTGGTGTCAGGCCCCCTGCCGGTGGACGAGCTCAACAAGTGCCTGTGGGTCAACGGCTACGTGCGGCGCATGTTCAAGCGCCTGGCCAGCCTGCCGCACGGCAAGCTGCAGCGCACGGCCGAGCCGTTTCGCAAGGCCGCCTGAAGCCGGTCAAGCATTCATTTAATTCTGCACAAGGGCCGCGAACTGCGGCCCTTCGCGCATCTGCAGGTCAAACTGCTGCGTCTGCGGCACCTTCCAGGTCGTCTTGCACCTCCAGCACCTCGGGGTGTTTCACGATGGTCACCGGCACCGGGCTGGCATGGGCCAGCTCTTGCGACACCGATCCCAGCAACGCACTGCTGATGGCACCCTGGCCGCGCGCGCCAATCACGACCATGTCGCAACCCGAGCTTTCGATGATGTCCACCAGCACATGCGCCGGGTCGCCCACGCCCACGGCGGTTTCGCAGCCAAGGCCGGCCGCCTGCAGCAGCGCGCGGGCCGACGCCATCAGGTGCTCGCCGGCCTCCACGCTGGCGGCGGCGATCAGGTCGGGGTCGCGCGACACCACCAGCTCATACAGCGACGCAGGCTCTTGCACATTGGTCAGCACCACGCTGGCGCGCAGGCCGTCCTGCACCAGCCGCAGCACATGGTGCACGGCGTCGAGCGAGAGGGCCGAGCCATCCACAGCGATAAGTATCTTGATCATGGCAACAACTCCTTTGTATTGAACAGTTCGGACCAGTGTAGCGGCGCGTGGGCAGCGCGCAGCGCGGCATGGCGGTGTGGCCCCATCTGGGACAATCGCGCCCATGCTCCAGTTTGACCTTCTCACCACCGACCCCACCAGCCACGCCCGGCGCGGCACGCTCACGCTCAACCATGGCGTGGTGCAAACCCCCATCTTCATGCCCGTAGGCACCTATGGCACCGTCAAGGGCGTGATGCCGCAAAGCCTGCACGACATGGGCGCGCAGATCATCCTGGGCAACACCTTTCACCTGTGGATGCGCCCTGGCCAGGACGTGATGCAGAGCTTTGGCGGCCTGCACGGCTTTGAAAAATGGGACAAACCCATCCTCACCGACTCGGGCGGCTTTCAAGTGTGGAGCCTGGGCGCCATGCGCAAGATCACCGAAGAAGGCGTGCACTTTGCTTCTCCCGTCAACGGCGACAAACTCTTCATGTCGCCCGAGGTGAGCATGCAGATCCAGACCACGCTCAACTCCGACATCGTGATGCAGCTCGACGAGTGCACCCCGTACGAAACCAAGGGGCATCTGACCACCGAGGCCGAGGCCCGCAAGAGCATGGAGATGAGCCTACGCTGGGCGCGCCGCAGCCAGGACGAATTTGCGCGGCTCGAAAACCCCAACGCCCTGTTTGGCATCGTGCAGGGCGGCATGTTTGAGAACCTGCGCGCCGAATCCCTGGAGCGCCTGGTCGAGATGGACTTCCCCGGCTATGCCGTGGGCGGCGTGAGCGTGGGCGAGCCCAAGGACGAAATGCTGCGCATCATGGCGCACACGCCGCATCTGCTGCCCGCCCACAAGCCCCGCTACCTGATGGGCGTGGGCACACCCGAAGACCTGGTCGAAGGCGTGGCGCAGGGTGTGGACATGTTCGACTGCGTGATGCCCACCCGCAACGCGCGCAACGGCACGCTGTTCACGCGCTTTGGCGACCTCAAAATCCGCAACGCCCGCCACAAGACCGACCACCAGCCGCTGGACACCACCTGCAGCTGCCACGCCTGCGCCGGCAGCGCGGGCGTGCCGTGGAGCCAAGGCGGCCGAGGCGGCTTCAGCCGCGCCTACCTGCACCACCTGGACCGCTGCGGCGAAATGCTGGGCCCCATGCTCACCACCATCCACAACCTGCACTACTACCTGAACCTCATGCGCGAAGTGCGCGAAGCCCTGGAGGCAGGGCAGTTTGCGCAGTTCCGCGCGCAATTCAAGGCGGACCGGGAGCGCGGGGTGTGAACATGGGTTGATGGAGGCGCCTTTTTGCTATTTATTTAATAGCTGTTAGCGCTTTTCACACAAGCGCAATGAGCCAAAATCGTTCATAAATTGCTGCACCTGTTGCTGCGCTGGCCCTGGCGCGCGCTCACCGGCCTGGGCAGCGGGTTCGCGGCGTTGGCCATCCTGTTCGAGGAATGCGCCTGGGAGCCGCGGCAGCGGCTGCTGGCGCGCACCGCCTCCTGACGGCGCCCAAAGCAAAGGCCCCTGCCATGCAAGACGACAGGGGCCTTCTGGGGCGGCGCGACGGCGCCGCAGATCAATCGCGCAGATCGGCCGGCAGCGTGCCGCCGTTGGCGGCAATGCTGCGCATCACCTGCTTGTGCAGACCGATGTTCCAGGCGGCCGAGCCGGGTTCGTCGTTGCCGCTGTAAAGCAGTTCGGCAGCCAGCTCCTTGCGCGCCGACAGGCTGCTGTCCAGGCCCAGCAGTTTGAGCAGATCAACGATGGAGGTGCGCCAGTTCAGCGCGCTGGCGCCGGGCATGGCGTCCAGGATGGGCGCCACGTCTCCCAGCGCGATGGATGCCGGTGCTGGAGGGGCTGAAGGTACGCCCGCGGCGGCGGGTGCCGGTGGCGCGGCCACCACGACTTCAGCGGCGTTGGCCGACGGAAAAATCTTGGAGAAGATGTTGGAAAAGAAACCCATGATGGCTCCCGAAGTGGTTGGGGTGAAAAGGATACGCGGCACCCAGGGTGAGGCCCTGAACTGCGCCTGCCTTTGTATCACGCGGGGGTGACGGGCGAATGCCCGGGCTGCGTTGACTGGCTGGCCTGTGCCCCCGTGCCGCACGCATGGCAAAACCGGGCAAATGAACTCTTGCGCGTTCTGCAGTGGCCGCAGTGGTCAAACAGGCCGATGCCGCAGTGGGGGCAAAAATCGATCTTGTCGTTCTTCAGGTCGACCGGGCGCTCGCAGCCGGGGCACACGCTTTTGGCCAGGCGCGCCAGGGCCACGTCGTAGCCCAGCTCTTTGCGGCGCTGCTGGTCGGGCAAGGACTCGGCCTGCTTTTGCCGCTCCAGGTAGCGGTTGAGCGCCAGGATGGCATAGCGCCCCACCAGCGCCGTGATGGCGATGCCCACCACATAGCGCACGTAGCCGCCGTAGCTGGGCAGGTAGGGCACGAGTTCGACAAAGAATGCAAACAAGGCGAAAAAGATGAAGCCCCACACAAACGGCCAGTAAGTGCTTTTGCGCTTTTTTACAAACAGCCAGCCCGCCACCACCAGCAGCGGCAGCGTAAGCGCCAGGCGGTACAGGAACACGCGCAGCTCGACCCTGCGGCGCTCGGCGTTGAGCTTTTCGTAGCCTGCGGCTTCGAGCGTGCTCAGGCGCGCCTGGGCGGCGGCGGCGGCCTGGCGGGCATCCAGCGCGGCCTGCTGCTGTGCCTCTACGGCTTGCTGGGTGGTGCGCTCGGCCTGCTTGAGGGCATCGAGCGCCTGGGTGCGGGCCAGCACATCGGGGTCGTGCTCGGCGCGCTGGGTGACGCTGCGCGTGGCCAGCCAGTTGTTGAAGGTTTCGCGCGCGGCCTGGCTTTCGCTGCGGGCCTTGCTGCGCTGCAACTGGGCCTGTTCGAGCGCGGTCTGCGCCTCTTGCTCCGCCTGGCGGGCGGTCTGCACCTGGCTGCGCAGGGCCTGGGCGGCCGGCTTGTCAAGAAAGTCGTCCACCCGCAGTGGGGCCTCGACCTTGGGCAGGTCGCCCACGATGGTGCCGCCCAGGCCGATGAGAAAGCTGGCAAACACCAGCGCTACCAGCCACAGGCCGCGGCGAAACCATTTTTCAGACAGCCGCAGTGATTTGCTCATGGTTTTTTCCTTTTTGAACACTATGAATTAAATAGCTGTACGCGCTTGATTCCAAAGCGTTACAGGCCTTTTTTACTGAAATTTCGACAGAGCGCGACGGTCCACCGCGCGCACTCCACATGCCGCCTTCACGCCGCGCTTGCGCGGCCACCAGCCCGGCTGCGGTAGCCGCCATGGTCGCAATGCGGCATAGTGGAGGCCAGCGGCCCCGGAACTTTTCTGCGTCGCCGTGCCCCGAAACCTGCTTCCTACGGATCACCGAGGTGAAATCATGATGTGGCAAAAACTGCGCCCTCTCGCATGGGCCGGGATGGCCGCTGCGGCGCTGGCCGCCAGTGGCGTTGCGTGGGCCGATCGCGGCGGGCACGGCCACGGACACCGGGGTGCGCGGGTGGGTATCGGTCTTTACCTGGGCCCGGGTTATGGCTATCCCGTCTACCGCCCGGCCTACCCCTATTACTATGCCGACCCCTACGGCTGGTCGCCGCCGGTGGTGGCGGTGCCCGCCGAGCCGCCCGTGTACATCGAGCGCGGCTACGACGCCCCGGGCTACAGCGGCGGCACCAATGGGCAGCAGCCCCAGGGCTACTGGTACCGCTGCAACCAACCCGATGGCTACT
Source organism: Acidovorax sp. 35-64-16 (assembly GCF_002281195.1). Taxonomy (NCBI): domain Bacteria; kingdom Pseudomonadati; phylum Pseudomonadota; class Betaproteobacteria; order Burkholderiales; family Comamonadaceae; genus Acidovorax; species Acidovorax sp. 35-64-16. The sequence goes on along the minus strand of NZ_NCFM01000017.1, from coordinate 14,504 downwards.
ACCCCTATGTCACCAACTGCCCCGGCGGCTGGCTGCAGGTGCCGGCGCAGCCACCCGCCAACTGATGACTGGCCAAGCCCCCAAGCCCCATGGTCTTGGCGCCACGCAGGCGCCTTATTTCCCACTTGAGGAATCATGATGAAACCCCTTTCCCTCGCAAGCGTGTCGCTGCTGGTGCTGGCCTTGACCGGTTGCACGGTGATGCCCACCGGCCCCAGCGTGACGGTGCTGCCCGGCAGCACCAAGAGTTTTGAGCAGTTCCGGTACGACGACGTCAACTGCCGGCAATACGCACACATGCAGGTGGGCGGCGCCAACGAAGCCGTCAACCAGAGCGCCGTGGGCAGCGCGGTGGTGGGCACGGCCATCGGTGCCCTGGCCGGTGCCGCCCTGGGCGGCAACCACGAGGGCGCGGCGGTGGGCGCGGGCATGGGCCTGCTGATGGGCTCCAGCGTGGGCGCTGGCAATTCGCAATCTGCGGGCTACGGCAGCCAGCGCGGCTATGACAGCGCCTATGTGCAGTGCATGTATGCCCGCGGCCACCAGGTGCCGGTGTATGGCCGCATGCTCACCAGCCCGGGGGCACCCGGGCCGGGCTACGCCGCCCCCATGGCGCCACCGCCGCCCCCGCCTGGCTACTGGCGGCGTTATTGATCTGGCGCCGGGATATTTCGAAGGCCGCGCGGGCTTGCCAAAGCCCTTCGGCCAATTCAGCGTGAATGGCTCAAACGCCATGGTGCGGGGGCCCACAGGCCGCTCATGAAGGCTGTGCATTGATGACAGGTGGCACCAAGCCGTCAGGCCGCCAGCAGGCGCGCCACGCGCTCACGCAATAACTCGGGCTGCGCCTCGGCGGCCGCCACGGGGGTGCCCACGTTCAGCCCAACGCGGTTGAACAGGCCACGCCGGAACGGCCGCACCATGGCGCCGCCTTGCTCGATGCGGCTGAAGTACGAACCCCACAGGTTGGTCAGTGCCATCGGAACCACGGGCACGTCCAGCCCGTCGGCGCGGGCGCGGTCCAGAATTTTGACGATACCGCCCTTGAACGGCTGCAATTGCCCGTCGCGCGTGATGCCGCCTTCGGGGAAGATGGCCAGCAGGTCGCCGCCCTGCAGCACCTGCGCCGCGCGCTCGAAGGCAGCCTCGTAGGTGGCGGCGTCTTCCTTGTAGGGGGCGATGGGAATGGCTTTGGCCAGGCGGAACAATGCGCCCAGCACCGGCACCCGAAAAATGCGGTGGTCCATCACAAAATAGATGGGCCGGGGGCTCGCGGCCATCAGCAGCACCGCATCGACAAAGCTCACGTGGTTGCACGCCAGCACGGCCGCGCCCTGCACGGGCAGGTTTTCGTCGCCCTGCGCCTTGAAGCGGTAAACAAAGCGCGAGAGCACCCAGGCCACAAAACGCAGCAAATATTCGGGCACCAACATGAAGATGTAAAACGCCACCACCGCGTTGGCAATGCCGGTGAACAAAAAGATTTGCGGCACCGTGAAACCCGCGCCCAGCAACGCGCCTGCAATGAGCGAGCTGGCAATCATGAACAGAGCGTTCAAGATGTTGTTGGCCGCGATGATGCGCGCGCGGTGCGTGGGCTGGCTGCGCATCTGGATCAGTGCATACATGGGCACGCTGTACAGGCCGGCAAACAGGCTCAGCAGCGCCAGGTCGGCCATCACGCGCCAGTGGGCGGGCTGCGCCACAAAGGCGGCCAGGCCCATCACATCGGAAGCGGGCAGGCCGCGCGCGGCGAAATACAGGTCGATGGCAAAAACGCTCATGCCAATGGCGCCCAGTGGCACCAGGCCGATCTCGACATGGCGGCGCGAGAGCACCTCGCACAGCAGCGAGCCGGTGCCAATGCCGATGGAAAACACCACCAGCAGCAGCGAGGCCACCTGCTCGTTGCCATGCAGCACCTCTTTGGCAAAGCTGGGGAACTGGCTCAAAAACACCGCGCCAAAAAACCACATCCAGCTGATACCCAGCAGCGAGCGGAACACCACGATGTTTTCGTGCGCCAGCTTCAGGTTGCGCCAGGTCTCGGTGAAGGGGTTCCAGTTGATGGTGAGGTGCGGGTCGGTGGCGGGCACCGGGGGGATGAACTGCGCCACGCCCCGCCCCATCAGCGCCAGCAGCACACAGGCCAGGGCCACCGTGGTGTGCCCAATGCCGGGGATGGCCACCAGCAGGCCCCCCGCCACGTTGCCCAGCAAAATGGCCACGAAGGTGCCCATCTCGACCATGCCGTTGCCGCCCGTGAGCTCGCGCTCGCTGAGCACCTGGGGCATGTACGCAAACTTGACCGGGCCGAACAGCGTGGAGTGCACTCCCATCAGGAAGGTGCACAGCAGCAGGATGGGCACATTGCCCGCGATGAACCCGCCAGCGGCCACCAGCATGATGGCAATCTCCAGGTTCTTCACGAGGCGGATCATGCGCGTCTTGTCGTATTTGTCGGTCAATTGCCCCGAGGTGGCCGAGAACAACAAAAACGGCAGGATGAACAGCGCCCCGATCACCAGCCCCGCCATGGCCGGTGGCAGCCACGACACGCTGAGCTGGTACGTCACCATCACGGTGAAGGCGAACTTGAACAGGTTGTCATTGGCCGCCCCCGAGAACTGCGTCCAGAAAAAGGGCGCAAAGCGGCGCTGGCGCAACAGGGCGAACTGGTTGGGGTCGGCGTGTGCGCCAGGGGCAGGATGGCTGCTGATTGCGCTGGTGGCACTGGTGGCGCTGTCAGAGAGGGTCTCGGGGGTCATGCGTTGGTCCTCGGTTCCGTCACGGGTTATTGGGCGCGGGGTCTGCGGCTGCGCGCCGGGTCCACCGCTGTTCTGGTGCCGGTGCCCTGGCGCATGAAGTGCGCCCGCACACCGGGGTGACGTGGCGCGTCATTCTGCCCGCACACCGTGACTGCTGCGCCCGCAGGCAGCGGGCCGGTGCGCACTGTGGCCAGCGCGGCCAGCACCGGCAATGCGGCACCTGCCGCCAGCAGGTGCTTGAGGCTGTGGCCCGACACCCATTGGCCCAGCGCGTCAAACACCGCGTGGTCTGCGGCCTCGAACAGCTTGGCCGCGCCATACCAGGCCATGACGGCGCCCAGCTGCAGTGCCAGTGCGCCGCACCGCGTGGGCAGCAACGCCATGGCCGTCACCGCCAGCATGCCGCCCAGTTGCACCACCGCCCAGGGCAGCAAGTTGCCGGTGTGCGCCCACCACATCACGGCCGCCGGCCCGGCCACCACCATGGCGGCCGCCGCCACCCCACCCGCGCGCAGACTGACGCGGCTCGCCCCCGCCAGGCCCAGCAGCCCGGCAAAGGCCACGGCCATGCCCAGCCGGTCCCACAGCAAGCCTGCGTCATCGGGGTGCAGGTGGTAAACGGTAGAGCCGATCGATGTCAACAGCAAGCCCATACAAAACAGGCCCGCCGTGGCGCGCGTGACCGCATCGACCGCGCCGCGCTGCAGCCCCCGCAGCAACCCAAGCCCCCGCAGGCCCGCCAGGGCAAACGGCAGGTTGGTCAGCACGTCCAGCGCGCAGGGCAGACCCCACAGCATGCGCTGATCGGCAAAGCCATGCTGGTGCTCGCTGGCAGGCACGGCGGGGCCCAGCATCGCCAGTGCCAGCAGCACCGCGGCGCCCAGCAGCAGGCCGGTTTCAGGCCGGGTGAGGCCGCCCCGGGGAAGTGAATGGTCAAAGGTCATGGTGTTGCGTGGCCGGTAGTGGGTGATGCCGCGCAGTGTGGGCAAGGCCGGGGCAATTGGAGGCATAAAGTCGCTCAGGGCGCTACCGATAGCACCTTGGGTATCCATAATCAATACCCATGAGCACCACCGCCGATCTCGTTGCCGCCCTCAAGAAGGAACTCAAGACCGCCCAGATGACCTACGCCGACCTGGCGCAGGCCCTGGGCATGGCCGAATCGAGCGTGAAGCGCATGCTGGCCAGGGGCGACATGCCGCTGTCGCGCATCGACGCCATCTGCCGCGCGCTGGCGCTGGACTTTGCCGACCTGGCCCGGCATGTGGCCGACAACCAGCCGCTGCTCAGGGAGCTGACCCCCGAGCAGGAGCGGGCCGTGGTGGCCGACAAGAAACTGCTGCTGATGGCCATTTGCGTGCTGAGCCAGTGGACGCTGGAGCAGGTGACCACCGCCTACCGCCTGACCGAGGCCGAGGGCATCCAGTACCTGGCCCAGCTCGACCGCATCGGCATCATCGAGCTGCGGCCGTTCAACCGCTACCGCCTCAAGCTCGCCAAGACCTTCCGCTGGCGCCCGCACGGCGCGGTGATGAACTACTTTCGGGAGCACGCACTGCTCGACTACTTTGCGGGTGGCTTTGACGGCCCAGGCGAGGGCGTACTGCTGGTGCACGGCGCCATCAGCCGCAGTCTGGCCCCGGCTTTCATGGAACGCATGCAGCGCGTGGCGCACGACTTTGCCCAGCAGCACCTGGCCGACCAGAAACTGCCCCAAAGCGAACGCGAGGGCTACACGCTGCTGCTGGCGCTGCGCAGCTGGGAGTTCGAGGCGTTTGCAGGCATGCGCCGCTAGCACATGTTTTTCATAGCATGCAGCGCTTACCAGCAGTGCGTTACAGGCCAAAAACACTCTGAATACTGCACGCCAGTCGGCGCGCTGAAACACAACTTCACAACACTTCGCACAGCGCCTACACGCGCTTGACGCAGCGCCCCCACGATCAAGGCTCCCGGTTCCACACGGAATCCCTTCTGAGGAGAACACCATGGCACGCATAGCCCTCGCCGCCGCTTCCATCGCCCTGCTGTCGCTGAGCGCCTTGACGGCGGCGCATGCACAGGTTGGCGCCACTATCGTCATCCAGTCGGGCAGCCCCCACTACCAGCGCCCCGCCCCGGCGCTGGTGCAATACCAGGCCCCACCGCCCCCGCGCTACGAAGCTGTGCCCCGCCATCGGCGCGGCATGGCATGGGTGCCCGGCCACTGGGAATGGCGCGGCCACCGCCATGTGTGGATGCAAGGCCACTGGGTGAAGGCCCGCCCCGGCTACCACTTCCGCGAACCCCGCTGGGTAGAGCACGACGGCCGCTGGGCCATGCAGCGCGGCGGCTGGGACCGTGACCGCGACGGCGTGGCCAACCGCTACGACCGGGACCGCGACGGTGACGGCGTACCCAACCGCCGCGACCGCCAGCCCGACAACCCCCGCCGCAACTGATTGCAACCGGGCACAACTGAGCGCCAATAAGCGCTATGTATCGCGGATCGGCACAACCGGGTGCAGGCGTGGCGGGTTTTCAGCCCAGCTGAAGCTCGGCGCGGCCCAGGCACGGGAAGTCGGCCACCACCACCGTGCCCGGCGCCACCAGCACGGTACCGGTGCATGAACCAGTGGTCACCCACTGGCCGGCGCACAGCCCGCCCAGGCTGCGCGCGCCTTCGTTGGCCAGCCATGTCAGCAACCGCAGGGGGTCGCCCGCCGGGTTGCTCCAGGTGGCGTGCTGCACGGCCACCGCCCCATTCACCGACAGGCTCACTCCTTGTGCCAGGGGCTGCACTGCAGCCACATCGGCCGTGCCCGAACCCACGATAAGTGCCCCGTGGCAGGCCTGGTCGGCCAGGCGGCTCCACGCGCCCTGCTGCGCCCAGGCGGCAAAGCGCGTGTCGCACACCTCGATGGCGGCACGCACGGATGCCATGGCCGCCAGCACCTCGGCCGCACTGTAAGGCGTTGGGCGCTCGGGTAGATCGATGCCCAGCTCGTACACCAGTTCCGCCTCGACTCCCATCACGGCAAAGCCGGCGGCAGGCATATTCAGCGCCTGCCCGGCTGGCGCGACAAACACCGAATCGCGGGTGAGCGCTGCGCGCGCGGGCAACGCCTGGGGGGATGCGGCGCCCACCTTCCAGCCCGCGATCTCGCCGCGCTCGTGCACCACGGCGTCCTGCACGGCATACGCCTGGTCCGCATCGCACGGGCGCAGCGCAAGGGGCAAATCCAGTGGCCGGGGCATGCGCCCCTGGCGGGCCATGGTGAGCAAGGCCGCGCTGGCAAAGGGATCAAAAGCGGTAACAGGCATGGCGTACATCCTTGGGGTAAAGCTGGGCGAATTATGGCGAGGCGCAGGCCCGTCCTGCCCCGCCAGCATCAGCAACGATTGCTGCCCATTAGCCCGCAAAACCACCCCGCCGCCGCCAGCGCGCTCCTAGAATGGCCCCCGCAGGAGAGCATGGCGGGCCGCAAGCCCGCCGCTGCACCGAAGGCGCAAACTCCCATACACGCTCAGGTCCCGTACTGCACCATTCATCAAAGCCGTCTGGAGAGCCGCCACACCCGTGTGGCGCACCGAAGGAGCAAACCGCACGCCATGTGGGCTGGGCGGTGAATCTCTCAGGTACCAAGGACAGGGGGAGCGGCAGCTTGGGCAGTCATGCGCCAGCTGCACGCTATTGAATTTATAGCTGCCAGCGCACGTCTTTCAAGCGCCAGAGCCCAGAAAGGCTTTGAAAATCATGCGCGTGATCGTTTTGGGTGCCGGCTTGCTCGGCGTGACTTCGGCTTATTTTCTGCAGCAACTCGGCCACGAGGTGACCGTCATCGACCGCCAGGGCGCCCCCGGCGCCGAAACCAGCTTTGCCAACGGCGGGCAAATTTCGGTGAGCCACGCCGAACCCTGGGCCAACCCCAGCGCGCCGCTGAAGGTGCTGCAGTGGCTGGGGCAGGAGGATGCGCCGCTGCTGTTCCGCATCCGCGCAGACATGCGCCAGTGGCTGTGGGGCCTGTCCTTTTTGCGCAACTGCACCCCGGCGCGCACGCGCCACAACATTGAGCAGATCGTGCGCCTGGGCACCTACAGCCGCAGCGTGCTGCAGCAACTGCGCGCGGACACGGGCATCCAGTACGACCAGCGCACGCAGGGCATCCTGCACTTTTATACCAACGCCAAGGAGTTCGACGGCGCTCTGGCCCCCGCCGAGCAGATGCGCGGTTTGGGCTGCGAGCGCCAGGTCATCAGCGCCGACGAGGCCGTGCGCATCGAGCCCGCCCTGGCCCACATCCGCCCGCAGCTGGCGGGCGCCACGTTCACGGCCGAGGACGAGTCGGGCGACGCCAACCAGTTCACGCGCGAACTCGCCAAACTGTGCGAGACGGCGGGCGTGCAGTTCCGCCTGGGGCACCACATCACTGCGCTGCGCGAAGTGGGTGGCAGCATCGACCATGTGGAATTGACCAACGCCGAAGGCCGCTTCGAGCGCGTGCGTGGCGATGCGTTTGTGCTGGCCATGGGCTCGTTCAGCCCGCTGCTGGCCCAGCCGCTGGGCATCCGCCTGCCCATTTACCCGGCCAAGGGCTATTCGGTGACCATGCCGGTGAAGGACGCGAGCCGGGCGCACCAAGTGAGCCTGACGGACGACGAGTACAAGCTGGTGTTCTCGCGCTACACCAGCGAACGCGGCGGCGACCGGTTGCGCATTGCTGGCACCGCCGAGCTCAACGGCTACAACCGCGACCTGAACCAGGTGCGCTGCGACGCCATCGTGCGCCGCGTGGAGCAACTCTTTCCCGGTGCGGGCGACGCGAGCCAGGCGCAGTTCTGGACCGGCCTGCGCCCCGCAACGCCCAGCAACGTGCCGCTGATCGGCCAGACGAAGGTGGGCAACCTGTTTCTCAACACCGGCCACGGCACGCTGGGCTGGACGCACGCCTGCGGTTCGGGCAAGGCGCTGGGCGACATCGTGAGCGGGCGCGTGCCAGAGGTGGATTTTGCGTTCCAGGGAATGGCCGCAGGACGTGGCGCCAACGTGCTGGTGCCGGCAGCCAAGGGGGCATGAGCACCCAAAACGGATGAAGCGGCTGCAGCCGCTTTACAGGGAAGGCGCCAGAGCGAAACCACAGCGCCAGGAAAGGCCCGCCACAAGACTCGTGGCGGGCGGACGGCCCGTTCAAGGCGATGCCGCACCCGTGGCCTGGGCGACAAAGCGTGCCAAAGCCTGCATGTCTTGCGGGCTGATTTTTTCGGCGTAGGACGGCATCACGCCGATGCCATTGCGCAGCGCACGCAGCACGCGGTCGGCATCGGGCTTGAGCTCGTCGAGTACCGGGCCTATCTGCCCCTCAGCCCCGGCCGCCTGCAAGGTGTGGCAAACGGCGCAGGCCGGCTGCAGGGTGGTGAACAGCAGCTTGCCGCGCGCTATTTCGGCAGGGTCGGCCGCCACGCTGGCGCCGGCCAGCAAGGTCAGCCCACCCACCGCCCAAGCCCTGGGCAGCCCATGCCAGGTCACCACCGTCACGGTCACGGCGTGATCGTTCCAGCTGGCGTTGTTGTAGCCACCCACGTTTTCCTCGCGCTGCTGGGGCTGCACATTGCCTGCCATGTCGGTAGCACGGCTGGCGAGCACATGGGTGCCCGCACCCAGGCGCACCGGCAGCACGAACTGGCGCCAGGCAAACCGGCCCAGGTCGGGGCCCACGAGTTGCGCCGCCTGCCAGGTCTTGCCGCCATCCACCGACACCTCAACCCCCTTGACGGCGTGCATGCCGCCGAACGCCACGCCGTGGATCTGCGCCACACCGGCCTTGAGGGGGCCTTGCTCGGGCAGCGGGCTGTTGATCCAGGACTTGACCGTCATCTCCCACACCGAGGGCTGGTCCGGGCTGGCCTTGGTGCCGGGCGGCGACATGCGGTAGCCATGCTGCATGATGCGCGCCTGCGACTGTGCCGGCGTGAACGCCAGCCGCTTCACATACTTGATGTTGTTCACGCCCTGATAGCCTGGCACCACCAGGCGCAGTGGCCCGCCATGCGCCAGTGACAACGGCTCGCCGTTCATTTCCCAGGCCAGGAGGGCGTCGTCCATTGCCTTCAGGGGCACCGAGCGCTCGACAAGAACGGTCAGAGGGTCCACACCTTCGGGCAGCTTTTCACCACCGGTTCCGGTGACATACGCCATGCCGTCCACCAGCCCACCCAGGGCGGCCACCACGTTGCGCAGCGGCACACCGCTCCACACCACACAACCGGCGGCACCCACCGTCCACGGCGTACCGCTGGGCTTGCTGGGGAAGAACCCCCGACCATTGCCCGAGCACTGCAGCACCGTGGCGACGGTGTCGATGCCCAGCGTCTTGAGCTCGGCCAGGCTCAGCGCGCGCGGGCTTTTGACGCCCTCGATGGACACGGTCCAGGCATCGCGGTTCTCCAGAACGGCGGCGTCGGGTGCGGGCAAATTGTTGCGAACATACAACTGGTTCGACGGCGTGATCACGCTGGTGCCGAAGGCTGCGCGGCGGGTTTCCAGGGTGCTGCCGCTGTGCACGATCAGCGCATTGGCGCTCTTCCAGCCGGCGTAGCCCGGCAACGGCTTGGGCGTGGCTGCGGCCTGGGCACGTGCAACGCCAGTCCAGCCAGCCAGCCCCAGCGCGCTCAGTGCGGCAGCGCTTCCGGCCAGCATGTGGCGGCGTGGCAGTGTCATCGGGTTCTTCATGGGCAGGGTCCTCCGGAAATAAAGGAAACAGGTGAAGTCCGTCTTGCAACGCCGGATCGCCCGACGCCACAGAAGGGGCTGGGCGGATTTTGTGTGGGAAGCCGTTTTTGGCGAAGCGCTTTTGGAGCACAGATGTAAACAGGTGCAACAAATCCGCTGCAGGTGTTCGCAATGTCAAACCCTTGGGGCATATTTGCCAGACGGTTCACTGTGTTGCAAACGCGCACGCCCGGAAGTTGCCAGGCCAAAGCGCGGGCTATGCCGGATTGCGGCGGTGTCCAGGCAGGGCGTGCCCTGGTGCGGCCTCGCACCGTGGTGGAATCCGGCGCCGCACCGCCCATTGCGGCAAGCCACGGTGAAATTGAAGCGCCGCCATTCAACAATTCAAGAGGAAATGCCATGCCCCGCAACTTTCAATGGACCGCTGTCACGCTGGCGTGTCTGCTCGTCAGCCCCTGGGCCCAGGCCCAGCTGACGGCCATCGTGGCGGTGGAACCCACCGCCAAGAAGGCGGCCCACACCATCGTCCGCAGTGCGCTGGAAACAGGCCTGACACAGGCAGCAGGCCAGCCCCTGAAGCTCAGCACCAGCGAAGACCTGGCCGATGTGATGCGGGCCACCCGCAGCGCGGGCTATGACGTGTTCATCGGCCCTGCACAGGTTGCTGCCTCGGCCTTGCAGCGGGGCTATGAACTGGTGGGTGCCACGCAAAAATCCGAGCAATACCTGCTGATCGGCGCAGCCAATGTGCCTGCGGTGGCGGCCATGAAAGGCCAGCGGCTCTATCTGCCGCAGCAGGACTCGGTCTACACCTACATGGCGCGCGGCATGCTCAATGAAGCCGGGCTGTCGTTCCAGGACCTGAAATCGGTAAAGCATGAAAAATACCCGCAAGCAGGCCTGTCCGCGTTGTCGCTGGGCGTTGCGGACGCCACCGTGGTGCGCGCCGATGAATGGGCCGAGTGGTCGGCGGGCCACCCCGGCGTGGCACGCGTGCTGGCCACCTCGCACCCGGTGCCGGGCGGCTTCACGATCGTGGTGCGCAAGGATCTGCCCGCCGATACACGCAGCAAGCTGGGCCAGTGGTTCGGCACGGCCACGGTGTCCAGCGGGCTGACGCCGGTCACCCAGCGCCCCGACGCCCAGGAATACCGCCGCGTGGCCGAACTGGGCCTGTTCACACCCAACGGCCTGCCCGGCGTGACCCGCATTTCCGCCAAGGAGGCGCAGCAGTTGCAGGCCCAGGGCGCCGTGGTGGTGGATACGCGCACCGAGAAGGAATTCAAAGCCAAGCGCATCCGGGGCGCGGTGTTGGCCGCCTACATGGAGAAAAGCCTCAAGGATGTGGCCTTCAACGCGGCCCAGGACGACTTTCAGGCGTTCGACAAGGTTTCCCTCGACAAGACCAAGCCGGTGATCTTTGCCTGCAATGGAGCCGAGTGCTGGAAGTCCTACAAGGCGGCCAAGGTGGCAGCCGCCAAAGGCTTCAAGTCGGTGTACTGGCTGCGTGGCGGATTGCCCGAATGGGATGCTGGCGGACTGCCCACGGAAGGCGGCTGAGGCCACGGGCATCGCCCGCGCTCCAGACAAACTTCGACAGAAAGCCCATGACTGTCAGGCGCGCGGGTTGCTGACCTGAAGGCTGAGGCCAGCGGCGCACCACCAAGCCAACGGTACGCCAAGTCAGGCGCTACTGCCCGCGCAGCATCACGCGCCAACAAACACCGTCAACACGCCGGTGTAGCCATACAGGTGGTGGTGCGCAATTTCACCGCCGGCGAAAAAACCCACCAATGGCACATCGCCCAGCGCATGCCGCACGATCTGCAGTTCGGCACTGGGGCCGCCAAAGTGGGGGCCGCCCCGGCCCGAGCAGCTCACGTAGATCGCGCCACAGATGCGCCGCCCCGTCTGTGGCAGCGCACCAGCAGCGGAGGCGCCAGGGGCTGCGGCCTGTTGTCCGCCCTGCGCATCGGACGATACCAACGGTGCGGTCTCCAGCTCTTCGGGCGAAAGCTCTTCGCGGATTTCGGCGCAGATGCGCATGAGGTCGGCGCGCGCCGCCGCCACATTGCGCTGGCAAAACGTCAGGTGCATTCCTGGTTCCACATGGTCGGCCAGCGCTACGCCCCGGCGGGTGGCATCCAGGCCCACGATGTGGCGCACACGCGTGTCGGTGCCGAAATGGCCCGTGCGGCGCTGGCCCTGGGGCTGCTCGCCCGCATTGACCAGCCCGGCCAGCGTGGCGCGCACCTTGCGAAGGGCGGGTTGCGGGTCGCCACCGTCCAGAGAAACCTCCAGCGTGTCGAGCAGCACATCGAGCGCAGGTTCGCCATCGAGCTGCAGCACCACGTTTTCGTGCGCGGCGGTGATGGTGTGCTGCACGCCCACGGGCTGGCAACCTTGCGTGACACGCGACACCAGCGCCACCCCGGCGCCAAACGCCACACCCGAAAGCCCGCCGTCAAACACCCCGCTGGCGCCGCCCTGCCCGGCCATGTTGCCGTCACCCCCCACCGCAAACTGCACGTTGTTGCTGCGGCTGGCGCTCAGCCCCCCAAACAGGTAACCCGTGGCGGTGCGCGCGGCCATCTCGTCCAGCAGCTCGGCCAGTTCGGCGGTATGGCCATCGGCATGCACCAGCGCGGTGTAAGCCTCAAATCCGCTGGCCGGATTGCGCGGCAACGGGGCCACACCGGAAAACACGCGGTACTGGTCGGCGGGCACGTCCAGCAGCATCACGGAGAGCGCGGGCTCGTCAAAATACTCGGCGTTGCTGGCCGAGACGCCCACGCCCACGGTGCCGCTCCAGTCGGTCACCTCGGGCAGTTCACTGCTCAGATAGTCGAACAGCGCCTGCGCCTCGCTGGCGTAGTGGTCGGTGATGTAGAGCAGGCCCAGCGTGGGTGCGGATGCGTATTCGGGCAGGGACATCTGGGCCCGCAACTGGGCCAGCACGAGTGCGGCGGCCATGCGCCACTGGGGGTGGGTGGCATGGCCGGTGGGAAATAGTTTCATGGTGTGACCTCTCGGGCAGTGGCGGGCGCTGCCCGCAGCACCGCCAGATCAGTGATCTCAGCCCGCCGACTTGCGCGGTGCGCGGCGGGCCGTGGCTTTTTTGGCGGCGGGTTTCGCGGCGGGTTTGCTGGCAGATTTGGCAGGTGCCTTTTTTGCAGCAGACTTTTTGGCAGCGGGCGCTTTGGCCGCACCGGCAGCAGCGCGTTGGCCGGCCTGCATGGTCTCTATGCCCTTGGCGGCAAACTGGCTGGCCATGTCGGTGGCGGTCTTCATGGCTTCTTTGGCCAGGCCGGTGGCCACGTTATGGGTGGGATCGATGCTGGTCTGCTTGGCGGCGTCTTTCAGGGCGTTGGCCGCAATCTGCTGGAACTGGCTGGTCAGCGCGCCCCACCAATGCATGGGGTCCACCACGGTTGGCTCGGGGGCCTGGGAGCCCTTGGAATCGTCGGCCGGTGCGGCCTGGGCTGGCTTGACGGGTTCTGCGGGCGCAGGCGCAGTGGCGGCGGGCGCGGGGGTTGCTGCAGCAGTTGCAGCGGCCCGACCGGCAAAGGTTTCGGCAGCCTTTTGCATGCTGCCCATCACGCCGTCGGCAGGCTTGAGCTTGAAGGCGCTGGCCACGTCGCCCATGCTGAAGTTCATGCCCTTGAGCGTGGCCAGCGTCATCTTTTGCACCTCCAGCGCCTGGACGGTGGCGGTCAGGGCGCGCGAGTTCTGCTCCAGCCAGAACTGCACGGCCTTGAGTTCGTCGATGCGTTTTTCCAGCTCTTCGACGCTGATGGTGGGCGCCACCCAGTTCGACAGGTTGGGCAGCTGGGGAATGCTGCTGGAGGCCCCTTTGGCCAGGCTTTGCAGAAAGTCAAAGCCGGGGACGAATTTGCCGAAACCGAAGTTGGATGTGTCGCTCATGGCCGCTCCGCAATAGGTGGGTCTGTGGCACGCGCCCCGCAGGGCGTCGTGTTGGCACAGCTTACTCCAATGCCTTGCGTTCCGGAAAGCCCCCGGTGCTCAGTGCTTGTTTCAGTGCGCTGCGCCTTGGCCCATGCCGGAGGCCGCTGCTCCAGGTGCTTGCGAGGCCACCGGCAGCTGCAGTGGCAGCTGGGTTTCGGCGCCCTTGGCATCCTGGAACACCAGGGTCACAGGCACGTTGGAGCCCTTGGCCAACGGAGCCTTCAGGTCCATCAGCATGACGTGGTAGCCGCCGGGCTTGAGCTCGACGGTTTTGCCGGCAGGCAGGTCGAGCGCGGGTATGGCGCGCATTTTCATGATGTCGCCTTCCATCTTCATCTCGTGCACTTCGACCACGCCGGCTGCTGGCGACTCGGCGCGCACCAGGCGCGCGCCGTCTTTGGCAGTCAGGCGCATGAAGGCACCCGTGGCCTTTTGGCCCTGCACGGTGGCACGCGCCCAGGCGCCGTCCACCGCCACGGGGGCAGTGGCTTGGGCGTGTGCCTGGCCGGCAAGCAGGGCAAGGGCGAAGAGTGCGGGGCGGGTGATGCGGTGCAGTGTCATGGGGTTCTCCTGGGTAAAAAACGAATGGGAAACAGTAAAAGGGAAACAGTGAAAGGGGAACAACGTCAGCGGGAGGCCGCGTGCTGTCGACATTGCCACAGACAAGGCCTTCGGCGCAGGCGCGGAAATCTTCTGCCTGCCCGGCTTGCGGCCTGCAAACCGCTGCACACCTTGGCCAGCGCTGGCCCAGCCATGGCATGGGCGCGTCGCGCATTCAGGTAGCGCGGGCGCGGGGTCGATTCGCATAAGGCACGGGACACATCCAGCGCCGCGCAGCTTGGGTGCACGCAGCCTCCTGATTACAAGCCAAATTGGCCTCTAGCGCTTATCCATAAAGCGCAAACAGCTATTATAATAATAGCAAAATCAGAAGACAGCTGGGGGCCCGCGCGGCGGCAGCGGCGCGGCTGTGCGGGCCGCAATGTGCGCTGGCGGGGCAGAACCCAGGGCATGCGACGGGGGGCGGGCGACCGGCAACACTGCCGACGGGGGTGGCGGGG
>NZ_NCFM01000003.1:0-229373 GCF_002281195.1 Acidovorax sp. 35-64-16 | reverse complement strand
ATGATAGTGCGGGTTCCCGTGTGAAAGTAGGTCATCGTCAGGCTCTTACAGCCCAGCAACGCCCCCCTCTGTGATCAGACGGGGGCGTTTCTGCTTTGGCAGTACGCACTTTATTTATAGTGAAACGAAGCGGTAACCCTGTCAGCAGAGAGCTATGCAACTTCAAGATATTTTGTACTCCCAAGGGTTTGGTACTCGCCGTGTATGCGCGGGCTTGGTGCAACATGGGTGGGTAGAGACTGCTCGCCTGGATCCTCTCGCTCCCTTCATCCCCTGTACCGAGGCAACGCTGGATCTCGACATTGCTGACCTGCGGTTGCGTGTTCAGGGGGTGGAGTGGCCCTATCACGCCAAAGCTTATGTGATGCTGCACAAGCCTGCGGGCACGGAGTGTTCGCAGAAACCGTCTACGTATCCAAGCATCTACACTTTGCTTCCAGCACCGCTGCGGCAGCGCCCGTGCAAGAGTGCCATTCAGGGTGTGCAAGCTGTGGGACGTCTTGATCAGGATACGACCGGCCTTTTGTTACTCAGCGATGATGGGCAATTCATCCATCGCATGAGCTCACCGAAAAAGCATGTGCCCAAGGTCTACCGTGTGGTGACCAAACATCCTGTGGACGATCAGCAAATTGAGAGACTGTTGGCAGGCGTTGTGCTGGATGATGACCCCAAACCCGTGCGTGCCGCCGCCTGCATTGCTGTAGGCAGCGATTGTCTGGATCTCACCCTGACAGAAGGAAAGTACCACCAGGTTAAGCGTATGCTGGCCGCTGTGGGGAATCGCGTTGAGGCGTTGCATCGCTCGCGGATCGGAACACTTGAACTTCCCTCTGACTTGGCCCCGGGACAGTGGAAATGGCTTTCTTCCGCTGACCTGCTGAAGCTGACACCCACTTCCTGAGGGGGGCACGATGGGACAGATTGCCGGAGTACGCTGAAGCCCGGGGTATGCTAATGAACATGGGACTCTTGGTTGATTCTTTCTGGCGTGCGGCGGTGTATTGCTTGCGCCCGCGCGTGATCATGCTGTCGTTGGCGCCCTTGCTGCTGATCGGGGTGCTGGGCGGTGCCTGGGGCTATTTTTACTGGGATGGCGCTGTAAGGGGCATGCGCTCGTTGCTGGAGTCTTCTAGTCTGCTCACGACCTTTTGGGGTTGGCTGCAGACTTGGGGCGTGGGTGACGTGACCGCAGTCGTGGCGCCTCTCATGGTTATTCTGGCGGTGACACCCGTATTGGTGGTGTTTTCGCTGCTGGCGGTAGCGCTGCTGATGACACCTGCGTTGGTCGCACTGGTAGCGCAACGCCGTTTTCCCCATCTCGAACGAAAGAAGGGTGGCTCATTCTGGGCGAGCGCAGTGTGGTCACTGGGCTCCAGCTTTTTGGCGGTTCTTGCACTGGTAGTGTCTGTGCCATTGTGGCTGGTGCCGCCTTTGGTGCTGGTACTGCCGCCGTTGATCTGGGGTTGGCTGACCTACCGTGTGATGGCGTTTGATGCGCTGGCTGAACATGCCAGCAAGGAAGAGCGCCGTGAGATTTTGCAACGCCATCGAACCCGTTTATTGGGGATTGGCATATTGACCGGGTATTTGGGGGCTGCGCCAAGTCTTGTATGGGCCTCGGGGGTTATTTTTGCCGCCGCTTTTTTCATTTTGGTGCCACTGGCGATCTGGATTTACACCCTGGTTTTTGCGTTTTCGTCCCTCTGGTTTGCACACTATTGCCTTGCCGCTCTGGAGCGTTTGCGTTCTGAGGGTAGTGCGCTGTCTGCATCGGTTGTCCCTGTCGGCGATCCAGCCGCTGTTGCCATTGCGGCCAGTTCTGACTTCACCCCTGCCGCCTTCACTTCAGAAAACAAAATGCCATGAATTCGCATATCGGCCTGATCATCGTGGGGGATGAAATTCTCTCGGGCAAGCGTGCTGACAAGCACATGCCAAAGGTCATCGAGTTGCTGTCAGCGCGCGGACTGGCCCTGTCGTATGCCGACTACGTGGGCGACTGCCCCGAGCGCATCACGGCCACGCTGCACCGTGCATTCTCGTCAGCCGATATCGTCTTCTCGTGCGGCGGGATTGGCGCCACCCCCGACGACCACACGCGCCAGTGCGCGGCAAGGGCGTTGGGTGTGGATCTGGTGTTGCACCCCCAGGCCGAGGTGCTTATCCGCGAGCGCATGCAGGACACCGCCCGCGAGCAGGGCGTGCCTTACGAGACAGATCGGCCGGACAACGTACATCGCCTCAATATGGGGGTGTTCCCGGAGGGCGCACGCATTGTGCCCAATCCTTACAACAAAATCCCTGGTTTCAGCTGCAACGGCCCCGGAGGCGGCGCAGTGCATTTCGTGCCGGGATTCCCGGTGATGGCATGGCCCATGATCGAGTGGGTGCTGGACCATGAATACCCACACCTTTTCAATCAGTCTCCGCAGACAGAGCAGTCTGTCATTGTCTTTGGTGCCATGGAGTCGGCGCTCGCACCCCTGATGGAGCGCATTGAGCAGCAGCACCCCGACATCCGGGTATTCAGTCTGCCCAGCGTCGATCATCCACAATACGGGCGCCACATAGAATTGGGCGTGAAGGGACCTGCAGCGGACGTTCCGGTCGCTTGGACAGATTTGCTGGCGGGGTTGCACGATGTTGGTGCGAATTGCGGCCCTGAATTGGTGCGAAAACTCCGGTAGTCGTCTTTGCACGCTTGCGTGCACTGTTTTGGTGAGGCGGGGTGCCGAAGTACTCTTGTATCACCTTGAGTGCTCCGTCCCTGTGCATGAAAGCACTGACCTGGCACGCAAACTGCTTTTCGTTTGGAAGATTTTTTAACAAGCGCTTTACCCAGGAGAACCTGATGGCCAAGACCGTTGCAGACGTGATGAAACTGGTGAAGGAAAACGAAGTCAAATTCGTGGACTTCCGCTTTACCGATACCCGTGGCAAACAGCACCACACCACGGTGCCCGTCTCGCATTTTGACGAAGACAAGTTTATTTCGGGCCATGCCTTTGACGGCTCTTCAATTGCCGGATGGAAGGGGATCGAAGCCTCCGATATGCAGCTGATTCCCGACCCGAATTCGGCTAATATCGACCCGTTTTTCGAAGAAACGACGCTGATCCTGACCTGTGACGTGATCGAGCCCAGCGATGGGAAGTCGTATGACCGCGATCCCCGCTCGGTCGCCAAGCGGGCCGAAGCGTACCTGAAGGCCTCTGGTCTGGGTGACACGGCATTCTTCGGTCCCGAGCCCGAGTTCTTCATTTTCGACGGCGTGCGCTGGAGCACCGAGCCCAACAACACCTTCTACGAAATCGAAGAGTACGAAGCACCGTGGAACACCGGCGCCAAGCTTGAAGGTGGCAACCGGGGGCACCGTCCCACGGTCAAGGGTGGTTACTTCCCCGTGCCGCCGGTCGACAGCACGCAAGACATGCGCGCTGAAATGTCGCTGATCCTCGAATCTCTGGGCATTCCGGTTGAAGTGTTCCACCACGAAGTGGCGGGTGCAGGCCAGAACGAAATCGGCACGCGTTTCAGCACCCTGGTTGAACGCGCCGACTGGACCATGCTGCAAAAGTACGTCATCCATAACGTGGCAAACGCCTACGGCAAGACGGCAACGTTCATGCCCAAGCCCTACCACGGCGACAACGGTTCGGGCATGCACGTGCACCAGTCGGTCTGGAAGGATGGCAAGAACCTGTTCGCTGGCGACGGCTATGCCGGCCTGAGCGACTTCGCCCTGTACTACATCGGCGGCATCATCAAGCACGCCCGTGCGCTGAACGCCATCACCAACCCTGGCACCAACAGCTACAAGCGCCTGGTGCCCCACTTCGAAGCACCGGTGAAGCTGGCTTATTCGGCCAAGAACCGTTCTGCCTCGATCCGCATTCCTTACGTGGCCAACCCCAAGGGTCGCCGTGTGGAAGCCCGCTTCCCCGATCCGCTCATGAACCCCTACCTGGGCTTTGCCGCCCTGCTGATGGCGGGTCTGGACGGCGTGGAAAACAAGATCCATCCCGGCGAAGCGGCCACGAAGGATCTGTACCATCTGCCGCCGGAAGAAGACAAGCTCGTGCCGACCGTGTGCCACAGTCTCGACCAGGCGCTGGAAGCGCTGGACAAGGACCGCGGCTTCCTGACCAAGGGTGGTGTGTTCTCCGAGAGCATGATCGACGCCTACATCGAGCTGAAGATGACCGAAGTCACGCGTTTTCGCATGGCCGTGCATCCGGTCGAATACGACATGTACTACTCGCTGTAATCGCCTGCCCGCAGGCCATCGCATCCAAAGGCGGCGCAAGCCGCCTTTTTTCATGGTGCCACGGTAGGTTGGGGGCTGGATCCGGAACCAAGCCATCATCTGTTGCATCCTTCCACAATAGCCTGTGGCGGCTACGGCTGCCCAATTGGTGATGCGCGGTGATTAGGGGATACTCAACAACACCCCTGCCTAGCAAGTGCGAGGAAACTGAATGAAAAAAACGCTCACTACCCTGATAGTCATCGCTGCCATGACACCCGCCGCTTGGGCGCAGGACCGCATTTATCGCTGCGGCAACGAATACACCAACAACGCCGCACAGGCCAAGGAGCGCGGCTGCAAGCTGGTCGAGGGCGGAAACGTCACCGTGATACAGGGTGTCCGCCCCAGCCCCAAGGCATCGGGCGCTGCGGCGCCGAGTGGGGCCACCGCCTCGCCAGCCGGAGCCCCTCGGATCGACAACAATGACCAGCGCGCCCGCGATGCCGATGCGCGTGCCATTCTGGAGTCCGAGCTGCGCAAGGCCGAGGCGCGCCATGCCGATTTGTTGAGGGAATACAACGACGGCGCACCCGTGCGCAATGCGCTGGAGTTGCGCAATCCCCAGCTTTACATGGAGCGCACTGCCGAGCTCAAGGCGAGCGTGGCGCGCAGCGAGAGTGATCTGGCCGGAATCCGGCGTGAACTGGCACGCGTCGCCCCCTCCAGCGGTGCCAAGTAAACAGGGTGGAGCGCTCGGTGCCTGATTCACTCGCAGCAGAAACAGAGCGCTTTCACTCGCTGGACCTGATGTCCACACTGGTGGCGGTGCTGCGCTCGGACGGTGCCGTGCAGTTTGCCAATGCGGCGCTGGAGAACACGCTGGGTTTGTCGCGGCGCACGCTGGAAGGGGCAGATTTTTCTTCTTTCTTTACCGACCCGGCGCTGCTGCAGACGGCATTGGCCGGTGCGCGCGGCAGGGACTTTGCTGCGCTCCGCTATGAAGCCAGCCTCAAGCGCCTGCACCAGGAGCCTGTGCCCGTGCATGTCAACGTGGCCGATGCCGAGCAGGTGGGCGAAATTCTGGTGGAGCTATGGCCCCTGGAACAGCACGCCCGCCAGGATCGCGAAGAGCGCCTGCGCGACCAGGCCCAGGCCAACAAGGAACTGATTCGCAACCTGGCCCACGAAATCAAAAATCCCCTGGGCGGCATCCGCGGTGCGGCGCAGCTGCTGGAGATGGAGCTGGAAAGCCGCGAGCTCACCGAATACACCCAGGTCATCATCCATGAGGCCGACCGCCTGCAAAGCCTGGTAGACCGGCTCCTGGCGCCCCACCGCCATCCTCATCTGGTGGGAGACGTCAATATCCATGAGGTGTGTGAGCGCGTGCGCTCGCTGGTGCTCGTCGAGTATCCGCAGGGCCTCAAGGTGCAGCGCGACTACGACACCTCCATCCCCGAATTCCGTGGCGACCGCGCGCAGCTCATTCAGGCGCTGCTCAATGTGGTGCAAAACGCTGCCCAGGCCCTCACAGAGCGCATTGCTGCGGGGGATGCGGTGATCACGCTGCGCACCCGAGTGGCCCGACAGGTAACGTTTGGTCGCCAGCGCTATCGGTTGGCACTGGAATTGCATGTCATTGACAACGGACCGGGCGTGCCCGATGCCATCAAGGAGCGTATTTTTTACCCTCTGGTGTCGGGCCGGGACGGCGGATCAGGGCTGGGGCTTACGTTGGCGCAAACCTTCGTGCAGCGCCACCATGGGTTGATCGAATGCGACAGCGTACCGGGGCGCACCGACTTCCGATTCCTGATCCCCTTGCCTTGACAGCGCATGATGGTCCCTGACACGCAACCACAGGGAAGGTAAGAAAAACATATGAAGCCGATCTGGATAGTAGATGACGACCCCTCGATCCGCTTCGTCCTGGAAAAGGCGCTGGCTCGCGAGAACCTGCCCACGCGCAGTTTCACGAACCCCCGCGAGGTGCTGGAAGCACTGACCCAGATCCCCGCGGGCGACCCCGCGCGGCAAGGCCCCCAGATTCTGGTCAGTGACATCCGTATGCCCGGTGGCTCGGGGTTGCAGCTGCTGGAAAAAGTGCGCGAATTGCAGCCAGGGCTGCCCGTCATCATCATGACGGCGTATTCCGATCTGGACAGCGCCGTCTCGGCCTTTCAGCGCGGGGCTTTTGAATACCTGCCCAAGCCGTTCGATCTGCCCAAGGCCGTGGAGCTGATCCGCCGTGCAGTCGAAG
The DNA here is from genome assembly GCF_002281195.1 of Acidovorax sp. 35-64-16. Taxonomy (NCBI): domain Bacteria; kingdom Pseudomonadati; phylum Pseudomonadota; class Betaproteobacteria; order Burkholderiales; family Comamonadaceae; genus Acidovorax; species Acidovorax sp. 35-64-16. The sequence continues at coordinate 222,861 of NZ_NCFM01000003.1, read as the reverse complement.
AAAGCCAGCGCGAGGAAGTCACCGAAGAGCGCCAGGCCGTCAACGCGGAAATGCTGGGCCAGGCGCCCGCCATGCAGGACGTGTTCCGCGCTATCGGCCGACTGAGCCAGAGCCAGGTCACGGTGCTGATCACGGGTGAATCGGGATCGGGCAAAGAGCTGGTGGCCCGTGCCCTGCACAAGCATTCGCCCTGCGCAGACGGCCCCTTTGTGGCCATCAACACCGCTGCCATCCCGAAGGATCTGCTCGAATCCGAGTTGTTTGGCCACGAGCGCGGCGCCTTCACGGGTGCACAAACCCAGCGGCGCGGCCGATTCGAGCAGGCCGAGGGCGGCACGCTGTTTCTTGATGAAATCGGCGACATGCCGTTTGATCTGCAAACCCGCCTGCTGCGCGTGCTGTCGGACGGCCAGTTTTACCGCGTGGGCGGCCACGCGGCCGTGAAGGCGCATGTGCGCGTGATTGCTGCCACCCACCAGGACCTGGAAAAGCGCGTCAAGGAAGGCGGCTTTCGCGAAGACTTGTTCCACCGCCTCAACGTGATCCGCCTTCGTCTGCCTGCGCTGCGCGAGCGGCACGAGGACGTACCCATGCTCACGCGCCACTTTTTGCAGCAAAGCGCGCGTCAGCTGGGTGTAGAGCCCAAGCGCATTGCCGAATCGGCCCTCGCGCGGCTGGAACAGTTTGCGTTTCCGGGCAACGTGCGCCAGCTGGAGAACATCTGCCACTGGCTGACGGTGATGGCGCCAGCCCAGGTGATCTCGCTCCAAGACCTGCCGCCCGAGGTGCTGGAAGCGCCCGTTTACCAGCCGACCACGCGCGGCGTGCCGGGGCCTGCCGCGGCGGTGGTGGCCGAGCGCCACGAGTCCCCTGAGGTTGCGACCATTGCAACGGTGGCTTCGGGCACAGCGACTGAATCGGTACCTCAAGCTACTGCCGGGTCGGGCGCAACCCACCTTTCCAGGGACGATGGGGCGGCGCCGGTCAACGGGTATGGCGGGGCCAATGTCACTATCAATGGCACGGCAAATGGCACAACAAACGGTGGCTGGGAGCACGCGCTGGAAAGCGAAGCGCAAAGGCTGCTGGCGGGCGGTCAGCCCGAGGTGTGGGATGCCCTCACGCGGCGGTTTGAATCGCGCCTGATCCGCACTGCGCTGGCAGCCACGCATGGCCGGCGCATGGAGGCTGCGCAGCGGCTGGGCATAGGCCGCAACACCATCACCCGCAAAATTCAGGAATTGGGGCTTGATGCACCGGATGAGGGGTAAATGGCCTTTGCGCGCTTGTGTGGAAAGCGCTTGTAGCTATTAATAAGATAGTGAGTTGACACGCTCTGCCAGCGGGGCAGGGTGGTGTCCAAAGGCAACGCGCTGGGCGGGCGTGCCATGCGGGCATCGTCCTACAGGCATGTTCTCCATGGGCCGACCCGCGGGGCCGCTCTCGCTTCTGACAATGAAATCACTGTTAACCAACCGGAGATTTTCATGTCGGAATACAACCAGGCCAACCGTGACCCCCTGACCAACGAACCGGGTGCACACCCCGTCGGAACCGGGCTGGGGGCTGCCATGGGTGGAGCCGCCACCGGTGCTGCCGTGGGCGCAATGGCGGGCCCAGCCGGGGCGGCTGTGGGCGGTGTGGTCGGCGCCGTCGCAGGTGGGCTTGCAGGCAAGGCCGCTGCTGAGGCGCTGAACCCTACCCATGAAGACGCGTACTGGCGCGATGCCTATGTTCGTGAACCCTATTACGTCAGTGGCCGCACTTATGAGCAATACCAGCCGGCGTATGAGCTGGGCTGGAGCTCGGTGACCCGCTACGACGGTGACTTTGACGCCATCGAGCCGCGCCTGGCCGATGACTGGCGCGCCCGCCATGCCGATTCTGGTCTGTCGTGGACCGATGTGCGTCCCGCCACGCGCGCAGCGTGGGACCGCGCAGCGCGGGTTCGTTCGGCGCAGGTGGTTGACCAAGATGGCGTGATCAGTGTGCTGAACGATTTGCTTGAATCGTGCCGCGACGGCGAATACGGCTTCAAGGCCTGCGCCGAAAACACAGACGCCGCCGACCTGAAGGAAATTTTCAACCGGCACGCGCGCGAATGTGCGGTGGCTGCCGCTGAACTGGAGCGTGAAGTCCGCACCCGGGGTGGCGAGCCTGCCAGCGGTGGCACAGTGGCCGGTGCGCTGCATCGGGGCTGGGTGTCGGTCAAGACAGCGCTGAGCACGCAGGACGACAAGGCCGTGCTGGAAGAGTGCGAGCGAGGAGAAGACGCTGCCGTGGCGCGTTACCGGGCGGCCCTCAAAGCCACGCTGCCCTTTGAAGTGCGCGCCCTGATCGAGCGCCAGGCCCAGGGAGCCCGGCGCAATCACGATGAAGTCCGGGCGCTGCGCGATCGCTTCGCCGCCGTGTCGCGCTAACTGAGCAAAGCGCCGATGCCGTGGGTATCGGTGCACATTGCGGCGGCTTGCGTTGCCATCACAAGGCGTCGTGCGCGGCTTTGCCTGCAATCCTCAGCCCAATGTCACCACTACCGGAGCGTGGTCACTTGGCTGGGGGTTTTTGCGTGGGGCGCGGTCGATGGTGCAGGCGCTCACCGAGCCGCGCAAGGCCTCACTCACCAGAATGTGGTCGATGCGCAGGCCCCGGTTTTTCTGAAAGCCCAGCATCCGGTAGTCCCACCACGAATAGCTTTTTTCGGGCTGCTCGAACATGCGGTAGGCATCTGTCAGCCCCAGCGCCAGCAGGGCCTGGAAGTGCGCCCGCTCTTCAGTGGTGTGGTGAATGGTTTCGCGCAGACCCACGGGGTCGTAAGAGTCGCGGTCTTGCGGCGCCACGTTGAAGTCACCCACCAATACCAGGCGCGGATGCTGTGTCATTTCGGCGCGCACCATGTCCTGCAGTGCCTGCAGCCAGCGCATCTTGTAGGCAAACTTTTCGGAGCCCGGCTCCTGTCCGTTCACAAAATAGCCATTGATCAACCGCAGCGGGCCTGTGGGGGTGTCCAGCGTGGCAGCGATCACGCGGGCCTGCTCGTCCCCAAAGCCCGGAATGTTGCGCACCACATCGCGCAGCGGGTGGCGGCTCAAAATCGCAACGCCGTTGTAGGTTTTTTGCCCGAAGGCGGCCGCTTCATAGCCCGCGGCCTGGAGCGCATCGTGCGGAAATTTGTCGTCGGTGAGCTTGAGCTCTTGCAGGCACAGCGCGTCCACCGGGTTGGCGGCCAGCCATTGAAGCACCTGGGGCAGGCGCACCGACAGAGAATTCACGTTCCAGGTGGCAATTTGCATAGTTTTTGGCCTTTAGACCTTATCCATTAAGCGCTATTAGCTATTAATAAATGAGTGATTGGTGTTGAAGGTGCTGCGCTGTCAGGCGGCGCGCACGTAGCGTACAAAGCTGAACGGCACCCCGCTGGCGCTGGTGTGGTCCTCGCGTGCGGCTTCGGTCCATTCGGGGCCGAGCACGGGCGCGTAAGCATCGCCGTCCACGTTTTGCGCAATTTCGGTGACTTCGATGCGCTGGGCCAGTGGCAGGGCCTGGGCGTAGATTTGCGCGCCGCCCATCACCCACACGGTTTCAGAAGAGGCACAAAACTGTAGCGCCTCGCGCAGGCTGGATGCGCGCTGCACGCCATCTTGATGCCAATCGGGCTGGCGCGTGATGACGATGTTGATGCGCCCCGGCAGGGGGCGAAAGCGCTCGGGCAGCGAGTCCCAGGTCTTGCGCCCCATGATGACCGGGCAGCCCAGCGTGAGGCGTTTGAAATGCGCCAGGTCTTCCGGCAAGTGCCAGGGCATGGTGCCGTCCTTGCCGATGACTCCATTGGCGGCGCGCGCGTAGATGAGAGCGATGTCCATGTGGTTGTCCATTCATCAAACGCTGTATCGGCTGCGTAAGAAACCGGCGCGCCGCAGTCCAGTGCCGCCGCGCAAGGGCCGCCCCGCCGCGCTGGCGGCGTCCCCCTGCCCGTGGCGCGCAGCGCTGCGAGAGCGGGGGGAAGGCGCCGAAGGCGACTCAGGGGGGTGCTTCACTTCACACCGCCACCGGCGCCTTGATGGCCGGGTGGTGCTCGTAGCCGACCACCTCGAAGTCTTCGAACTGGTAGTCAAAGATGCTGTCGGGCCGGCGCTTGATGTGCAGCGTGGGGTAGGGGTAGGGCGTGCGCGCCAGCTGCGTTTGCACCTGCTCGGTGTGGTTGTTGTAGATATGGCAGTCGCCGCCGGTCCAGATGAAGTCGCCCACCTCCAGGTCGCACTGCTGCGCCACCATGTGCGTGAGCAGCGCGTAGCTGGCGATGTTGAAGGGCACGCCCAAAAAGATGTCGGCGCTGCGCTGGTAAAGCTGGCAGCTCAGGGTGCCCTTGCCGCCGGGCGTGGTGGCGGGGGCCACATAAAACTGGAAAAAGGCATGGCACGGCATCAGTGCCATCTTGTGCAGCTCGGCCACGTTCCAGCTGCTCACGATGATGCGGCGCGAGTCGGGGTTGGTCTTGAGCGTGTCGATTACCTGGCTGATCTGGTCAATGTGGCCACCGTCGGGCGTGGGCCAGCTGCGCCACTGCACACCATAGACCGGGCCGAGGTCGCCATCGGGGCGCGCCCATTCGTCCCAGATCGTGACGCCGCGCTCTTTGAGCCAGTGGTTGCTGCTGGAGCCCGTGAGGAACCACAGCAGCTCGACGATGATGGATTTGAGGTGCACCTTTTTTGTGGTGACCAGCGGAAAACCCTCGCGCAGGTCAAACCGCATCTGGTGGCCAAAAACGCTCTTGGTGCCCGTGCCCGTGCGGTCGCCCTTGTCTACGCCGTGCGTGAACACATGGCGCATGAAGTCTTCGTATTGCGTGCGGACGGGGCGCTGGGATGGGGCGAAAGTCATGGGAAAAACCAGGCGTTGGAAGCGTTTGACAAAGGGCGGCGGCGTGCTATGGCGCCGGGGCGGATAGTGTGCCACCGATGGCCTGGGCGGGTGTTGCGGCTGCGGGGCGGCCGGGCTGCGGGGTGTGCCCGGGACGTCTCAGGAGCCAAACCCCGTGGTGGCTACGGTTGTTCCGTTCTCGAACAGCAGCGTGCGTTCGGGCCAGCGCAGGGCGGCCAGCTGGTATTGCGGGTCGTGGGGCGTGCCGGCCTTGCGCGCCCGCCAGCGTCCGCCGACCGAATAGTCCACGCAAAAGACGTTGCGCCGCTGGCCGTGCCAGGCAAAGGGAGGCGTGTGGCCGAACAGGCCTGCCTCTTCGGGTGTCAGGGCGGCCAGGGCATCGGGCGTGGCCACGACGGGACGCCGCCAGTAGTGGCCCATCACCACCGGGGTGGCGTCGGTGTAGCTATCCCACCATGCCATGCGCTCGACAAAGCGCCATTTTCCGCCCGCATGAAAAGGGTCGGTGCCCTGGCGTTCGACCCCCGAGGTGAGTACCTTGAGCGGGTTCAGCATGGCCTTGAGCAGCTCGTTGTCGGCATGGGCCTGCAAAAACGGCGGCTTGTGCAGCGGGTCTTCCAGGTCGTGCGGCCACTGCTGGCGCTCGGTGGCCATGCGCCGGGCCAGTGTGCCGTCTTGCGCCTGCCGGCGCACCTCGGCTTCCCAGTGGTCGTACTCAGCGCGGACGCTGCCGGGCGGCAACTGGCGCACTGAGGCGATCTGGGCGGGCAGCCATGCGGCGTGCACGATGCGCAGGTCTGGCCGCTCCAGTGCCACGGGCAGCGTGCCCAGAAACGCCACGATGGCGGCGCGCTCACTGGCTGTCGGGCGGGCAAAGGGTGCGTATTTGTCGTGGTCGGACGCCAGGCGGGCATCGAAGTACCACCCGGCGCCATCTTTGGCGTCGTCGCGCAGCAGGTTGATCTCATGGTTGCCGATCACGGCCACGGCGCGGCCGCTGGCCACCAGGTGCGCCACCCGCGCGAGCACCGCAGGGCTGTCGGGGCCCCGGTCGCAAAAGTCGCCCACAAAGACCAGCGTGCGGCCATCCGGGTGCCGCCCCTGGGCGTCGTAGCCCAGGTGGGCCAGCAGCGAGTGCAGCGCGTCGATTTCGCCATGGATGTCGCCGACGATGTCGAGTGGTCCCGGGGGCAGGTCTTGGATGAGGCTCATGCGGTGCGTGGTCTGTGGGCCAGATTATTGGTGTTTTAAGGCTCTGGCCCTTTTGGAGTAAGCGCTAAGCGCTATCAAATTAATAAACTTTGCACAGGGTGGCGGGGCTGGGCCTGAAGCGGGCAATGCCGCGCCCTTTGCACCGTGCCACCCTGGCCTTGTGCCTTGTGCCGGGCGTCAGCGCGCCGGGGCAGGCGGCATGGGCGGTGTCTTGCTCAGCACGCGCCCGGGGTTCATGGTGCCCTGCGGATCGAGCGCGGCCTTGATGGCGCGCATCATGGTCAGCGCCGTGGGCGACTGGTATTTCTCCAGTTTTTCCACCTTCAGTGCGCCAATGCCGTGCTCGGCCGAGAACGAGCCGCCAAATTGCGCCACGGCCTCGTACACCAGGTGGTTGACGTGTGCCTCCTGCTCGCGCAGGAAAACCTGGGGGTCGCTGTCTGCGGGGGCCTGCACGTTGTAATGCAGGTTGCCGTCGCCCAGGTGGCCGAAGTTGACCAGGCGCACGCCCGGGATCTCGCGCACCATCATGGCGTCGGCATATTCGACAAACGCCGGAATGCGCGAGATGGGCACCGAGATGTCGTGCTTGATGTTGAGCCCTTCTTCGGCCTGTGCCAGCGGAATATTCTCGCGGATATGCCACAGGTTGTGCGCCTGCGAGAGGTTTTCTGCCACCACGGCGTCGGTTACGCAGCCGGCCTCGAAAGCGGTTTCGAGCAGCGCCTCAAAGCGTGCGCGGGCATGGTCTTCGGATTCGCTGTCGGAATTTTCGAGCAGCACGCCGTAGGGCACGTCCTCCTGCTCGATAAAAGGCACGCGCAACTGTGGCATGTGCTTGTGCACCAGGCCCAGGGCAAAGCGGCCCATCACTTCAAAGCCGGTGAGCCCCGCGCCCAGGTGCTGGTGCGCCAGGCCCAGCAGCGCCACGGCATGTTCCATGGAGGGCACGGCGGCCCAGGCGGTGAGCTGCGCTGCGGGCTTGGGGTACAGCTTGAGCGTGGCGGCCGTGATGACGCCCAGCGTGCCTTCGCTGCCAATGAAAAGGTCGCGCAGGTCGTAGCCCGTGTTGTCCTTGCGCAGGCCCTTGAGGCCGTTCCACACCTCGCCCTGCGGCGTGACCACTTCGAGGCCCACGCACAGGTCGCGGGCGTTGCCATAGCGCACCACCTGCGTGCCGCCCGCATTGGTGCCCAGGTTGCCGCCGATGGTGCAGCTGCCCTCGGCCGCCAGCGACAGGGGGAACAAAAGCCCCGCCTGGCTGGCCGCGTCCTGCACGTTCTGCAGGATGCAGCCGGCCTCCACCGTCATGGTGAGGTTGTCCTTGTCGAGGGCGCGCACTGTGTTCATGCGCGCAAGGCTCAGCACCACCTGCGTGCCCGAGGTGTCGGGTGTCGAGCCCACGGCCAGACCGGTGTTGCCGCCCTGCGGCACGATGGACGTGCCTGCAGCGGCGCAGGCGCGCACCACGGCTGCCACTTCGTCGGTGCTGCCGGGGCGCACCACGGCCAGCGCTTTGCCGCGCTCGCGGCGGCGCCAGTCCTGCTCCCAGGCACCGAGATCGCCCTCGGTCAGGACATGGGCGGCGCCCACAATGCGCTGCAGGGTGTCGATCAAAGTGGACATACGGGTCTTTCAGGTAATCAGTGAACGGGGTGGCACGTACCGGCGGCGCAGGGGCTCGTCAGGGTGCAACGGCGGTGGCGGTGTCTGCCGTGGTCTGTGCCTGGGCCTGCGCCCGGGCGTTGCGCTGGCGCAGCCGCACATGCAGGGTGCAGGCCGTGAACAGCACCAGGCACAGCACAATCTCGCCCCCTGCCAGCCACGAGCCCGGCCGGGCGTCGCCCCAGGCGCGCACCACGCCTTCAATGAAATACAGCCAGATCACCAGGCTGACCCAGCGGTAGGTGTACATGCGGTTCTTCAGGATGCCGGCCAGCGGAATGCACAGTGGCAGCGCCTTGAGCGCCAGCCACGAGCCACCGGGACGCAGCGGGGCCAGCACCAGCTCCCAGGCCAGGCACAGCACAATCAGCGCCAGCAGGCTGCCTGCGGCCAGCCAGCGGGTGGCGGCAACGGCGTTGCCAGGGGGGGACAAGGAAAGGTTCATGGCGTGTGTTGTCAGAAAAATGGGCGGTGCCGGTGGCGCACAAGCCAGGTGGTTGGGCCCACAATGCGCGCTCGATCAATGCAATTCGGTCCGATGCCCGTTGAACCCCTCACCCGGAACTTGTCGAAGGGCTTCGACAAGCACCGCCTGAACCGCCTGAGCGGTATTGGAGATTTCAACGGGCCGGATCCATCAATAATCCGTGTCCATGCAGCGTTTTTACAGTAACCAAACGGCCCGTGGCCGGGCCTAGGATCATATCGGCCATGTCCTTGACCCCACAGACCGTGGTCCAGCGCCTGCAGGCTTTGGTGGCCGAGTTGTCGCGCTTTCCCTGGGCAACCACCGCCCAGACGCTGCGCGAGCGGTTTCGTGAAGACCGCCTGGGCCTGACAGCCAGCAGCCTCACCTTCACCACCATCCTGGCCCTGGTTCCTTTTGTGACCGTGGCGCTGGCCTTGTTCACGGCCTTTCCCATTTTCGGCGAGCTGCAGGTGGTGCTGCAGCGCTGGCTGGTGGACAGCCTGGTGCCCGACAGCATCTCGCGCCAGGTGCTGGGCTACCTCACGCAGTTTGCTGCCCAGGCCAGCCGGCTGGGGGTGGCGGGGTTCAGCATTTTGCTGGTGACGGCGCTGGCGCTGATTTTGACCATTGACCGCACCCTCAACAACATCTGGCGCGTGCGGCGTCTGCGGCCGCTGGGCCAGCGGGTGCTGATTTATTGGGCCGCGATCACGCTGGGGCCCGTGGTGCTGGGTGCCAGCCTGGCGCTCACGTCGTATGTGATGTCGGCCTCGGGCGGGCTGGTGCGGGCCGTGCCCGATGGCCTGCGCCTGCTGTTCGACTCCATCGAGTTCCTGGTGCTGGCATTGGGCATGGCGGCGCTCTACCACTATGTGCCCAACACGCCCGTGAAATGGCGCCACGCCTGGGCGGGCGGCCTGTTTGTGGCAGTGTGTATCGAGCTGGCCAAGAAGGTGCTGGCCATTTACCTGGGCAAGGTGCCCACCTATTCGGTGGTGTATGGCACCTTTGCCACGCTGCCCATTTTGCTGGTGTGGATCTATGTGGCGTGGGTCATCGTGCTGCTGGGGGCGGTGGTGGCGGCCTACCTGCCCAGCCTGCTTGCCGGCGTCGCGCGGCGCGGCACGGTGCCGGGCTGGACTTTTCAGCTGGCGGTGGAGGTGCTGCAGGAGCTGCAGCGCGCGCGCCGCCACATCGGCAAAGGCCTGCGTGCCAGCCAGCTCGCGCAGCTGCTGCGCGTGGATGTGCTGCAACTGGCGCCGGTGCTCGATGCCCTGACCGCGCTGGACTGGGCGGGGCGCACCAGCGACCCGGCGCAAAGCGCGGCCGACGACCCCGAGCCGCGCTATGTGCTGCTGGCCGATCCCGAACGAACCCTGCTGGCGCCTTTGCTGCAGCGCCTGCTGCTGGACCGCTCCGGCAGCCTGGAGCCGCTGTGGAGCAACGCCGGGTTGGCGCAACTGCATCTGTCGGATTTGCTTCAAAAAGAATAGCTGATAGCGCTTTCTGGATAAGCGCTAGCGGCATTTTTGACTTGTATTATTCGGAAAAACGGTGAGCACCGCGCCACCATGCTCTGCCAGCGGATTGTCCGCCGGCAGGGGGATGGCCGGTGTTCAGCGGGCGAGAAAATCCCGGATGGCCATCAGCGTGCCGTCGGGGGCCTCGGTCATCTGGTGGTGCCCAACGGGCAGGTTGACCACCTGCACGGCCCGGCCCGCGTTGCGGGCAATGGCGATCAGGCCCTGCGCTGCCTTGGGCGCAGTCATCTGGTCTTGCGCCCCCAGCGCAAACAGCACCGGGCACTGCACCTGGGCCATAGCCTGCTCGCCGTTGGCATAACTGTCGCAGGCCACAAAGCCCCGGTGGAACAGGTTGACCTGCGGGTTGCTGCGCAGCACCTTGCGGCCCAACGCCATGCCCGCGCCATACACCCAAAAGCCCGCACCCGAGGGCGGTGCCAGCGTGTTGCGCGAGAACACGTTGACCATGCGCAGCGCCTTCTCGGGCTCGTTCAATGCCGATTCAATGAGTGCGGGCGACACTTTCATGGGGTAGGCCGTGCCCACCAGCACCAGATGGCTCACGCGTGGGCCCAGCTGGGCTGCCGCTTCCAGCGCAATCAGCGAGCCCCAGCTGTGGCCGATCAGCGCGGCGCGGTCAATGCCCAGGGCATCGAGCAGCGCCGCCACAAACGCAGCGCCTTGCTCGACGCTGGCCGGCGCATCGCCGCCGCTGCGGCAATGGCCGGGCAGATCGACGGCCAGCACGTTCCAGCCGTGGTTGGCCATGTAGCGGCTTTGGAAGGCCCACACGCTGTGGTCGTTGAGCACGCCGTGGATGAACACCACCGTCGGCTTGGCGGCATCAAACGCCTTGCCGCCGGTGTAGCAATAAATGGCAGCGCCGTTGACTTGAATGTGCATGGTCAGGCCCCCGCTTTCTCGGCGGCTTTCAGCGCGCGCTTGAGATCGTCGATCAGGTCATCGGCATCTTCCAGGCCAATGGACAGGCGGATCGTGCCCTGCGTGATGCCCGCATCGGCCAGGGCCTCGTCGCTCATGCGGAAGTGCGTGGTGCTGGCCGGGTGGATCACCAGGCTGCGGCAGTCGCCCACGTTGGCCAGGTGGCTGAAAACCTTGAGGGTTTCGATGAACTTCTTGCCTTGCTCGCGGTTGCCCTTGAGGTCAAAGCTGAACACCGAGCCAGCGCCGCGTGGCAGCAGCTTTTGCGCCAGCGCGTGGCTCCCGTGCGATGCCAGCATGGGGTGGCCCACGCGCGATACAAAGGGTTGTGCTGCCAGAAACTCCACCACTTTTTCGGTGTTTCGCATGTGCTGCTGCATACGCAGGGGCAGGGTTTCGATGCCCTGCAGGATGAGCCAGGCGGTGTGCGGGCTCATGCAGGCGCCAAAGTCGCGCAGGCCCTCGCGGCGGGCGCGCAGCAGAAAGGCGCCCACGCTGCTTTCTTCGGTGAACACCATGTTGTGAAAACCGTCGTAGGGTTGGGTCAGCTCGGCAAACTTGCCGGCGGATTTCGGGCCATCCCAGTCAAAGCTGCCGCCGTCGACCACGATGCCGCCCACCACGGTGCCGTGGCCCGACAGGAACTTGGTGGCCGAGTGGTAGACCAGGTCTGCGCCATGCTCGAACGGCTTGATGAGCCAGGGCGAGGTGAGGGTGGAGTCCACCAGCAGCGGTACGCCGGCCTCGTGGGCTATTGAAGAAACGGTGGGGATGTCCAGCACCTCCAGGCCCGGGTTGCCCACGGTTTCGCCAAAGAACAGCTTGGTGTTGGGGCGCACGGCCGCGCGCCAGGCATCAATGTCGCCGGGCTTCACAAAGGTGGTTTCAATGCCGAAGCGGCTGAGGGTGTAGTGCAGCAGGTTCTGCGAGCCACCATACAGCGCCGTGCTGGCCACGATGTGGCTGCCAGCGCCCATCAGCGTGGCAACGGCCAGGTGCAGGGCAGCCTGGCCACTGGCCGTGGCCACCGAGCCAACGCCGCCTTCGAGTGCCGCCACACGTTGCTCCAACACGGCATTGGTGGGGTTGCTGATGCGGCTGTAGACATGGCCCGGACGTTCGAGGTTGAACAGCGAGGCGGCGTGGTCGCTCGATTCAAAAACGAACGAGGTGGTCAGGTGGATGGGCACGGCACGCGCGCCGGTGGCGGGGTCGGGCGAGGCGCCTGCGTGCAGCGCCAGCGTGTCAAAGCCGGGGTCGGAGTAACCGGGCATCTTGTGTCTCCAAGGTTGTCTGTGCAGCCGGGCATTGTGGGCTATATTTGCCGTGAATCAGCCTGTTGCGCCCAGCGCGCCCTCGGAGACAACACCATGAAAGTCAGCGACATCCTTCGCGTCAAGGGGAACACCCTCTACACCGTGACACCGGACGAACCCCTTGCCGTTGCCTTGAGCGTGATGGCTGAAAAAGACATCGGCTCGCTGGTGGTGATGGAGCTGGGCGACCTGGTGGGCATGCTCACCTTCCGCGAAGTGATCCAGGCCACCGTGCGCAACGGCGGCAGCGTGGGTGCCCTGCGCGTACGCTCGGCCATGGACGACCATCCCCTGACCTGCACGCTCGAAACCGACATGGACGAGGTGCGCCGCATGATGCTCGATCGCCACGCGCGCTACATGCCGGTGATGGACAAGAAAATGCTCATGGGCGTGGTCAGCTTCTACGACGTGGCCAAGGCCGTGGTGGACAGCCAGAATTTCGAGAACAAGATGCTCAAGGCCTACATCCGCGACTGGCCGGAGGAAAAGACAACCCCCTGAGGCGACAACCCCTCAGTCGCCTTCGGCGCCTTCCCCCTTCTCTCGCATTGCTGCGCAACGCGGAAAGGGGGACGCCACCTGCGCGGCGGGGCGGCCCTTGCGCGGTGGCTCTGGCCTGGGCCGCGCGGGCGCAGGCGGTGGGGGCTTTTCTCGTGCGCTGTGTCTTTGCGTGGGTGGTCGTCTGGGATAATCCGGCGCCATGAGCGGCAACACCTTCGGTACCTTATTCGCAGTCACCAATTTTGGTGAATCCCACGGCCCGGCCATTGGCTGCGTGATCGACGGCTGCCCGCCCGGCATGCCGCTTGCCGAGGCCGATATCCAGGCCGACCTCGACCGTCGCCGCCCCGGCACCAGTCGGCACGTCACGCAGAGGAGCGAGCCCGATGCGGTCGAAATTCTTTCCGGCGTCTACGAGGGCAAGACCACCGGCACGCCGATTGCCCTGCTGATCCGCAACACCGACCAGCGCAGCAAGGACTACAGCAACATCGCCGAGAGCTTTCGGCCCGGCCATGCCGATTACACCTACTGGCACAAATACGGCATTCGCGACCCGCGCGGTGGCGGCCGCTCTTCAGCGCGCCTGACAGCGCCCACGGTGGCCGCGGGTGCCGTGGCCAAGAAGTGGCTGGCACAGCAATACGGCGCCCAGTTTCGTGCCTGCATGACGCAGCTCGGCGAGCTGGCCATCCCGTTCGAGGGCTGGGAGCATGTGCGCAACAATCCGTTTTTTGCACCAGTGGCCGATGTCGCGCAGTACGAGGACTACATGGATGCGCTGCGCAAGGCCGGCGACTCGTGCGGCGCACGCATCCGCGTGCAGGCCACGGGCGTGCCGGTGGGGCTGGGCGAGCCCTTGTTCGACAAGCTCGACGCCGACATCGCCTACGCCATGATGGGCCTGAACGCCGTGAAGGGCGTGGAGATTGGCGCCGGCTTTGCCAGCGTGGCCCAGCGCGGCACCGTGCACGGCGATTCCATGAGCCCGGAAGGCTTTCGCAGCAACAACGCGGGTGGCGTGCTCGGCGGCATCAGCACCGGACAAGACCTGGAAGTGAGCATTGCCATCAAGCCCACCAGCTCCATCATCAGCCCGCGCGAGTCGATTGACATCCACGGCCACAGCGCCGAGGTCATCACCAAGGGGCGCCACGACCCCTGCGTGGGCATTCGCGCCGCGCCCATTGCCGAGGCCTTGCTGGCGCTGGTGGTGATGGACCACGCGTTGCGCCACCGCGCCCAGTGCGCCGATGTGGTGGCCAACGTGGCGCCCATCCGGGCCTCTTTCCTTTAAGGGCTCCGGTGGCCCGTTTGCCTGCGATGGCACGGGGATTATCGCGCCGGGGCCTGGGCACCGCCTTTGCCCTGGGCATGCTGGCGGCCCTGGCGGGTTGTGCCGCCGTGGCACCGGCGGCGCAGCACATCGACATCACGCTGATCGGTTTCAACGACCTGCACGGCCATCTGGAGCCGCCCCGCCTGGTGGTGCGCGTGCCGGGGCCTGACGGTGCTGTTGCCGTGCCGGCCGGTGGCGCGGCCTATCTGGCCAGCGCCATTGCGGCGCTCAAGGCCAGCAATCCGCACCACGCGGTGGTGTCTGCCGGTGACATGGTGGGGGCTTCGCCGCTGGTGTCGGCCCTGTTTCTGGACGAGCCCACCATCGAGGCCGTCAACCGCATGCAGATCGACTTCAACGCCGTGGGCAACCACGAGTTTGACCGTGGCTGGCGCGAGCTGCTACGGCTGCAGCATGGCGGTTGCGAGCAGTTCACTGTGCGCACGCCCTGCCAGATATCCCGTCCGTTTGAGGGCGCCCGCTTCGGTTTTCTGGCCGCCAACACCGTGCGCGAGGATGGTCAGACGCTGTTGCCACCCACGGGGCTCAAGCGGTTTCACGATGGGGGCGCCACGATTACCTTGGGGTTCATCGGTCTCACGCTTAAGGCCACCCCCACCATGGTGTCGCCCGTCGGCGTAGTCGGGCTGCGGTTCGAGGACGAGGCCGCCACTGCCAACGCGCTGGTGCCGCAGTTGCGCGCCCAGGGCGCCGATGTCATCGTGGTGGTGATCCACGAGGGCGGAGGCACCGCGGCCGGCATCACCGAGACCAGTTGCGCGGGGCTCAGCGGCGACATCGTGCCCATCCTTGAGCGGCTGGACCCGGCGATCGACGTAGTGGTGTCGGGCCACACCCATCGGGCCTATGTGTGCGACTACGCCAGCGTGAACCCGCAGCGCCCATTTCTGCTGACCAGCGCGGGCCTGTATGGCACGCTGGTGACCGACATTGCCCTGCGCGTGGACACCCGCACACGCCGCGTGGTGCGCAAGGCGGAGCGCCAGGTCATCGTGCAGGGCGAAGGGTTCACGGGCCCGCAGGGCCGTGTGGACACGAGCGCCGTTGTGCCCGTGTTTCCCGTCGACACCGGTGTGCAGCAGTTGGTGGCCACTTACCATGCGGCGGCCGTGCCGCTGGCCCAGCGGCCCGTGGGGCAGGTCACCGCTGCCATCCTGCGGCAACCCGGCCCGTCGCTCGAATCGCCGCTGGGCAACCTGATTGCCGATGCCCAGCTGCATGCGACGCGCCTACCCGGGCAGGGCGGGGCGCAGATATCCTTCATGAACCCCGGCGGTGTGCGCGCCGACCTGGTGCCCGACGAGCAGGGGCTGGTGCGCTACGGGCAGTTGTTTGCCGTGCAACCCTTTGGCAACCACCTGGTCGTCAAGACCTTCACCGGGGCGCAGCTGCGTGCGGCGCTGGAGCAGCAGTTTGACAGTGGCACCAACACGCCCGAGCGGCCGCGCGTGCTGTCGGTGTCGGCGGGGTTTGGCTATTCCTACGACCTCTCGCGGCCCGCAGGTGCGCGCATCAGCCACATGGCGCTGCACGGCCAGCCACTGACCGATGAGGCCCGTGTGCGTGTCGCTATGAGCAACTACCTGGCGGGCGGTGGCGACAATTTCACGGTGTTTGCCCAAGTGCCGGACATGCTGGGCGGTGGCCAGGACCTGGACGCACTGGAGGCCTATTTCCGCGCCAGCAGCCCCGTGGCACCTCCGGCGACGAACCGCATTACCCGCATCACACGCAGCGCACCGGCCACGGGATCCAATCAATAAGGACAAAAAATGCCCCTGGCGCTTATGCATCAAGAGCCAGTAGCTCTATTTTTGATAGTGATTGGTGGCGGGAGGCAGGTGAGCCGCATGGCCGCCGTGCGGCCTGCTGGCGCCACCATCGGGTCATGATCTGCTATTTAATTAATAGCTGTATGCGCTTGATCGATAAGCGCTTGAGGCTAAAAAAGCTTTAAATCAGACGCGGATTACTTGCCAACCTCATCGACCATTGCGCGGAAATCGTCGATGTCTTCGAAGCTGCGGTACACGCTGGCAAAGCGGATGTAAGCCACCTTGTCGAGCTTCTTGAGCTCGCGCATGACCAGTTCGCCTATGTGGCTGGAAAGCACTTCACGTTGCCCCATGTTGAGCAGCTTTTCCTCGATGCGCTCAATGGAGCTGTCGATCTGGGTGGTGCTGACGGGCCGCTTGCGCAGAGCCAGATTGAACGAGGCCAGCAACTTGCTGCGCTCGTATTCAATGCGGCGGCCGTCTTTTTTGACCACCACCGGGAAGTTCACCTCGGGGCGCTCGTAGGTGGTAAATCGTTTTTCGCAGGCGCTGCACCGGCGCCGACGGCGAACAAAATCCCCCTCCTCAGACACCCGGGTTTCAACGACTTGCGTCTCTTGGTGGCTGCAGAAGGGGCACTTCATGGGGCAGTGCGCTGGGCTTAACCGTAAACAGGGAAACGGGCCGTCAACGCGTTGACCTTGGCACGCACGGCGGCGATGTTGGCCTCGTCGCGCGGGTTGTCCAGCACGTCGGCGATCAGGTGGGCCGTCATGCGCGCTTCTTCTTCCTTGAAACCGCGCGTGGTCATGGCGGGGGTGCCAATGCGCACGCCGCTGGTCACCATCGGCTTTTCAGGGTCGTTGGGGATGGCGTTCTTGTTGATGGTCATGTGGGCGGCGCCCAGCACGGCCTCGGCTTCCTTGCCGGTGATGCCCTTGGCGCGCAGGTCCACCAGCATCACGTGGCTTTGCGTGCCGCCGCTCACGATGCGCAGGCCGCGTGCGGTCAGCGTCTCGGCCACCACCTTGGCGTTCTTGGCCACTTGTTCCTGGTAGGCCTTGAACTCGGGCTGCAGCGCTTCCTTGAAAGCCACGGCCTTGGCCGCGATGACGTGCATCAGCGGGCCGCCCTGCAGGCCGGGGAAGATGGCGCTGTTGATGGCCTTTTCGTGCTGGGCCTTCATCAGGATGATGCCGCCACGGGGGCCGCGCAGGCTCTTGTGGGTGGTGGAAGTGACCACGTCAGCGTGCGGCACGGGGTTGGGGTAGACGCCGGCGGCAATCAGCCCGGCGTAGTGGGCCATGTCCACCATGAAGATGGCGCCGATTTCCTTGGCTATTCTTGCAAAGCGCTCGAAATCGATGTGCAGGCTGTAGGCCGAGGCACCGGCAATGATGAGCTTGGGCTTGTGTTCCCGTGCCTTGGCTTCCATCGCGTCGTAGTCAATGGCTTCCTGGGCGTTGAGTCCATAGGAGATGACGTTGAACCACTTGCCGGACATGTTCAGTGGCATGCCGTGTGTCAGGTGGCCGCCTTCGGCCAGGCTCATGCCCATGATAGTGTCGCCGGGCTTGAGGAATGCCAGGAATACCGCCTCGTTGGCGGATGCGCCGCAGTGGGGCTGCACGTTGGCGGCTTCGGCGCCGAAGATTTTCTTGACGCGGTCGATGGCCAGTTGCTCGGCCACGTCCACATGCTCGCAGCCACCGTAGTAGCGCTTGCCGGGGTAGCCTTCGGCGTATTTGTTGGTGAGTTGCGTGCCCTGAGCCCACATCACTGCGGGGGAGGCGTAGTTCTCGCTGGCGATGAGCTCAATGTGATGCTCTTGCCGGGCGTTTTCAGCCTGGATGGCAGCAAACAGCTCGGGATCGGTTTGTTCGACAAGAATATTGCGGTCGTACATGATTGGCAGTCCTATGAACTTGTGTCCCTTGAAACAAGGGCTGCCCAGGCGAACGGCGGAACGCAGAAGGCCCTGAGCCTTTGCGGCACGCTCCCTAGTGGTTCACAAGAGGCATGCCCTTGCCGGTTTCCACGTCAGCGGCGGCACCTTGTGGGGAGCCGCGCCTATCGCCAGTCGCGTACGCCTCTAGTGTAGCTGACCGGCGCCTCATCACTCGATGGGATGCCCGTTTTCAAAGACCTTAAAGCAGCGCGAGCTTGTCGCCTGCGGCTTCGGGGGCATCGGCGGGCGCGACAACCGGTACGGTGCGGGCCGGGGCCTGGGTCGACAGGGTCGCGGGCGGGTTCATGGGAGTGGATCGTCCGCCAGCGACTTGGCGCAGCCGGAAATGCTCGGCCAGCACCTTGGCGGTGTATCCGCCGTCATCGGGCAGATTGGCTGCGCCCACGTAATAGCGCAGCCCGCCTTCCACCGAACCAGCCCGGGCTATGCATTCCTGAAGCACCTTCACACCGACGCGCAGGTTGGTGACCGGATCGAACGCTGCAAAGTGACCGCCAAAGTTTTCGTACTTGTCGGTGTGAACCCGCGTCATCACCTGCATCAGGCCCTGGGCGCCCACGGAACTCTGGGCAAAGGGGTTGAAGCTGGATTCGATGGCCATGATGGCCAGGATCAGGGTCGGATCGATCTTGGTGCGTGCGCCGGTTTCATAAGCTTCAGCCACCAGTGCGCTCAGGGGTTCTGGCGCAACGCGGTATTTCTTGCTCAGCCAGTAAGCCACCGCAGCCTGCTCTTTTGGCAGGTCCTTGGGGTTGCTGGCAGTGGCGCGTTCGATGGCACCCAGCTCTACTGGCATTTCCAGCAGGGCCACCTGACGGGACTGCAGCCAGTCCATCAGATGCGCCTCGCCCGCCTGGCGCAGGTCGGGGCGGGCCGTAAGGGTCAAAACAACAAAGGCAACGGCCAGCCCGATGAGGGCAAAACTGTTGTGGGTGATTTCAAGGAAACCTTCGGTCACGTCGGCCACGAAGGTCCGTACGCCGGAGACTATTTTTCCTGACGCTGTCATAGCTCTTCCTTTCTGAAGCGACGCCTGCTTGCGATACCGTCGTCAACGACAGCATCGGCTCAGGGAGTCACCTGGATTGGTACGCCATCAATTCCGTGCTTCGTTCATGACTCGAGCGATGAATTGACTTAGCCGGGTTCGGCAGCGGGTTGGGGTTTTTACTAGCCCTGTTGGGGGCTGGCGGATTCTAGGAGGTCACTTAATGCCAAGTCAATACTAACAAAGTTATTCAAAATACATAATTGTTATGATAAAGCTGTAAAAAACCTCAGTAAAGCGCCTATTTTTGCAATTTCGGCTGGCTTGGAAGCGCTTGTTCTGTGACCCCTGTGTGTCAATTTCAATCGCGGTCTTGTGAGCCATTGAGAATGCAATTTGAGTTGGGCCAGTGAGTTTGGTAAGGTTGCGTTGCCTGTCGATTTCAGGCATCGCCAGACAAAGCAAAGTCTCCCGCTGAAGGCATGCAGTGCCCAGGTGCAGCAGATGCAGCTTTTATGGCAAACCTTGGAGGCAATACCTTGTCTCCTCGCAATGTGGACTTTCAACTCCAGATTGCGAACCGATGGCAAAGACCGTTGCGTCAGCCGTCAAGCCCGGTGGGCAGGCCATGAGGTCTGTCAACCGGGCTTTCTTGTTGGTGCATCCGTGCCGGGTGTTGTGTCTGTGTTTTGGCCGGTTGCAGGGGCCAGTTCGCCGGTTGCATATATATAGGGATAATGGGCGATGTTCTCCATGGCTGGCCTCGTTGCGCCGGGAGAGTGGATTTCATCAACCGACCTGCCCGTGTCAGTCGATCTGACCAGCTTGCGCCAGATCATTTCTTGATGCTTGGCCCGACGCCATGGCGTGGTCTTTTGCTGGAACCCGGTGAAAATGGCACTCCCGCTCGCAAGCGCTCACGCATGTGGCCGCAGCGTCCAGCTTTCCCACAAGTGGCTTGTCCGGTCCTCTCATTCATTGGATCCATGTTTCCTTTTTTTTCTCGCAGCAAAATGTCCGACGCACCTGAAGTGAATCCGGCCCCGGCCAAAACCCAAGAGTCGCATCCCCTGGATGCGCTGACTGGTGGCGCTTTCTCGGCCGCCACGTCAAGTGAGCGGGCTTCCCGCATCCGTGACTGGCTCGCCACCCAGCCGGCGCCCGAGCAACTGCAAGAGGTTTTCAAGGAACTGAGCGGGCGCGACAAGGGGGCTGCACGCGCGGTACGCGAACGGCTGGATGAAATCCGCCGCGCCAAAGGACAGGAGGCCATTGCGGCCGAGTGGGCCGAGAAAGCCCAGGCATTGCTGGCGGCTCCCAAGCTCAACATTGCCGACGCCTTGGCGTGGCAGCGCGATGCGGCCAAGGCGGGCGCGCCCCTTTCGCGCGAACCTCTTTCGCTGCTCAAGGTGCAGGTCGCCGATCGCGTGAAGGTGATCGAAGACCTGCAGCACCGTGTGCAGGTGCAGCGAGAAGCCGCCGTGCTGTTGGCCCAACGCATCGAGGTGCTTTCCACCAAGTCCTGGAAAGATGCGCATGCTGCGTTGGAATTGCTGCGTGCCGACGTTGCGCGCTGGCAGGAGCAAGCCCAGGAGTTGACCGGAGACGCCAGCTGGGTCAGCGTGGAGGCGCGCTTTCCGCCACTGCTGGAGGCCTCGCGCACACAGTTGCTGGTGGTGTGGGACGCCTTCCAGCCCGCCGTGGCGCAAGCCGCTGCGGCTGCCGAGGACGCGGCTGCCCCATTGCCGCCCGTACCCGTGTGGGCCGATGAATTGCGTGTTGTGCGCGGGCTGCCAACTGAGGCGGCTGCCGCAGTCGCTGCCAAGCCCGCCCGAGTGGTCAAGCCCAAGGTCGCACCTGAGGTGGTTGAAAAGGCCGTGCAAGTCGTGCGCGAAGCCCTGGCAACGCTGGAAAAGGAAACCGCCGAAGGGCATGGCAAGGCCAGTGCGGGCGCTGCTGCGGCACTGCGCGCCGTGCTGAAGGTCCATGGCAAGCACATTGACTCCGCGCTGGAGCACCAGGTGCACGCTGCCCTGGTGGCTGCGGGTGAGCTGGAAGGCTGGCAGCGCTGGAGTGCAGACCAGGTCCGTGAAGACTTGGTGGCCAAGGCAGAAGCCCTGCTGCATCGTCCTGACGGTCAGGCGTTGGGTGGCCGCAAGATGCAGGAGTCACTGCGCCAGTTGCGCGAACAGTGGAAGCAGTCGGATCAGGGCGGTGCAGCCAACCACGGCTTGTGGAAAAAGTTTGATGAGGCGTGCAATGCCGCGCACAAGGTGGTGGAAGCCTGGCTCGAAAAGATCCGCACCGAAGCTGCCGAGCACAAGGCCCAGCGCATGGCCCTGATCGAAGAGGTCAAGGCCTGGGCGCAAGAGCATGCCGCCTCTGGTGACTGGAAGGCCATCAACCGCGCACTGCACCAGTTTGGCGACCGTTGGCGTGAAGGCGGTCATGTCGGCGAAAAGATCTTTGCCGAACTGCAGCCGCTTTGGAAGCAGACCATTTCCGCTGCCGCCGCACCGCTGGAGAACGCACAAAAAGAGAGCCTTGCCCGTCGCCACGCCATGATTGATGAAGCGGTGGCACTGGGCGCTGCTCCCACGCTGCGCATTGATGCGGTCAAAGCCTTGCAGCAGCGCTGGCAGGCCGAAGCCCAGACCGTGCCATTGGACCGCAAGCATGAGCAAAAGCTGTGGGATGCCTTCCGCAAGCCGATTGACGAAGCCTTCAACCGCAAATCGGCAGACCGCGAAAAGGCTGTGACTGAACTGAGTGCGCGTGATCGGGTGGTGCTGGAGGCCTCCAAGGCGCTGGAAGCGGCCAATGCCAGCGGCGATGTGCAGCAAATTCGCTCGGCCATGCAGGCACTGGAGGCCGCACTGCACGGGCAGGCGCAGGCGGCACAGGCTGTGGCGTCGGCACAGAGCAACGAGCCAAATCAGCTTCAAGCGAACAATCCAGCAGCGATTGATGCTCCTGAAAATGTAGCGCCTGATGCTTCCTCGGAAGGTTCCGAAGAAGCTCCTGCTCCCGTCCCTGTTGCGCCCAAGCCGGCTGCGCGTCCGGTGGTAGCGGTGCGTGGCGATGACCGCCCAGGCATGAAGAAAGATGCACCCGCAGCGCCAGGTCGCGGCGGGCGCCCCGGCGATCGCCGCGATGGCCGTGGTGATCGCGATGCAGGCCGTGGCCCGCGTGCGGACGGCCATTTTGGTGATCGCAATGACCGTGGCGGCCGCTTCGGTGATCGTCCCGCTTACGAAGACCGCGGACCGCGCCTGGGTGACACGGCTTTCCGTGCCCAGCGCGACGCCATGGAACACGCACAGCTCGCGCTCAAGAAGCTGGCGGCGCAGGCCCACGGTGAAGCGCTGACGCAACTGCTGACAGCGTGGGAAAAGCGCGACGCGGCGCTGTTGCCAAGCACACAGGAGCTGGGTGGCCGGGTGACAGGGGCCGTGCGTGGCGCATGGGCGCAGGCGTTGTCTGCCCCCGCAGCCGGCGACGCAGCCGAAGCCTTGCTCCGGCTGGAGATGGCAGCCGAAGCGCCAACCCCGGCAGAACACATCGACGCCCGCCGTTTCTTGCAATTGCAATTGCTCACCCGGCGCAACGATCCTGCGCCCGCCCAGACCTGGGGTCAAGATGCTGCGCGTGTGCTTGCCAGTGCCAATCACCCCGCCAGTGCGCGACGTCTGCAGAACGTACTGAAAACACTGCTGCGCAAGTGAGCGCATGACCACCGCATTGCAGATACGTCCCTTTGAAGCGGGGGACGAGTCTGCTACGGTGGCACTCTGACGCGACTGCGGCTTGCTGCGCCCGTGGAATGACCCCCACAAAGATATTGCGCGCAAGCAGGCCGTGCAGCCCGGGCTTTTTCTGGTGGCTCTGCTCCAGGGGCGGGTTCGGGAGAACGTGCTCGTCGGGACCGCCATGGGCGGCTATGACGGCCATCGCGGCTCGGTCTATTACCTGGCAGTGGCGCCAGGCAGGCAGCGGCTTGCCATTGGCCGCAGCCTCATGGAGCGGGTCGAGCAGCGATTGCTGGCGATGGGCTGCCCAAAGATCAATGTGCTGGTGCGCACCACCAATGTGCAGGTGATAGCGTTCTATGAAAAGCTGGGCTACGCCAGGGACGATGCCTTCAGTCTGGGCAAGCGCCTAATTCCCGACCTTTGAGTTCTTGTGCTCTGGATGGCAATGGGCTGACCGCCAATGGTGGCGGCCAAAACGAAAAAACCCGTTGCAATTGCAACGGGTTTTTTTGTGTTTTGGTGCCCAGAAGAGGACTCGAACCTCCACGATGTTACTCGCTAGTACCTGAAACTAGTGCGTCTACCAATTCCGCCACCTGGGCATTTCAGGAAAGTCTAAGATTGTATATCAAAAAAACCACCCCCGACGCACCCGCTGCGCATCTGTCCGACGAGATTGAAGGCAGCGTTCAGGGGCACCGTGATGGCCATGGATTTGTCATTCGCGACGATGGCCAAGGCGACATTTTCATCCCCCCCAATGAGATGCGCGCCGTGCTGCACAAAGACCGTGTGCGTGTGCGCATCGTGCGCCAGGACCGCCGCGGCCGTCCCGAGGGGCGCGTGGTGGAAATCATCGAGCGCCCGCCGCAGCCGCTGATCGGCCGATTGCTCCAGGAAAGCGGCGTCTGGCTGGTGGCTCCTGAAGACAAGCGTTATGGGCAGGATGTGCTGATTCCCAAGGGGGCCACCGGCGCGGCCAAGCCGGGGCAGGTGGTGGTGGTCGAGTTGACCGAGCCCCCCGCGCTGTTTGGTCAGCCCGTGGGGCGCATCACCGAGGTGCTTGGCGAGGTGGACGACCCGGGCATGGAGATTGAAATCGCGGTGCGCAAATATGGTGTGCCGCACGAGTTCTCTGCCGAATGCCTGGCGCAAGCGAAAGAGCTGCCCGACAAGGTGCGCGCGCAGGACAAGAGGCACCGTGTGGACCTGACCGACGTGCCCCTGGTCACCATCGACGGCGAAGACGCCCGCGATTTCGACGACGCGGTCTATTGCGAGCCTGCCAAGGTGGGGCGCAGCAAGGGCTGGCGCCTGCTGGTGGCCATTGCCGATGTGAGCCACTATGTGGAGACCGGCAGCGCCATCGACATTGACGCTTACGACCGCGCCACCAGCGTTTACTTTCCGCGCCGCGTGATCCCCATGCTGCCCGAGAAGCTCAGCAACGGGCTCTGTTCTCTGAACCCCGAGGTGGAGCGCCTGTGCAT
The DNA here is from genome assembly GCF_002281195.1 of Acidovorax sp. 35-64-16. Classification (NCBI taxonomy): domain Bacteria; kingdom Pseudomonadati; phylum Pseudomonadota; class Betaproteobacteria; order Burkholderiales; family Comamonadaceae; genus Acidovorax; species Acidovorax sp. 35-64-16. The sequence continues at coordinate 199,015 of NZ_NCFM01000003.1, read as the reverse complement.
GGTCTGCGACATGCTGGTGACTGCCAAGGGCGAGGTGCACGCGTACCAGTTCTACCCGGCCGTGATGTTCAGCCACGCACGCTTCACCTACACCGAGGTGGCGGCGATCCTGGCCAACACGCGCGGCCCCGAGGCTAGCAAGCGCAAGGACCGGGTCAAGGACCTGCTCAACCTGCACGACGTGTACCGCGCGCTGCTCATCGCACGCCAGGCGCGCGGCGCGGTAGATTTTGAAACCACCGAGACGCAGATTGTCTGCGACGAAAACGGCCGCATCGAAAAGATCGTGCCCCGCACGCGCAACGATGCGCACAAGCTCATCGAGGAAGCCATGCTGGCCGCCAATGTGTGCAGCGCCGATTTCATCGCGCAGGGCGGCCAGCCCGGCCTGTTCCGTGTGCACGAAGGCCCCACGCCCGAAAAACAGGAAATTCTGCGCGGCTACCTCAAGGCCATGGCGGTGGGCATGACGATTGGCGATAACCCCCATCCGTCAGAATTTCAGGCGATTGCCGAGGCCACCAAAGACCGGCCTGACGCGCAGCAGATCCACAACATGCTGCTGCGCTCCATGCAGCAGGCCATCTATACGCCGGTTAACAGTGGTCACTTCGGCCTGGCATTCGATGCCTATACGCACTTCACCAGCCCCATCCGGCGCTACCCCGACCTGCTGGTGCACCGTGTCATCAAGGCCATTCTGGGCAAGAGCAAATACAAGCTGCCCTCGCTGCCCACGCCAGGCGAAGCGCACGCCAAGCTGGCCAAGCGCCTGGCGGCCCGCGTGGCAGCGCCGGGCACCAAACCGCGCAAGGATGTGGTGCCGCCCAGCCGCGATACGCAGGCCTGGGAAGCCGCAGGCCTGCACTGCAGCGCCAACGAGCGCCGCGCCGACGAGGCCAGCCGCGATGTCGAGGCCTGGCTCAAGTGCAAATACATGCGCGAGCACCTGGGCGAAGAATATGGTGGCGTGGTCAGCGCGGCCACCAGTTTCGGCATCTTCGTGACGCTGGATGCGATGTATGTGGAAGGCCTGGTGCACATCACCGAACTGGGCGGCGAATACTTCAAGTTCGACGAGGCACGCCAGGAGCTGCGCGGTGAACGCACGGGCATCCGGTATTCGATTGGCACCCGGGTGCGCGTGCAGGTCAGCCGCGTGGATCTGGATGGACGCAAGATCGACTTCCGTCTGATACGAGAGGGCGATGAGCTGGTGGGCCGCGCACTCAAGGACAAGGGCGTGGCGCCGGAGTCCGCCGGTGCACGCAAGGCGGGTGGGCGCTCCGGCGACCGCAAGCGTGCCCAGGCGCCTGAGCCGTCGGCGACCGAGCGTGCCTCAATGACCCGGGAACAGGCTGCGCGCTCCCCCGGCAAGGCAAAGGCATCTGCCAAGAAGACTGCCTCCAGCGGCACCACCGGCAAAAGCAAGAGCCGCAAGCCGCGCCGCAGTTGAACCCCAGGTAGCCCACCGCGCTGCGGCGGTGTTTGAATTGCTGTATTATTAATAGCTGCTAGCGCTTTACCAATAAGGGCTAGCGGCTATTTTCATGCTTAAGTTTGGGTAATGTGTCGCGCCAGGGCACTGGCCGTCAGCTGGCGGCCTGCAGGCCAGCGATCGGCGGCAAGACCGTGCTGGTACACGGCTTGTGATGCAGCAGGCTGCGCTTCGGCGCCCGCTGCCAGGTGCGCGCCCACCATGCCCGCCAGCACGTCGCCTGTGCCAGCCGTGGCGAGCCGTGCGTTGCCGGTGGGGTTGACGGCTGGGGGGTATCCCGGTGCCGCGATCACGGTGCCAGAGCCCTTGAGCACGGCCACGCAATCGAACTGCTCTGCCAGCTGCTGTGCCGCGTTCAACCGGTTGGCCTGCACCTCGGCGGCGGACATGCCCAGCAGCCGCGCCGCTTCGAGGGGGTGGGGTGTCAGCACTGTAGGCAGCCCCCGCTCGGCGCGAGACACTACCTCCGCGCGCAGCGCGGCATCGGTTGCCAAGGCGTTGAGCGCATCGGCGTCCAGCACCAGCCGGGCGGCCCGTGCCAGCACGGCGGGCAGCACTGCGCGCACGGCCTCGCCACCGCCACAGCCGCACACCACCGTGAGCTGTTCCAGCGCCAGTGCGTCAAAGCGGCGAAACATCAACTCGGGCTGCGCCATATCGATGGCCATCTGGCCATCGTCGAGCAAGGCCACCAGCACCCGGCCCGCGCCGGCATGCAATGCGGCAGAGGCTGCGAGCAGCGCTGCGCCCGTCATGCCCAGCCCCCGCGCCGCCAAGCCTTCGCCGCCCACGATGGCCACATCACCGTAGCTGCCCTTGTGGCTGGCGTGGCTGCGCTGCGCGGGCAGGGCGGGGCCGACCAGCCATGCGCTGGGGGGCTCTGGTTCGGGGGAGACGCCCAGATCATCCAGCCACACGCTGCCCGCTCCGTCTCGCCCCGCGGCGGTGAACAGGCCGGGTTTGAGTGTCAGCAGGCTGAGCGTGTGGCGTGGTTTTGGTTGCTGCCTGGATATCGGCCCTGTCGGCAAGGCAAAGCCTGCAGCGAACTGGCCCGTGTCCGCATCCAGGCCCGAGGGCAGATCGACGGCCAGCACGGGGGCCGGGCTGTGCTGCAAGGCCACCAGCACGCCCAGCAGCCGGAGGTCTGGCGCGCGCGCTGGGGCGGCGGATGAGACGCCAATTCCCAGCAGGGCATCGATGCACAGGTCTGCGGCGGTCATGCCGGGGGGGGGCTTCATCGGCCCAGGTCACGCCCGCGTCCAGTGCGCGCTGCCACGACTGGCGGGTATCGGGGGGTGCGTGCTCCGGGGTGCCCAGCCAGGTCACCACCACCCGCCGTCCATCGCGCTGCAGGTGCATGGCTGCCTCCAGCCCGTCGCCACCATTGTTGCCGCGGCCGCAGGCAATCCACACGGTGCGCGCATGGGGCGCCAGCGCCTGCGCCAGCCGGGCCACCGCCAGGCCGGCGCGCTGCATGAGTGTGTGCGGCGGCAGGGCTGCAGCGGCCTGCTGCTCCATGCGCCGCGTGGCGGCCGTGTTGAACAGAGGGTGTGGCTGCTGGGGAGTGATGGGGTGCATGGGTGTGTTGGCCGGCGTCGGCCATAAGGGCGGACGGGCGTGTTAGGTTTTCGCTGGGGGTTGGTGGTCGTAGGCCAGCTCCATCCGGTAGGCCAAGCCGAGGAACAGCGATTGGGCGAGGCTGAGCGTGCTGGTAAGCGACCGAAAACCAAAAGTAGCACTGTCCTGCGCAATCAGGGTGGTGCTGGCGAGTGTGGCGAGCGGGCTCAGCTGGCTGTCGGTGATGGCCAGCAGCCGCGCTCCGCGTGCCACGGCTTCCTGCGCCAGTTCCAGGGTTTCCTGAGCATAAGGCTCAAACGACACGGCGACGAGCACGTCGCCGGGCGCCAGCGCGCGCAGCTCGCCCTGGTGCATGAACCCCAGCCCATGCAGCCAGTGCACTGGCTTGGCCGTGTGCTGCAGCGCATAGGCCAGGTAGGCGCCCACCGGAAACGCGCGCCGCGAGGCGGCCAGCCACAAGGCAGGGGCCTGCAGCATCAGCTCGACCGCTGCATCAAACTGCGGGTCCGGCAGATTGCGTTGCAGTGCCTGCAGGCTGTCGATGTTGCCGTCGATCACCTCGTGTGCCAACTGGGCGGCCGACCGTGTGCTCCCGCCAGGCACGATCAGCTCGCGGATGCGTTCCTGGTAGTTGCGATTGGGTGCCAGTTGGCGTACGGCCCCCGCGCGGAACAGGGCCTGCATCTCCGTATAGCCCGAAAAACCGAAATGCTTGGCAAACCGCACCAGGGCCGAGGGCTGCACGCCGCACTGCGCTGCCGTGGCCTGAACGCCGTCGAGCGCCAGCTGGTCGCGATGCTTTTCCACATAGCGCGCGATGGTCTTGAGCTGGCGACTCAGCGGCTCAAAGCCTGCGTGCACTACCGCCAGAAAAGCGTCGGCGTTCGGGTAGGGCGCGGCGGATGTACCAATGGAGGCGGCAATAGATAGTGTTTTTCTATTTTTCATTAAATTGGAAAATATTTTCTATTTTGGGCTATCATAGATGCAACGAACCATTATCCGGCGCACCGGTTCAGGCCGTGGCGCCCCTGAGGAGACCCCGCATGTTGTCTTTTCCCGCCAACCGGCCCCTGGATGTGGCCTGCCTGGGCCGGCTGGCCGTAGACCTCTACGCCCAGCAGATTGGGTGCAGTCTGGAGGCCGCGAGCAGTTTTGCCAAATACCTGGGGGGCTCGTCTGCCAACATCGCGTTTGGCACCGCCCGGCTGGGGCTGCGCTCGGCCATGGTGTCGCGTGTGGGCAATGAGCAGAACGGCCGCTTCCTGCTTGATACCCTGCGGCGCGAGGGCTGTGACGTGAGCCAGGTGCAGGTGGATGACCAGCGCCTGACCGGCATGGTGCTGCTGGGCATCAAGGACCAAGACACCTTTCCCCTGCTTTTCGCCCGCGAGAACTGCGCCGACATGGCCCTGGATGCCGATGCGATCAGCGAGGATTTTCTGGCGCGATGCCGCAGCCTGGTGATCACGGGCACGCACCTGAGCACGCCCACCGTGCTCGCCGCGAGCCGCCGTGCACTGGAGATTGCGCAACGCCATGGCCTGGTGCGGGTGCTGGACATCGACTATCGCCCCGTGCTGTGGGGGCTGGCAGCCAAAGGCGATGGCGAAACCCGCTATGTGGGCAGCGACACCGTGAGCCGCCACTTGCAGGCGCAGCTTGGATCGTTCGAGCTCATCATCGGCACCGAAGAGGAATGGCTGATCGCCGGTGGCGTGTCGGACAACCTGATGGCCAGCCTGCGCTGCGTGCGCGGGCACACGCAGGCCGTGCTGGTAGTCAAGCGGGGCCCTCTGGGCTGCAGCGTCATCGAAGGGGATGTTCCCGCCGCCCTGGACGATGCGCTCACGGTGCTGGGTGAACGTATCGAGGTGCTCAATGTGCTGGGCGCGGGCGACGCGTTTGCGTCGGGCCTGCTGTCGGGGCTGCTGCGGGGAAAAACCTGGGCCGAATCGGCGGCCATTGCCAACGCCTGTGGGGCCATCGTGGTGTCGCGCCACGGCTGCGCACCCGCCATGCCCACTCCGGCAGAGCTGGACCACTGGTTCTCGGGGCACCGCCATCCCCGGCCCGACCAGGACCCGCATCTGGCCCATCTGCACCGGGTGACGGCGGCGCGGCCGCAATGGCCCGAGCTGTTCGTGCTGGCCTATGACCACCGCGCCCAGTTTGAAGACCTGGCGCGCCAGGCCGGCGTAGACGGCGCACGCCTGCCCGGACTCAAGCAATTGCTCAATGCCGTGGTGGCCGATGTCGAGCGTGATCCTGGATGCGAGGGGCGCATGGGCGTGCTGATTGACGGGCGTATCGGCGAAGCCGCGCTGCACGACGCCACGGGCCGGGGCTGGTGGCTGGGGCGCCCGATCGAGCGGCCCGGCTCACGCCCGCTGCGTTTTGACGGAACGCATTCGCTGGCCACGCAGCTGGTGCACTGGCCACGCGAGCAGGTCGTGAAATGCCTGGTGTTCTATCACCCGGACGATGCGGCCGCGCTGCGCGCCGAGCAGGACGAGTGGCTGCAGCAGGTGTGGGAGGCCACACGCGCCAGTGGGCACGAACTGCTGCTGGAAGTGATTCCCCCGAAGGACATGCTCGCCCCGGGCGATACCGGCGAGGCCGTGCTGCGCGCCATCCGCCACTTCTACGGCATCGGCCTCAAGCCCGAGTGGTGGAAGGTTGGCACCATGGCCGCCCGCCACTGGGACGCGCTGGACGCCCTGGTGCGCGAGCGCGACCCGTACTGCCGTGGCGCGGTGATCCTGGGGCTTTCGCAGCCGGTGGAGCAGCTCATCGCAGGCTTTGCCGAGGCGCGCGCCCCCCTCGTCAAGGGTTTCATGATTGGCCGCACCGTCTGGGCTGGTCCCAGCCTGGCCTGGCTCAAGGGAGAGATCGACGATGCCGGGCTGCAGGCGCAGGTGGCCGCCAATTTCCGCCGCCTCATCGCGGGCTGGCGCGACAGCCGCCCGGCGCGGGCAACAACCGCCCCCGAGGCAGCGGGAGCGCTCGCATGACACTGCTTGTCAAGGCCAGCCCCTCGGGCCGCGTGGTGGTGGATGTGACGCCGGCCACGGCCGGATGGGCCCACGTGGGGTTCAAGGCCATGCGCCTGGGCGCAGGGGATGAGGAGTCGCTGGCCACCGGCGCGCGCGAACTGTGCATCACGGTGCTCAGCGGGCAGGTGGACGTGCACGTGGGGGCCCATGTCTACCGTGCCCTGGGCAGCCGCGCATCGGTGTTCGAAGAGGCATCGCCCACGGCCGTGTATGTACCGCCAGATCGGGCGGTGCGCATCGTGGCGCGTGGCGCTGCCGAGGTGGCATTGAGCAGCGCACCGGCGCGCGGCGTGTATCCCGAGCGGGTGATCGAGCCTGCGCAGATGCAGCGCAGCGTGCGCGGGCAGGGCAGCAACACGCGCTATGTCTGCGACATCCTGCCCGAGTCGCAGCCCGCCGAAGGACTGCTGGTGGTGGAGGTGATCACTCCCGCCGGGCACTCATCCAGCTACCCGCCGCACAAGCACGACAGTGCCGACGCCAGCCAGCCGCAGGCCGAAACCGTGCTGGAGGAAACCTACTACCACCAGCTCAATCCCGCGCAGGGTTTTGCTTTTCAGCGCGTGTACACCGACGACCGCTCGCTGGACGAATCCATGGCCGTGGAGCACCGCGACACGGTGATGGTGCCGCGCGGCTACCACCCCTGCGTGGCACCGCATGGCTATGACCTGTACTACCTCAACACCATGGCGGGGCCCGAACGCCGCTGGGCGTTCAAGAACGATCCCGCCCATGCCTGGATGGCCGCGCCGCGCTGATGCTATTTATTTAATAGCTGCTGACGTAACAACAGCAATCGCAAGAGCGCGGAAAAATTGCACATAGCCGAAAAGGTTCGCAGAAAACCTTGCCTCTGAACCGCCAACCCCTGGAGACAAACCATGAAACGCAACACCCTTCGCATCCTTGCCGGTGCACTGCTCGCCTGCACGCTCGGCGCCCAGGCGCAGACCGCCTACCCGACCCAACCCGTCAAGTGGGTGGTGCCCTACGCGCCCGGCGGCACCACCGATGTGATCGCCCGCAGCCTGGCCGTGCGCATGGGGCAGGACCTGGGCCAGCCCGTGGTGGTAGACAACAAGCCGGGCGCGGCCAGCATCATCGGCGCCACCTTCATTGCGCGCTCTGCGGCCGATGGCTATACCGTGGGCACCGCCGATTCGGGCACGCTGGCCTTCAACCCGGCCATGTATTCCGCGCTGAGCTACAACGCCGAGAAGGATTTCAGCTTCATTGGCGGCTTGGGCCGTATGCCGCTGGTGTTGGCCGTGCACCCCGATTTCCCGGCCAGGAACATGCAGGAATTTTTGGTACAGGTGCGCAAGAGTCCCGGCTCCGTCTCGTCGGCTTCGTCGGGCCCGGGCTCGCCGCTGCATGTGGCGCTGGAGCTGTTCAAACAGCGCACCGGCACGAACATCCTGCACGTGCCCTACAAGGGCTCGGCCCCGGCGCTGCAGGATCTCATGGCGGGCCAGGTGCAGTCGATGTTTGTCGATCTGCCCCCCAGCCTGTCGATGATCAAGGCGGGCAAGGTGCGGGTGCTGGCCGTGGCTACGCCGCAGCGCCTGTCCATCCTGCCCGATGTGCCCACCATGGCGGAGGCCGGCGTGCCCGGCTTTGAGGCCTATGCGTGGCAGGGGTTCGTGGGCCCGGCCAGGATGCCTGCGGCCGTGGTGGAGCGCCTGAACAAGGATCTGGCGGCAGCCCTGCGCCACACCGAGACACGCGCCAAGCTTGAAGAGATCGGCATCCAGCCCCTGTCCATGACACCGCAGCAGTTCACCGATTTCGTACGCAGTGAGCAGAAGCTGTGGGCCGGGGTGATCCGGGCCGCCAACATCCGCCTCGACTGATCGATTTGGACCCCGAAAAAAACACAGGAGAGAGACGCCATGACCATTTCCATGAACCGCCGCCATGCCTGCACCGCCCTGGCAGCCATGTCCGCAGGAGCCCTGCTGCCCGCTGCCGCGCAGACGGGCGCCTACCCCAGCAAGCCCATCGAACTCATCGTGCCCTTTGCTGCAGGCGGGGGCACCGATGTGCTGGCCCGGGCACTGGCCGAAGCGGCACGCAAGCATCTGCCGCAGGACCTGATCGTCCTCAACAAGGCGGGCGCCAGCGGCGCCGTGGGCTGGACCGAACTGGCCAACGCGCGGCCCGATGGCTACAAGCTGGCCATCATCACGGTGGAGATCACGATGATTCCGCACATGGGCATCACCAAGATCACGGCCGACAGCGTGACCCCCATCGCACGGCTGAACGCCGACCCGGCCACACTGGCCGTGCGTGCCGACTCACCCCTGCGCACCCTCGAAGACTTGCTGGCCGCTGCCCGCAAGAACCCGGGCGGCGTGCGTGTGGGCAATGCGGGGCCCGGCTCGCTGGGCCACCTGGCGGCGGCGGCGCTGGAGGACAAGGTGGGTGTGCAGTTGAACCATGCGCCGTACCGCGGGGCCAATCCCGCCGTGCTCGATCTGCTGGGCGGGCACATTGAGGCAGTGGCCGTCACGCCCGTGGAGGTGGCCACCTATGTGGCGGCGGGCAAGATCCGTCCGCTGGCTGTGATGTCCGAGCAGCGCATTGCCGCCGGCTGGGAGGCGGTGCCCACGCTCAAGGAGCGCAAGATCGACTTGGTGATCGGTGGCTGGCGCGGTCTTGCAGCCCCCAAAGGCACGCCGCCCGAGGTAGTGGCCGTGCTGCGCAATGCCATCGCCAAAACTCTGCAGGAGCCTGCGCTGCGCGACACCATGGCCCGCCAGAACATGGGAGAAGGCTACCTGGACCAGGCGGATTTCAACGCCCTGATCGCGCGGGACAACGCCACGTTCAAGCAACTGGTCGAGAAGCTGGGCATCAAGGCCTGAGCGGCCACCATGCCTGCCCGCCGGCCGGCGCCCCACGGGGCGGGCGGGAGGCGGGTTCCTTATCTTGAGAGCTCTTGCCCGCTGTGCGTGCCTGGCGGCGGACAACGCATGACGGCCTTCCCTTAAGAGCGTCCGCCTGCGTCAGGCCCTGAAGCCCGGCGCAAAGGCCTCTCGCAGCCATTCCACGAAAACCGCCACCGCGCGTGGCACATGGGCCGAGTAGGGGCGGATCGCATGGATGGTCTCGCTGAAGGTGCCGACCGGCCGCCAATCCGGCAGCACTTCGACGAGCTTGCCCGCCTGCAGCGCCGCCTGCGCGCTGAAGTCGGGCACCAGGGCGATGCCCAGGCCCGCCAGCGCCGCATCGCGCAGGGCCTCGCTGTTGTTGGCGGCCAGCGGGCCGGTCACGGGCACGGTCAGGCGCGGGGAGGCCCCCGGCACCATGGGCTCGAAGGTCCATGCCGGCGCCTCCTGGGTGCGGGGGTAGTGCAGGCAGTCGTGCTGGCGCAGGTCGTCCGGGGTCGTGGGTATGCCGGTGCGGCGCAGGTAGGCGCGGTTGGCCACCAGCACGGATTGCGTGGTGCACAGCAGCCAGGCCACATGGGTGTCGGGCGCCACGGCGGTGTGGCGGATGGCCAGGTCCAGGCCTTCGAGGGTGAGCGAGCGCAGGTTGTCCGACATGTCCAGCTCCAGCCGCACCTCCGGGTAGGCGCGCAAGAAGGCCGGTAGCCGGGGCACGAGTTGCTGGCGTGCCAGTGCCACGGGGGCGGTCACGCGCAGGCGGCCATGGGGCACGCCGGCGCGGTCGCGCACCCCGGCAAAACTCTCGGCGATGCGCTCGAAGGCTCCGCGTGTGTCGTCCACCAGTTGCCGGCCCGCCTCGGTCAGGCCCACGCTGCGCGTGGTGCGCCTCACCAGCGGAACGCCTGCCGCGCGCTCCAGCTCGGCAATGTGCTGGCTCATGGCGGCCTTGCTCACGCCCAGGCGCGCCGCCGCGCCGGTGTAGCTGCCTTGCTCGCCCAGCACCACCAGCCAGTGCAGGTGGGACCACAGGGTTTCGGGGGTGGCGCGGGTGGATGATTTCATGGCGCTATTGTTCACCATGGTGAACAATCAATTCACGGTGGCGGTCTTGGCGGGGCGGTGTGCGGCTTCTAGACTGCAGGCCACTTCCCACTGATTTTTTAAAGAGGTTTGCATGACCACAGCCAACGAGCCGACCATTGGCCACTACATCCAGGGCCAGCGCGCCGCCGGCACCAGCACCCGCAGCCAGGAGGTGACCAATCCCGCCACAGGCGCGGTGACGGGCCGCGTGGCGCTGGCCAACCGCGGCGATGTGGATGCGGCCGTGGCTGCGGCGCAGGCTGCTTTTCCGGCCTGGGCCGACACGCCACCGATCCGCCGCGCGCGCGTGCTGTTCAGGTTTCTGGAGCTGGTCAACCAGCACAAGGACGCGCTGGCCCATGCCATCACCGCAGAGCATGGCAAGGTGTTCACCGATGCGCAGGGCGAGGTGGCGCGCGGCATCGACATCATCGAATTTGCCTGCGGCATTCCGCAGCTGCTCAAGGGCGACTTCACCGACCAGGTGAGCACGGGCATCGACAACTGGACGCTGCGCCAGCCCCTGGGCGTGGTGGCGGGCATCACGCCGTTCAACTTCCCGGTGATGGTGCCGATGTGGATGTTTCCGGTGGCCATCGCTGCGGGCAACACCTTCGTGCTCAAGCCCAGCCCCACCGATCCCACGGCCTCGCTGCTGATGGCCGACCTGTTCAAGCAGGCAGGGCTGCCCGACGGTGTGTTCAACGTGGTGCAGGGCGACAAGGAGGCGGTGGATGCGCTTATCGAGCACCCCGACGTGAAGGCGGTGAGCTTTGTGGGTTCGACCCCTATTGCGAACTACATTTATGAAACCGGTGCCCGCCACGGCAAGCGCGTGCAGGCCCTGGGTGGCGCCAAGAACCACATGGTCGTGATGCCCGACGCCGACATCGACCAGGCCGTGGACGCGCTGATTGGCGCAGGCTACGGCTCGGCCGGTGAGCGCTGCATGGCCATCAGCGTGGCCGTGCTGGTGGGGGATGCCGCCGACAAGCTGGTGCCCAAGCTCATCGAGCGCACCAAGGCGCTCAAGGTGCTCAATGGCACCAACCTGGCGGCCGAGATGGGCCCCATCGTCACCCGTGCCGCCCACGAGCGCATCTCGGGCTACATCGACCTGGGCGTGAAAGAGGGCGCACAGCTGCTGGTGGATGGCCGTGGCTTTGACGGCAAGCAGGCGGGCGAAGGCTGCGAAGGCGGTTTCTGGCTGGGGGGCACGTTGTTTGACCATGTCACGCCCGCCATGCGCATCTACAAGGAAGAGATTTTCGGCCCCGTGCTGGCGGTGGTGCGCGCCAAGGATTTTGGCGAGGCCGTGCAGCTGGTCAACGACCATGAATTCGGCAACGGCGTGGCCTGCTTCACGCGCGACGGCAATGTGGCCCGGGAGTTCGGTCGCCGCATTCAGGCGGGCATGGTCGGCATCAACGTGCCGATTCCCGTGCCCATGGCCTGGCACGGCTTTGGTGGCTGGAAGCGCAGCCTGTTTGGCGACATGCACGCCTATGGCGAAGAAGGCGTGCGTTTCTATACCAAGCAAAAAAGCATCATGCAGCGCTGGCCCGAGAGTACGCCCAAGGGGGCCGAATTCGTGATGCCGACGGCGAAGTAAGGCGACTCTGTCTGTGCGAAAAAAGGGCCACAAGCCCTTTTTTTTGTGGCGGGTCAGAAGCGCTGGATCCCCAGCCCATCCAGGCTGACATCGGGGCTGCGCTGGGCGATCAGGTCGGCCACGGCGCGGGCGCTGCCGCTGGCCAGTGCCCATCCGCCCGCACCGTGCCCGGTGTTGAGCCACAGGCCTGGAACGCCGCTGGCGCCCACCACGGGCGCGCCATCGGGCAGCGTGGGGCGTGCGCCGCGCCACACCTGCAGCCCCGAAGACAGCAGGGCACCGCCCGGGAACCATTCGTTCATGCCCAGATAGAGCTGCTGCAGCGTGGGTGCGTGGTGGGGGGCATCTTGCCCGCCCAGCTCGGCCCCGCCGGTAATGCGCACGCGCTGGCCCAGGCGGGTGATGGTGATCTGGTGCAGGCTGTCCACCACGCTGGCCACGGGCGCATGCAGCGCCTCGCGCAGTGGTGCGCTGACGGAATATCCATGCACCGCCACCATGGGCAGGCGCAAGCCCAGTGGACGCAGCAGGGCGGCCGAGGCCATGCCGGCGCACAGCACCACGGCTTCAAAGGGCCGTGCGCTTCTTTCACCGTGCACCTGCACTCCCATGGGCTGGGATGTCAGCCTTGCCACGCGGGTGCCCAACGCAAACTGCACGCCGGCGGCCTGCGTGCCCTGGCGCAGCAGTTGTGCGAACAGCCGGCAGTTGCCGGCCATGGCGTCGGGCAGGTGCAGGGCGCCTGCGAGCGGGGCTTCGGGGGATAGCCCGGGTTCGATCCGGCGTGCGGCTGAGGCATCGATCTCGCGCAGCGCAATTCCGGCATCGCGCAAGACCTGCAGTGCAGGTTGCCACCGGGCCTGCTCCTGCGCAGTGCGCAGCAGGACGAGTCGCCCCTGGCTGTTTTCAAAGTCAAGCTCGTGCTCAGCGGCGATCTGCTGCAGGCGTTGCTGGCTGTAGCGGGCCAGTCCCTCGAGCGCCGACAGTTGCGCCGCCTGCGCGCCGCGCCGCGCTGCACGCTGCCAGCGCCACAGCCATGCCAGGTCGGCCCCCCGCACGCCTTGGGTCAGCCGAAGCGTGGCGCGCCGCCCCATGACCTTGAGGGGGTTGCCAAGGCCGGGTGCGGCCCAGGGGGTGAGCAGGTGCGGCGATAGCAGGCCGGCGTTGGCAAAACTGGCTTCCTCGGCTGCGGCGTTGCGTTGCTCAAAGACGGTGACCTCGTGGCCGTCGCGGGCCAGCTCGTATGCGGTGGACACGCCGACAATGCCGGCGCCCACGATGGCAATTTTCATGAATTTGAATGTTTTAGGGCTCTAGCGCTTGATGGTAAAGCGCTGGCAGCTATTATTTTTGTAGTATCTGCTCAATCTGCAGGCCCACGTTCAGCACTGCATCGTCGTGCAGGGCACCGTGCCAGACCATCAGCCCGACCGGGAGTTCCCCGGCCATGTGGCAGGGCAGCGACAGGGCGCAGCCATCGAGCATGTTCACCACACTGGTGTTGCGCAGCAGCAGGGCGTTGACGCGAAAGAACTCGGCGTCGCGCTCGGCACCGGGCGCCACATCGGCGATGGGCGGCGCCACCAGCGGCACCGTGGGCGAGAGCAGGGCGTCGAAGGGGGCCAGTGCGGCCTCCATGCGGACAATCCAGTGCTGGCGTGCGTTCAGCAGGTCAATGTAATCAGAGGCCGACATGGTGGCGCCGCGCTCAATGCGGCTGCGCACGCGCGGATCGTATTGCGATGCGCGCGTGGCCAGCAGGGGGCGGTGCCAGGCGTGGCTTTCGGCTGCGGACACGCTACCGTTGGCCTGCATGGGCCCCAGTTCTGCTGTCAGGGGCAGGGCGATTTCCTCGATGTGCGCGCCCGCACGGCGCAAGGTGTCCAGCGTGCGGTGGAACGCCCGGGCCACGGGGGCATCCAGCTCGTCGAGGAAGGTGGTGGAGGGCACCGCCAGACGCCACAGGCGCAGAGGCGCGGGGCTGCGCGTGACGCGCCGTGCGGCCAGCACCTCGTGCACAACGATGGCATCGCGCACGCTGCGCGTCATGGCGCAGGCCGTGTCCAGTGTGGTGGAAAGCGGAATGGCGCCCGTTGTGGGAACAAGGCGGGCGGTGTTCTTGAACCCCACAATGCCATTGAGCGCGGCGGGGATGCGGATGGAGCCGCCCGTGTCCGAGCCCAGCCCCACAAACGCTGCGCCGGTGGCCACCGAAACGGCCGCCCCGGACGACGAACCTCCGGGAATGCGTGGCACACCCGGTAGCGCGCCAAAGCGGCCATCCCAGGCCGCTGGCGTGCCAAAGTGCGGGTTCACACCCACCCCCGAGAACGCAAACTCCACCATGTTCGTGCGGCCGATGACCGTGCCCCCGGCCGACCGCAGGCGGGCGACTGCGGGGCAGTCCTGCAGCGCCGACGCGGCGTCGGACAGTGCCGTGGAGCCGGCGGCTGTGGGCTCACCTGCGATGTCAAACAAGTCCTTGACCGATACCGCCAGCCCGGCCAGTGGCAGTCGGGAGGAATCGCTTTGCACCACCGTGGTGCGTGCCGCTTCGGGCAAAAGGCGCGCAAAGGCGTGGTCGCAGGCGGCCGATTGCGCCACCTCAAGGCACTGCGCGAGTTCGGCGGGGGCGGTGCTGGTGCCTTCCTGCAGGCGTTGGCGGGTGGTGATCAGGTCAATAAGCATGGCTGTGCTAGAATCTTTGGGTTTTGCTGAGAGTAGCGGCGCGTGCAATGCCTTAGGTGGTGTATGCGCGGCAAAGGCGGCAAAACCAATCGCAAACCAGCCCTGTCAAGGTGTTGCGTCTTCGTGCAAATCACGGCGGCGCAAGTATTGGGGCTGGATTTTAGACCCAACCTTTGGAGTATTTTTATGTCCGTTACCATGCGCGAAATGCTGGAAGCCGGTGTCCACTTTGGTCACCAGACCCGCTTCTGGAACCCCAAGATGGCCCCCTACATCTTCGGTCATCGCAACAAGATTCACATCATCAACCTGGAAAAGTCGCTGCCACTGTTCCAGGAAGCCCAAAAGTTCGCCAAGCAGTTGGCTGCCAACCGCGGCACCATCTTGATGGTTGGTACGAAGCGCCAAGCCCGTGAAATCCTGTCCACCGAAGCCCTGCGCGCTGGTGTGCCTTTCGTTGACCAGCGCTGGCTGGGCGGCATGCTGACCAACTTCAAGACCGTCAAGACCTCGATCAAGCGTCTGAAGGAAATGAAGGCTCAACTGGAAACCGGCCTCGATAGCCTGAGCAAGAAAGAGCAGTTGACCTTCAGCCGCGAGATCGCCAAGCTTGAAAAAGACATCGGCGGCATCCAGGACATGGCTGCCCTGCCCGACGCCATCTTCGTCATCGACGTGGGTTTCCACAAGATTGCCGTGGCCGAAGCCAAGAAGCTGGGTATCCCGCTGATTGGCGTGGTTGATACCAACCACTCGCCCGAAGGCATCGACTACGTGATCCCCGGTAACGACGACTCGGCCAAGGCCGTGACGCTGTACGCCCGTGGCATCGCGGATGCGATCATCGAAGGCCGTGCGAACGCCGTGAACGAAGTGGTCAAGGCGGTTGCTCCTGAAGGTAGCGACGAGTTTGTGGAAGTGCAAGAGTCCGCTGCCTGAAGTCCCGGCTGCGCGATGTATCGCGAATAAAAGCGGGGCCCCTGGTGAGCCCCCTTTTTTTTAGCCCGAATCTGAACTGACTGAACTGAACACTGAAGGAATAAAGATGGCTGCAATTACCGCAAGCATGGTTGCCGAACTGCGTGGCAAGACCGACGCTCCCATGATGGAATGCAAGAAGGCACTGACAGAAGCCGATGGCGACATGGCCAAGGCGGAAGAACTCCTGCGCGTCAAGCTCGGCACCAAGGCCGGCAAGGCCGCATCGCGCATCACTGCCGAAGGCGTGGTGGCGAGTTATATCGACGGCGCCAAGGGTGCCCTGGTGGAAGTCAACAGCGAAACCGACTTCGTTAGCAAGAACGACAGCTTCATGGCTCTGGCCAAGGCGGCTGCCGAACTCGTGGCCAAGCACAACCCTGCCGACGTGGCTGCCCTGGGCGCTCTGCCTTACAGCCAGGACAGCTTTGGCCCCACGCTGGAAGACGTTCGCAAGGGTCTGATCGGCAAGATCGGCGAAAACATGTCTTTCCGCCGCTTCAAGTATTTTGGCGGCAGCAGCAAGCTGGCCTCTTACCTGCACGGCTCGCGCATCGGCGTCGTCGTCGAGTTCGAAGGCGACGAAGTGGCTGCCAAGGACGTGGCCATGCACATTGCCGCCATGAAGCCTGTGGCCCTGGCCAGCGCTGACGTGCCTGCCGACCTGATCGAAAAAGAGCGTTCGGTGGCGGCTGCCAAGGCGGCAGAAGACGCTGCCAAGGCCACTGCCGAAGGCAAGCCCGTGCAGTCCGACGAAATCGTTGCCAAGCGCATCGAAGGCGGCGTGCAGAAGTACCTCAAGGAAGTCTCGCTGTTCAACCAGGTTTTCGTGAAAGCAGCGGACGGCAAGCAGACCGTCGAACAGATGCTCAAGGCTGCCAACACAACCGTCAAGGGCTTTACCCTGTATGTGGTTGGCGAAGGCATCGAGAAGAAGGTGGACGACTTTGCCGCAGAAGTGGCTGCACAGGTTGCCGCTGCCAAGGCCGCTGCCTGATTTTTTCCGCAACCCCCCAAGCCCCCTATTCATCACTGGAGAAACTTCCCATGTCCAACGCTGCACCAGCCCATAAGCGCATCCTGCTCAAGCTGTCTGGTGAGGCGTTGATGGGGGATGACGCTTTCGGTATCAACCGCGCCACCATCGTTCGCATGGTGGAGGAAATTGCCGAAGTGACCCGCCTGGGCGTCCAGGTGGCCGTGGTGATTGGTGGGGGTAATATTTTTCGTGGAGTCGCGGGCGGCTCGGTCGGGATGGACCGCGCTACCGCCGACTACATGGGCATGCTGGCCACCGTGATGAATGCGCTGGCCCTGGCCGATGCCATGGACAAGCAGGGCCTCGTGGCCCGCGTGATGTCAGCCATTGCCATCGAGCAGGTCGTAGAGCCCTATGTCCGCCCCAAGGCCTTGCAGTACCTCGAAGAGGGCAAGGTTGTCGTTTTTGCGGCCGGAACGGGCAACCCGTTCTTCACCACCGACACGGCAGCGGCCCTGCGCGGCGCGGAAATTGGTGCAGAGGTTGTTCTCAAGGCCACCAAGGTTGACGGCGTTTATACTGCCGACCCGCACAAGGATCCCACGGCAACGCGCTACACAAAACTCAGTTTTGACGAGGCGATGTCGCGCAACCTGGGCATCATGGATGCAACGGCGTTTGCGTTGTGCCGTGACCAAAGGTTGCCCGTGCGCGTGTTCTCCATCATCAAGCATGGAGCGCTGAAGCGGGTTGTTATGGGTGAAGACGAAGGCACGCTGGTTTATGCCTGACCACCAGGTTCCACCTGCCGCCTGCCTGCCCTGAGGAGAAACAATGACGATTGCCGACATCAAGAAAACCGCTGAAACCAAGATGGACCAGTCTATCGCTGCGTTCAAGAACAACCTGCAGAAAATTCGCACGGGTCGTGCCAATCCGGCGCTGCTGGATACCGTGCAGGTGGAATACTACGGCTCGTTCGTGCCGTTGAGCCAGGTCGCCAACGTGGCGCTGCTGGATTCGCGCACCATCAGCGTGCAGCCCTGGGAAAAGGGTATGGGCGCCAAGATTGAAAAAGCCATCCGCGAAAGCGACCTGGGCCTGAACCCCGCATCGATGGGTGACCTCATCCGCGTGCCCATGCCGCCCATGAGCGAAGAGCGCCGCAAGGAAATGACCAAGCTGGCGCGCAACGAAGGCGAAAGCGCCAAGATTGCGGTGCGCAACCTGCGCCGCGATGCCAACGAATCCGTCAAGAAGCTGGTCAAGGACAAGCTCGCGTCCGAAGACGACCAAAAGCGCGCTGAAACTGAGGTGCAAAAGTTCACCGACAAGCACATCGCCGAGATCGATTCGCTGGTGGCGAGCAAAGAACAGGAAATCATGGCGGTCTGAGCCCCGATTCACGGCGCTCATCGTTTTACATGTCTGTACCACTGGTGGTGCCACACCACATCGCCATCGTCATGGATGGCAACGGCCGCTGGGCCACGCGCCGGTTTTTGCCGCGCCTGGCGGGCCACAAACAAGGGGTTGATTCGCTGCGCCGCTGCGCACGCGCCTGCGTGCAGCGGGGTGTGGCGGTGTTGACCGTTTTTGCTTTTTCATCTGAAAACTGGAATCGTCCGGTCGATGAGGTCTCGGGTCTCATGGAGTTGCTGGCCATGGCGCTGGCCCGCGAAGTGCCGCAGCTCAAAAAGGACGGTGTCCGCGTCTGTTTCGTAGGTGAGCGCGCGGGCCTGTCGCCCAAAGTGCGCGACGGCTTGGCGCAGGCAGAGGCCGCCACGGCGGAAAACACGCGCCTCGTTCTCAATGTGTGCTTCAACTATGGCGGCCGCTGGGACATTGCCCAGGCGGCTGCATCGCTGGCGGCGCGCGGCGAGCCCATTACCGAGGCCAGTCTGAATGGCGCGATGGCCCTCGCCCATGTGCCTGATCCGGATCTGGTGATCCGCACCGGGGGCGAAATGCGGATCAGCAACTTCCTGCTGTGGCAGGCCGCATACTCCGAGTTGTTTTTCAGCGACCGGCTGTGGCCGGATTTCGACGAGTCGGCGCTGGACGAGGCGATTGCCGCCTTCAACGGTCGCGAGCGCCGTTTTGGCAAAACATCCGAACAAATCCTGTCCGCGCATCCTGCCCCGGTGCACGGCTGAAAAGGCCCCATGCTTCTACAGCGTGTCATCACCGCTCTTGTCCTGCTGGCCATTTTGCTGCCAGCGCTTTTCTACCCATCCACGGTGCCGTTCACGTTGGTAGTGCTGGCGCTCATGGCGGCTGGTGCGTGGGAGTGGGGGCGGCTGAGCGGATATGGCCAAGCCGGTTCGCTCGTCGTGGGTGCAGCCTGCGTCGCCCTGTGTGGAGCGTCGTGGGCGCTGGGCTGGATTGACCAGCCGCTGACCGCCCTGTGGATTGTTGGCGGCGGCCTGTGGGTGCTGGGCGCCGCATGGCTTCTGCATGCCGGTGTGCCGGGCTGGGCGCGTATTCCTGCCGCGTTGCGCCTGGTGGCGGGAGTGCTCGCGCTGTGGCTTGCCTGGCTTGCCGTGGTGCAGGCGCGCCATCTTGGTGTCAATTTCCTGTTGTCTGTGCTGGTGCTTGTGTGGGTGGCCGACATTTTTGCCTATTTCGCGGGCCGTGCCTTTGGCTTGCGGTTCACCAAGAACAAGCTGGCGCCCTCCATCAGTCCCGGCAAGAGCTGGGAAGGTGTGTGGGGCGGGCTGGCGGGCGTGGTTGTGCTGGCATTTGTCTGGACAGCCGCAGATGCCCACTGGCAAGCCGCTGTGCCCAGTTTCTACAGCCGTCTGGCACAGCAGGGTGGATGGCTGCTGGTGATCTCGGTTCTGTTCATGGTGGCCATGAGCGTGGCGGGTGACCTGGTGGAGTCGCTCATCAAACGCAGCGCAGGCGTGAAAGACAGCAGCGGCCTGCTGCCGGGTCATGGCGGAGTGCTGGACCGGGTGGATGCCTTGTTGCCAACGCTTCCATTGGCCCTGATGCTGACCCGCCTCACAACACCTCTATGAAACAACGACTCACTGTTCTGGGCTCTACCGGTTCGATTGGAACCAGCACACTCGACGTGGTGGCGCGCCACCCCGACCGTTTTGAGGTGTTTGCCCTGAGTGCCGCCACCCAGGTCGATCTCATGCTGGCGCAGTGCGCTCAATTCAGTCCGCGCTTTGCGGTGATGGCCAGCGCTCCCCATGCCCGCCTGCTGGCCGAAAAAATCAAGGCAAATGGGCTGAAAACCACCGTCCTCCAATCGTCAGATGCTCTTGAAATAATAGCATCCAACGACGATGTGGACACGGTCATGGCAGCCATTGTCGGGTCGGCAGGGCTGGCGCCTTGTCTCGCTGCGGCATGGGCAGGAAAGCGTCTTTTGCTGGCCAACAAGGAAGCGCTGGTGGTGGGAGGCGACGTGTTTCTGGACGCGGTGCGCGAAGGGGCGGCCACGTTGCTGCCGATCGACAGCGAGCATTCGGCCATCTTTCAGTCCCTGCCCGAAGATCCGGCCACCTGGACGCAGCGGGTAGAAAAAATCATTCTGACTGCATCGGGGGGGCCGTTTCGTACCCGCACGCCTGATTCGCTGCGTGATGTCACGCCAGAGCAGGCCTGTGCCCATCCCAACTGGAACATGGGGCGCAAGATTTCGGTGGATTCGGCGACCATGATGAACAAGGCGCTGGAGGTGATTGAGGCGCGCTATCTCTTTGGTCTGGCTCCGGTGCAGCTGGATGTGGTGATCCACCCCCAAAGCATCATCCACTCCATGGTGCAGTACCGCGACACCTCGGTGGTGGCGCAGCTGGGTACCCCCGACATGCGGGTGCCCATCGCCTATGGTCTGGCGTGGCCTGAGCGGGTTGAGTCAGGGGCCGCAGCGCTGAATTTTCACGCACTCTCGGCCATGACTTTCGAGGCCATTGATGGGCATGGGCATCGCGACAGGTTTCCTGGATTGCAGCTGGCGTGGGATGCCTTGGCGGCTCCGCAGGGCACCACAGCGGTCCTGAATGCGGCCAACGAGGTGGCGGTGGCGGCCTTTCTAGAGCGTCGTATCCGGTTTGATCAGATTCACCACCTCAATATTGCAACTTTAGAGGCGGTTTCTCCCTCGAACCCCGATTCGCTCAATGCCTTGTTGGCCCTGGATGCCCAGGCGCGCAGTGTTGCCGAGCAGGCCATCGGCCGACTGGCGGCCTGAGTGCGGTTGATTCACGGAGTTTTCGCATGCTGCTGACCCTCGTCGCTTTTGTTGTTGCCCTGGGCTTGCTGATCGCCGCCCATGAGTATGGGCATTACCGGGTGGCCGTGGCGTGCGGTGTCAAGGTATTGCGGTTCTCGGTGGGTTTTGGCAAGCCTCTGCTGCGCTGGCAACCCAAGGGCTCGCCCACCGAGTTTGTTTTGAGCGCGTTTCCGTTGGGCGGCTATGTGCGCATGCTCGATGAGCGTGAGGCGCCCGTGCCCGAGGCCGAGCGGCATCTTGCCTTCAACACGCAGCCCTTGCGCTCGCGCGCAGCCATCGTGGCGGCGGGCCCCATTGCCAACCTGCTCTTGGCAGTGCTGTTGTATTCGGTGGTGAACTGGAGCGGTGTCCAGGAGCCCAAAGCGCTGCTGGCCAGCCCGGTAGCGGGCTCGGTAGCGCAGGCTGCAGGTCTGCGTGGCGGGGAGTTGGTGCACGGTGCGGCCCTCGGTTCGGGCGAACTGGAGCCAGTGCGTTCTTTTGAAGACCTGCGCTGGTTGTTGACCCGCGGCGCCCTGGAAGGCGAACGGGTCCGGCTGGAGGTTGAACCGACGCCTGGAGCTCTGCACCGCGAGGTATTGCTCGACATGGAGCAGATCGATGCGCGCGAAGCAGATGCGCAACTCTTTCGCAAGGTGGGGCTTCTAGGCCCCTGGACACGGCCCGTGCTGGGTGAAATCATGGCCGATAGCGCTGCGCAGCGCGCGGGACTCCGCCAAGGCGACGTGGTACAGAAAATAGGCGCAGTGGAGGTGGTGGATGGCCAGCAGCTGCGTGAGCTGATTCGCCAGTCCGTGCGTGCCGACTCGGCCGTAGTGCAGCCCTGGCGTATCGAGCGCGGCGGCCAGCAGATGACCGTGGACGTGATGCCCGACGTTCACAAGGAACAAACCGGCAGTGTGGGCCGCATCGGCGCCTATGTCGGCGCGCCGCCCGAGTTTGTCACGGTGCAGCACGGCCCGCTGGAAGGAGCGTGGAACGGCATAGTGCGTACCTGGGATGTATCTGTCCTGACGCTGCGGATGATGGGCCGCATGGTCGTGGGTCAGGCGTCGCTGAAGAACCTGAGCGGGCCCCTCACCATTGCCGACTACGCGGGCCGCTCGGCCAGCATGGGCTTTACACAGTATCTGGTTTTCCTGGCGCTCATCAGCGTCAGCCTTGGGGTGCTGAACCTGCTGCCCTTGCCTGTCCTCGATGGTGGGCACCTGATGTATTATCTTTGGGAGGGCGTGACGGGCCGGAAGGTGTCGGATGCGTGGATGGAGCACCTGCAGCGCGGTGGCGTGGCGGTTCTTCTTCTCATGATGTCCATTGCCCTGTTCAACGATATCACCCGGCTCTTTGGCTAAACTTTTTGCTGCATTTCCCTGCGACTTGCGGCTCCCGCTTCACTCATGAAAAAACACATCAATCGCCTGGGCGTGCGCACTGCATCGGCCGTTGCCGCCATGGTTTTGGTCGCCAATGCGGCGTGGGCCCTGGAGCCCTTCAAGGTGCAGGACATTCGGGTGGAGGGGCTGCAGCGTGTGGAGCCCGGCACCATCTTCGCATCCATGCCACTGCGCGTGGGCGATGACTACAACGACGAAAAGGGCGCCGCCGCCATTCGGGCCCTGTTTGGTCTGGGGCTTTTCAAGGACGTCCGGCTGGAGGCCACTGGTAACGTGCTGGTCGTCGTGGTCGAAGAGCGTCCCACCATTGCCGATGTCGAATTTGCGGGCACCAAGGAGTTCGACAAGGAGGCCCTCAAGAAGAGCATGCGCGACGTGGGGCTGACAGAAGGCCGGCCTTATGACAAGGCACTGGCCGACCGGGCCGAGCAGGAGCTCAAGCGCCAGTACATCAACAAGAGCCTGTACGGGGCCGAGGTGGTTACCACCGTGACGCCCATTGAGCGTAACCGTGTCAACCTCACCTTCACGGTGGTGGAGGGCGAGCCGGCGCGCATCAAGGAAGTGCGCATTGTGGGCAACAAGGCTTTCAGCGAGTCCACGCTCAAGGGGTTGTTCGACCAGGACACCGGCGGCTGGCTGAGTTGGTACACCAAGTCGGACCGCTATGCCCGCGCAAAGCTCAATGCCGATCTGGAGACGCTGCGTTCCTACTATCTCCAGCGCGGATACCTTGAGTTTCGCGTGGACTCCACCCAGGTGGCCATCTCGCCCGACAAGCAGGACATTTCCATTGTGGTCAATGTCTCCGAAGGCGAGCGGTTTGTGGTGTCGGGAGTCAAGCTCGAAGGCAACTACCTCGATCGTGAAGACGAGTTCAAATCGCTGGTCGCCATCCGTCCCGGCGAGCCCTACAACGCTGATCAGGTCACCGAAACTACCAAGGCCTTCTCCGAATACTTTGGTCGATTCGGTTTTGCGTTTGCGCGTGTCGAGGCGGTGCCGGACATTGACCGCGAAAACAACCGCGTGTCGCTGGTGCTTCAGGCCGAACCGGCCCGCCGGGCTTACGTGCGGCGCATCAATGTGAGCGGCAACAACCGCACCCGTGATGAAGTCGTGCGCCGCGAATTCCGGCAGTATGAGTCTTCGTGGTACGACGGCGAGAAGATCCGCCTGTCGCGGGACCGTGTGGACCGTCTCGGGTACTTTACCGAGGTGGGAATCGAAACCCAGGAAGTGCCCGGATCGCCGGACCAGGTTGACCTTGTGATCAGCGTCGCCGAAAAACCCACCGGGTCTTTGCAGCTCGGTGCGGGTTTCTCCAGCGCTGAAAAGGTGTCCTTGTCATTTGCCGTCAAGCAGGAAAACGTATTCGGTTCAGGCAACTACCTGGGGGTGGATGTCAACACCAGCAAGTACCGCCGTACTTTGGTGTTCAGCACCACCAACCCGTACTTCACACAGGATGGCATCTCTCGAACGCTGGACCTTTACTACCGCACCGACAAGCCCTATGAAGATCAGGGTGGCAATTACCAGCTGGTCACTACGGGTGCATCCATGCGTTTCGGGGTGCCCTTCAGTGAGACAGATACCGTATTCTTCGGGGGCGGCATAGAGCAGACCAAGATCAAGCCTGGCACCAACATCCCGGCCGCGTACCTTGCCTACGCAGACACCTACGGCTTCAGCAGCAGCTCCATTCCCCTGACCATCGGTTGGTCGCGCGATGACCGTGACAGCGCGCTGGCTCCAAATTCGGGTCGTTACCAGCGGCTCAATTCCGAATGGTCTGTGGCGGGTGACGCGCGCTACCTGCGGGCGAACTACCAGTACCAGCAATACATCCCGTTGAACAAGCGGTTCACGGTGGCCTTCAATGGCGAGCTGGGTTATGGCAAGGGCATGAATGGTCGTCCGTTTCCGGTGTTCAAGAACTTCTACTCCGGTGGCCTGGGTTCAGTGCGTGGTTTTGACCAAGGCACCCTGGGACCGCGCGATGTGACGGGCGCCTCTTTGGGCGGGCCGAAGAAAGTTACGCTCAATGCCGAGCTGATGGTGCCGTTTCCAGGCGCTGGCAATGACCGCACGCTGCGCCTGTTCACCTTTGTGGATGTGGGCAATGTGTATGGTGAAAATGACAAGGTCAGTTTCAGCGACATGCGCGCGTCAGCGGGTGTGGGCTTGAGCTGGATTTCCCCCTTGGGTCCGCTGCGTCTTGCCTATGCACAACCGGTGCGCAAGTTCGCCGGCGATAGAATTCAGAAACTTCAATTCCAGATTGGTACGTCCTTCTAATGAAATCACTTTCCCGTCATTTCACACTGGCCCTGCTGCTGAGCGCGCTGGCCGTGGCTTCCCCTGCGCTGCAGGCACAAGAGTTCAAGGCCGGTTTCGTCAACACCGACCGCATCTTCCGCGAGGCCACTACCGCCAAGGCGGCCCAGGCCAAGCTGGAGCAGGAGTTTTCCCGTCGCGAGAAGGAACTGATCGAGTCGGGTAATGCCCTGAAGTCCGCCACCGAAAAATTCGAGCGCGAGGCTCCCACCATGGCCGAAAGCCAGCGCACCACGCGCCAGCGTCAGCTGGTGGACCAGGATCGCGAGTTCCAGCGCAAGCGCCGTGAGTTCCAGGAAGACCTGAACGTGCGCAAGAACGAAGAACTTGCCCAGGTTCTCGAGCGTGCCAACAAGGTGGTCAAGCAGGTTGCCGAAGCTGAGAAGTACGACGTCATCCTGCAGGAAGCCGTCTATATCAACCCCAAGCACGACATCACTGACCGGGTGATCAAGGCGCTGAATGCTGCAGGCAAGTGAGCTGCGGCGCAGGGTGGGCGGCGCGTGAGCTTGCTCCTTGGGAACATTGTTGACGCGCTGGGCGGATCGCTGGAAGGAGGGCTGCGGGACACCGCGGTGCTCCGGATCGCGCCGCTCGAAACCGCCGGCCCAGGGGACATCAGTTTTCTGAGCCACCCGCGCTACCAGCAGCAACTGGCCGCCTCCCGGGCGGCCTGTGTCATTGTGGCGCCCGCCATGCGCGAGCCTGCGCTGGCGCGGGGGGCATGCATTGTGGCGGACAACCCCTACGTCTATTTCGCACGGGTCACGCAGCTTTGGCGGAAGCACCATGGTGCTGCCGTGCAATCCGGCGTGCATCCCAGCGCCGTGGTGGATGCCGGCGCGGTCGTGCATCCCAGTGCGTCGGTGGGCCCGCTGTGCGTTGTGGAGCGCGGCGCGCACATTGGTGCAGGCACGGTGCTGAAGTCGCGTGTGACGGTGGGCGAAAACTGCCACATTGGCGCGCGCTGCATTGTGCACGCGGGTGTGGTGATAGGCGCCGATGGCTTTGGCTTTGCGCCACAGGGCGGTGAATGGATCAAGATTGAACAGCTGGGTGCGGTGCGCATTGGCGACGACGTGGAAATCGGCGCCAACACCTGCATTGATCGTGGTGCGCTTCAAGACACCGTCATTGAAGACGGCGTCAAACTCGACAACCTGATCCAGATCGGCCACAACGTTCACATTGGCAAGCACTCGGCCATGGCCGGGTGCGTGGGGGTGGCCGGTAGTGCCACCATTGGCGCGCACTGCACTGTCGGTGGCGGCGCCATCGTGCTGGGCCATCTCGAACTGGCCGACAACGTGCACATCTCTGCAGCCACGGTTGTCACGCGCTCGCTCACCAAGCCGGGTCAATACACCGGTATGTTTCCCATCGACGACAATGCGCGCTGGGAAAAAAACGCTGCCACACTCAAACAACTGTACAGCTTGCGAGAGCGCGTCAAGGCGCTGGAGCAGGCTCTCAAGGCAGCATGAACGGAAGAACAACTCGATGATGGATATTCACGCAATTCTCAAGCAACTGCCTCACCGCTACCCGTTTCTTCTGGTGGACAAGGTGATCGAGCTTGAGAGCAACACCCGCATCAAGGCGATCAAGAACGTAACGTTCAACGAGCCTTATTTCATGGGGCACTTTCCCGGACACCCTGTGATGCCGGGGGTGCTGATCCTGGAAGCGCTGGCGCAGGCGGCGGGTCTGCTGGCGTTTGACGCCATGGGCAAGGTGCCCGATGAAAACAACATCTACTATTTTGTCGGCATCGACGGTGCGCGTTTCAAGCGCCCGGTGGAGCCCGGTGACCAGTTGATCCTGGAAATCACGATCGACCGCGTGCGTGGTGGCATCTGGAAGTTCAAGGGCGTGGCGCGTGTGGGCGAGGAAGTGGCCTGCGAGGCCGAACTCATGTGCACGATGCGCAGCGTTGGCTGAGTGCGCCTTTGCAAGCCGTGAGCAACATCCATCCCACAGCCATCGTCGATCCGCGCGCTGAAATCGACGCGACGGCCAGCATCGGGCCATACAGCGTGATCGGTGCCCATGTGGTCATCGGGGCGGGCACCACCGTGGGCCCGCACTGCGTGATCGACGGGCGCACCACGCTGGGCCGCGACAACCATATCTTCCAGTTCAACTCCATTGGCGCGATTCCCCAGGACAAAAAGTATGCGGGCGAACCCACCGAGCTGGTGATTGGCGACCGCAACACCATCCGCGAGTTTTGTACCCTGAACCTCGGGGTGCCCCAGGCCGGCGGCATCACCACGGTGGGCAATGACAACTGGATCATGGCCTACACCCACATCGCCCACGATTGCCATGTGGGCAACCACACCACTCTGGCCAACAACACCACGCTGGCCGGACATGTGCACCTGGGTGACTGGGTGACGGTGGGCGGCCTCACCGGCATTCACCAGTTCGTAAAGATCGGGGCACATGCCATGGTGGGATTTGCCAGCGCGGTGGCGCAAGACGTGCCGCCGTTCATGCTGGTGGACGGCAACCCGCTGGCCGTGCGCGGCTACAACCTGGTGGGGCTGCGTCGCCGGGGCTTTTCTGCCGAGCGGCTGGGCGCTGTCAAGCAGATGCACAAGATGCTTTATCGCCAAGGCCTCACGCTGGAGGCTGCGCGTGCGGCCATCGCGGACCTCCTGCAGTCGGTGCCCGAGGCCGCTGGCGACGTGGCGATGATGGAGCAGTTCCTGGCCGACGCCACGCGCGGCATCGCGCGCTGAAGGGCCGGTGATGAGTGCATCTCCCCGCGTCGCCATGGTGGCGGGCGAAACATCGGGTGATCTGCTGGCAGGGCTGCTGCTCGATGGACTGCAGGCCCAGTGGCCCGGATTGCAGGCGCAGGGCATTGGCGGGCCGCAGATGCGGCGCCGGGGCTTCACGGCCTGGTGGCCCAGCGAGCGGCTGGCGGTGCATGGCTACAGCATGGAGGTGCTGCGCCGGTTGCGGGAAATCATGGGGATTCGCAAGCAGTTGCGCGAGCGCTTGCTGCAAAACCGACCCAATGTGTTCATCGGCGTCGATGCACCCGATTTCAATCTGGGCCTCGAAGCCGACCTGCGCGCTGCCGGCATCAAGACCGTGCATTTTGTCTGCCCTTCGATCTGGGCCTGGCGGGCTGATCGGGTCGAAAAAATCCGCCGCAGTGCAGACCATGTGCTGTGCATCTTTCCCTTCGAGCCGCAATTGCTGGCCCAGCATGGCATTGCCGCGACCTATGTGGGGCATCCGCTGGCAAGTGTGATCCCCATGGTGCCAGACCGCCATGCCGCCAGGGCGCAACTGGGGCTGCACGATGGCGATGAGGTGCTGGCCATTTTGCCGGGCAGCCGGTCGGCCGAGGTCGAATACATCGCCTTGCCCTTCTTTCGGGCTGCAGCGCTTATCCTTAAAGCGCGTCCAGCTATTAAATTAATAGTACCCGCCGTGCCCGCCCTGCGGGAGCGCATTGAGCAGCTGGCCCATGCCAGCGGACTGGGCGATGCCCTGCAAATCGTCACCGGCCAATCCCACACCGTGCTGGCTGCCTGCGATGTCACGCTGATCGCCAGCGGCACGGCCACCCTGGAGGCTGCGCTGTTCAAGCGCCCCATGGTGATTGGCTACCACATGCACCCCTTGAGCTGGTGGCTCATGCGGCGCAAGCAGCTGCAACCCTGGGTGGGGCTGCCCAATATTCTTTGCCGCGATTTTGTGGTGCCTGAGCTCATTCAGGATGCCGCAACGCCGCAGGCGCTCAGCGCGGCCACGCTGCAGTGGTTTGACGCCCGCGTGCACCAGCGTGAAAAAATCACCGCGCTTGAGCAACGTTTCACCGCCCTGCACGAAAGCCTGCAGCGCGACACGTCCCGACTGGCTGCCGATGCGATCCGCAAAATCCTCGCCGCCTGAGCAGGCCCGCCTGCCCTGGCACGCCCCCGGCCTGGTCGCCGGGGTGGACGAGGCTGGCCGTGGCCCGCTGGCCGGGCCCGTGGTGGCTGCTGCGGTCATCCTGGATGACCTCCATCCCATTGCTGGCCTGGCCGACTCCAAAAAGCTCACTGCCGCGCGGCGCGAGGCCCTGTTTGACGAGATCCGCGCCCGGGCGCTGTGTTTCAGCATTGCCGAAGCCAGCGTCGAGGAGATCGACCGCCTGAATATCCTGCAGGCCACGCTGCTGGCCATGCGCCGCGCCGTGCTGGGCCTGCGGCTCAAGCCGAAGATGGTTCTGGTCGATGGCAACCGGCTGCCCACGCTGGACATCCCCGCCGAGGCCATTGTCAAGGGTGATGCGCTGGTGCCCGCCATCTCGGCCGCCTCCATCCTGGCCAAAGTGCATCGCGACCGTTGGTGTGTGCAGGTCGATGAGCAGTACCCTCAATACGGCTTTTCAGGGCACAAGGGCTACGGCACGGCCGTGCACATGGCTGCGCTGCGCGAGCACGGCGCTTGCATTCACCATCGGCGCAGCTTTGCACCCGTGGCCAAGGTGCTGGTCTGAGTTCCTTGTTGCCGCTTGCCTTTTCATTGCCCGCCCCGGACACCGCATGACCTCCGCTCCCCTGACCGTCATTCACTCGCGTGACAACGCTTTTGTCAAAGACTTGCGTCGGCTGTCGCAGGACAGCACGGCCTACCGCAAGCAGGGCCGGGTCTGGCTGGAGGGCGACCACCTGTGCAGCGCCGCCCTGCAGCGCGGCGTGCAGCCCGCCATTGCAGTGTTTTCAGAGTCTTTTTGGCCTATAGCCCCCGCTGTATATGCGAAAGCAGCTATTAAAGTAATAGTAGTTGCCGATGCCTTGTTTGCCGACATCAGTGGTCTGGAGTCGCCGGCGGTCATGGGTTTTCTGGTGGACACCGCCGCGCCAAGGGCGCTGCAGTCGGGTGTGGCCACGGTGGTGCTGGACCGCGTGCAGGATGCGGGCAACGTGGGTTCCATCCTGCGCAGCGCATCGGCGTTTGGCTTTCGGCAGGTGGCGGCGCTCAAGGGCAGTGCGGCGCTGTGGGCCCCCAAGGTGCTGCGCGCGGGCATGGGCGCGCATTTTGCGCTGGATCTGGTGGAGGGGCTCGCGTTGGACGATTTGCACGCTCTGGATGTGCCGCTGCTGGTTACCAGCTCGCACGCAGGGGATTTTTTGCACCGCGCCGCATTGCCCTGGCCTTGCGCCTGGGTCTTGGGCCATGAAGGGCAGGGCGTTTCGCCCGCGCTGGAGGCGCAGGCCGCCCTGCGCATACGCATTGCGCAGCCGGGCGGCGAGGAGTCACTGAATGTGGCCGCCGCCGCAGCCATTTGCCTGCATGCCAGCGGCGCCGTGCGCTGAAATTTGAACTTTGCCGGCGGGTCAGACTGGAAAAGGAAGCACGTTGGGCGCAGTGCAGCAGCCCGCGCGCAGATGCTGCACAGCGGCATGAGGGCATTCGGAACGGAGTGTCGCCGGGTATAATCAGGGGCTTTTCTCGCAACAGCGTCGCCCGATCGCACCCAAAGCAACAACCCATCTGAGAGCAGCCGCCGGCATTCGTTGCGCGAGCGGCCTGCAGGCACCGGGCGACCGTAACCATCCGGAGAATCCAGTGCTTTTGTCTCTACAGGGAAAATTCCCCTCCGCCATCCTGGCGCTCGCAGACGGCACGGTCTTTATCGGCAATTCGATTGGTGCCACCGGCACCACCGTCGGCGAAGTGGTGTTCAACACCTCCATCACCGGCTACCAGGAAATCCTCACCGACCCCAGCTATTGCCAGCAGATCGTGACACTCACGTATCCGCACATCGGCAACTACGGCGTCAACACCGAGGATATCGAAGCTGACAAGGTCCATGCCGCAGGCCTGATCATCAAGGACCTGCCCCTGCTGGCCAGCAATTTCCGACAGACCGAAACCCTCTCGCAGTACCTGGTGCGCGAGCAGACAGTGGCGATTGCCAACATCGATACCCGCAAACTCACCCGCCTGCTGCGCAGCCAGGGCGCGCAAAACGGCGCCATCGTCGGCCTGGCGGCCGGTGAAACCGTGACGCAGGCGCACATCGACGCCGCGCTGGCCGCTGCCAAGGCGGCGCCCAGCATGAAGGGCCTGGATCTGGCCCAGGTGGTCACCACCGCCGCTGCATATCCCTGGGAACAGACCGAGTGGAAGCTGGGCACGGGCTACGGCAAGCAGGAGTCGCCCCGCTTTCATGTGGTGGCCTACGACTTTGGTGTGAAGCTGAACATCCTGCGCATGCTGGCAGAGCGCGGTTGCAAACTGACGGTGGTGCCTGCCCAAACGCCAGCCGCCGAAGTGCTGGCAATGAACCCCGACGGCGTGTTTCTGTCCAACGGCCCTGGCGACCCGGCGCCTTGCGACTACGCCATCACCGCGGTGCAACAGATCATCGAGAGTGGCGTTCCTACCTTTGGTATCTGCCTGGGTCACCAGATCATGGCCCTGGCCTCGGGCGCCCGGACGTTCAAGATGCAGCACAGCCACCACGGCGCCAACCACCCGGTGAAAGACCTGGACACGGGCCGCGTCAGCATCACCAGCCAGAACCACGGCTTTGCGGTGGAGATGGAGTCGCTGCCCGCCAACCTGCGTGCCACGCACATCAGCCTGTTCGACGGCACGCTGCAAGGCTTGGTGCGCACCGACAAGCCGGCGTTCTGCTTTCAGGGTCACCCCGAGGCTTCGCCCGGCCCGCATGATATTGCCTACCTGTTTGACCGCTTCACGGCATTGATGGCCACGGCCCAGGAGAAAAAATAATGCCAAAGCGCACCGACATCCAAAGCGTCCTCATCATCGGCGCCGGCCCCATCATCATCGGCCAGGCCTGCGAGTTCGACTACTCCGGCGTGCAGGCCTGCAAGGCGCTGCGCGAAGAGGGTTACAAGGTCATCCTGATCAACAGCAACCCCGCCACGATCATGACCGACCCGGCCACTGCCGACGTCACCTACATCGAGCCCATTACCTGGCAGACGGTCGAGAAGATCATCGCCAAGGAGCGCCCCGACGCGATTCTGCCCACCATGGGTGGCCAGACCGCGCTCAACTGCGCGCTCGACCTGTGGCACAACGGTGTGCTCGACAAATACAAGGTCGAGCTCATCGGTGCGACGCCTGAAGCCATCGACAAGGCCGAAGACCGCTTGAAGTTCAAGGACGCCATGACCAAGATCGGTCTGGGCTCCGCGCGCTCCGGCATCGCCCACAGCATGGACGAGGCCTGGGCCGTGCAAAAGAGCGTGGGCTTCCCCACCGTCATTCGCCCCAGCTTCACGCTGGGCGGCACGGGCGGCGGCATCGCCTACAACCCTGAAGAGTTCGAGACCATCTGCAAGCGCG
Organism: Acidovorax sp. 35-64-16; assembly: GCF_002281195.1. Taxonomy (NCBI): domain Bacteria; kingdom Pseudomonadati; phylum Pseudomonadota; class Betaproteobacteria; order Burkholderiales; family Comamonadaceae; genus Acidovorax; species Acidovorax sp. 35-64-16. The sequence goes on along the minus strand of NZ_NCFM01000003.1, from coordinate 167,328 downwards.
GTCTGGAAGCCTCGCCCACCAACGAGCTGCTGATCGAAGAGTCGCTGCTCGGCTGGAAAGAGTATGAGATGGAAGTGGTCCGAGACAAGGCGGACAACTGCATCATCATCTGCTCCATCGAGAACCTGGACCCGATGGGTGTGCACACGGGCGACTCGATCACCGTGGCCCCTGCGCAGACGCTGACCGACAAGGAATACCAGATCATGCGCAACGCCTCTTTGGCGGTGCTGCGCGAGATCGGTGTGGACACGGGCGGCTCCAACGTGCAGTTCTCGATCAACCCCAAAGACGGCCGCATGGTCGTGATCGAGATGAACCCGCGCGTGTCGCGTTCGTCCGCGCTGGCCTCCAAGGCCACGGGTTTCCCGATTGCCAAGGTGGCGGCCAAGCTGGCCGTGGGCTACACGCTCGATGAGCTCAAGAACGAAATCACGGGTGGCGCCACGCCCGCGTCGTTCGAGCCTTCGATCGACTATGTGGTCACCAAGATCCCGCGTTTCGCGTTCGAAAAATTCCCCACGGCCGACAGCCGCCTGACCACGCAGATGAAATCGGTGGGCGAAGTCATGGCCATGGGCCGCACCTTCCAGGAATCGTTCCAGAAAGCCCTGCGCGGCCTGGAAGTGGGCGTGGACGGCATGAACGAAAAGACCCAGGACCGCGAAGTGCTCGAAAAGGAGCTGGGCGAGCCCGGCCCCGAGCGCATCTGGTATGTGGGCGATGCGTTTGCCATGGGTCTGTCGGTGGACGAGGTGTTCGACCTCACCAAGATCGACAAGTGGTTCCTCGTGCAAATCGAGCAGATCGTAAAGATCGAACTGGAGCTGGACCAGCTGGCAGTGGAAAAGGGCGATGCAGCCCTGGCTGCACTCGATGCCGCCACGCTGCATACGCTCAAGCAAAAGGGCTTTTCCGACCGCCGCCTGGCCAAGCTGCTCAAGACCACGGAAAAGGCCGTGCGCGAAGCGCGCCGCGCGCTCAAGGTGCGCCCTGTCTACAAGCGCGTGGACACCTGCGCCGCCGAGTTCGCCACCAACACGGCCTACCTGTATTCGACCTACGAGAACGCCGCTCACGGTGGCGTCGCAGAATGCGAAGCCGAGCCGACCAACGCCAAGAAGATCATGGTGCTGGGCGGTGGCCCCAACCGTATTGGCCAGGGCATCGAGTTCGACTATTGCTGCGTGCACGCGGCCCTTGCCATGCGCGAGGATGGTTATGAAACCATCATGGTCAACTGCAACCCTGAAACGGTTTCGACCGACTACGACACCTCGGACCGCCTGTATTTCGAGCCCGTCACACTGGAAGACGTGCTGGAAATCGTCGACAAGGAAAGGCCGGTGGGCGTGATCGTGCAGTACGGCGGTCAGACGCCGCTGAAGCTGGCACTCGATCTGGAAGCCGCAGGCGTGCCCATCATCGGCACCAGCCCCGACATGATCGATGCCGCCGAAGACCGCGAGCGCTTCCAGGCGCTGCTGCACAAGTTGCAGCTGCGCCAGCCGCCCAATGCCACGGCGCGTACCGAGCCCGAAGCCCTGGAAAAGGCCGCTGCACTGGGTTACCCGCTGGTGGTGCGCCCCAGTTACGTGCTGGGCGGCCGCGCGATGGAAATCGTGCACGAGCAACGCGACCTCGAGCGCTACATGCGCGAGGCCGTGAAGGTGAGCCATGACTCGCCCGTGTTGCTCGACCGCTTCCTCTCCAACGCCATCGAGTGCGACGTGGACTGCGTGCGTGACTCGACCGGCGTGACCTTCATTGGCGGCGTGATGGAGCACATCGAGCAGGCCGGCGTGCACAGCGGCGACTCGGCTTGCTCGCTGCCGCCGTATTACCTGTCCAAGGCCACGGTGGATGAAATCAAGCGCCAGACGGCCGCGATGGCCGAGGGCCTGAATGTGGTGGGACTGATGAATGTGCAGTTCGCCATTCAGGAAGCCGACGGCAAGGACATCATCTACGTGCTCGAAGTGAATCCGCGCGCCTCGCGCACGGTGCCCTTCGTGAGCAAGGCCACGGGCATCCAGCTGGCCAAGGTGGCGGCACGCTGCATGGCAGGCCAGACACTGGCCTCGCAAGGCATCACCAAGGAGGTGACGCCGCCATATTTCAGCGTGAAGGAAGCCGTGTTCCCGTTCGTCAAATTCCCCGGTGTGGACACCATCCTCGGCCCCGAGATGAAGTCCACCGGCGAAGTCATGGGCGTGGGCAAGACCTTTGGCGAAGCCTTCGTGAAGAGCCAGATGGGCGCGGGCACCAAGCTGCCCACCTCGGGCAAGGTTTTCCTCACCGTGAAGAACAGCGACAAAGCACGCGCCGTGGACATCGCACGCCAGCTCGTGGCCCTGGGCTTCGAGCTGGTGGCCACCAAGGGCACGGCGGCGGCCATTGAGGCGGCTGGTGTGCCGGTGCAGGTGGTCAACAAGGTGACCGAAGGTCGCCCGCACATCGTGGACATGATCAAGAACGACGAGATTGTCATGGTTATCAACACGGTGGAAGAGCGGCGCAACGCCATTGCCGATTCGCGTGCCATTCGCACGTCGTCGCTGCTGGCGCGCGTGACCACGTTCACGACCATCTTTGGTGCCGAAGCCGCCGTCGAGGGCATGAAGTTCCTCGACAAGCTCGATGTGTATTCGGTGCAGGAGCTGCACGCCCAGCTGGTGGCCTGAGCCCCGGCAAACGCGGCATAATCTGCCGCTGACCAGACACCGCCGCGCGGCAACGTGCGGCGGTTTCCTTTTGTAGGGTCGCCAGTGGCATTGGCACGGAAATTCCGTGGCCATGTCGGGTGACTGACCGGTGGGGCTGCTGTGCCGCTTCACCGTTTTGATTGATGGAGACTCAACAGAATGGCCACCATTCCCATTACCAAGCGCGGCGCTGAAAAGCTCAAGACAGAGCTGCATCGCCTCAAGACCGTGGAGCGGCCCGCCGTGATCACGGCCATTGCCGAAGCGCGCGCGCAGGGCGACCTCAGCGAAAACGCCGACTACGATGCCGCCAAGGACCGCCAGGGGTTCATCGAGGGGCGCATTCAGGAAATCGAGGGCAAGCTCTCGGTCGCGCAGGTCATCGATCCGAGCGGCGTGGACGGCGGTGGCAAGGTGGTCTTTGGCGCCACGGTCGAGCTGGAAGACGAAGAGTCTGGCGACACGGTGAAATACCAGATCGTGGGCGAGGACGAGGCCGACCTGAAGCAAGGCCTGATCAATATCTCCAGCCCGATTGCCCGGGCCTTGATTGGCAAGGAAGAGGGCGACACGGCGGAAGTGCTGGCGCCGGGCGGTGTGCGGCGCTACGAAGTGGTGGCTGTCAGCTACCTGTGACGCCAGGCGCCATGCTCAGCCGCCTTCCTGCACTTTTGGCCGCCCTGTGGTGGGGCAGCCTGACAACGATCGGGTTCTTGGTCGTGCCGCTGCTGTTTGCGCACTTGCCTTCTCCCGCAATGGCGGGCGGCATGGCGGCACGGCTGTTTGCCGCACAGACCTGGGTGACGGTGGTGTGTTGCGTGCTGTTGCTGCTGATGTCAAGGCCAAAAGGCGAGGTAACCCAATATCCATGGGCGCAAGCAGCTATGGTTTTTATAGTTGGCGGGTTGCTGCTGGCCTTGCTGGTCCAGTTTGGTGTGGCGCCTCGCATTGTCGCCCGGCAGGATCTGCGCCTGTGGCACTCGGTGGGTAGCGTGATGTATGCCCTGCAGTGGTGCTGTGCCCTGGTGGTGCTCTGGCGAACCTTGCGGGCCACGCCAGCACCCACCTGACAAGGCCCGGTTCAGGGCCTTTTCAGGCAGCAGCAGTCTCTGCCGCCGTGTTCCCCGGTCACTCGTGCCAGTGCTCGGCCACCCAAGTGGCGGGGCGGATGTAGCGAAAACGGCGATTGCGCCGCCCTGCCAGCGCATCCGGGGGGTTGCACTCCCCATGAAAGATCACGATGCGCGCGCCTGGTGGAACGAAGGGGGCCTTCCAGTAATTGGTGGGCCAGCGGGGAATGCCGTGGTATTTGAAGCTCGGACACCATGCGGCGGGCCAGTACTGCAGCTTGCCTTGTTTGTGCAGAAAATCTGACAAGTAAGCCTGTTCGTTGCGAAACTGCTGGCGAATGGTGTCGAAATGGCCCCGAAAATATTCCAGCACGTCCGGGTGGGCGCCCAGTTCGAACCGGTACACAGACGAGTTGCCGGTGATGCGCCAAGGCCGCTTGTAGTCGTGGATGATCAAAAACTCACCGGGCTGGGTGAAAAACTCATCCAGGCTACCGGTAATCACCACATCCACATCCAGGAACAGCGCAGTGCCCCGCAGTCCGTGCAGATCGGCGCTGAACGTGGCCAGCTTGGTCCAGCCCCGTTCCGGAATGCCGGCGGGCAAATCCAGGGGCGGGATGGGCAAACACTGCACTTCGCTGCGTATGCCTGTGCTGTCGTCCGTGAGGCAGACGAAACGGAAGTCCCCGCTCAGGTGGCGTCGCACCATCGCGTAAAGGCGATTGACATATTCGGGGCCGTATTTCGTGCCCCATTTCATGCAGATGACGTGGCGCTCATGCGCCGATACTGCGGCTGTCATGCGGCTCAGTCAGCCTGGCGTTTCTTGACCGATTTGAGTTTGGGCTTCTTGGCCCGCTTGATCTGCCCGCCGGGCGTGAGGCGCTGGTTGCCCAGCACGCGCAGTTGCTTGATTTCGGGCCGCTGGCCACCGCGCTTGCTGTATTTGAGCACCTTGACGTCGCGTGGGCCCGGCATGCGGTCTTCGTCGGGCGTGCGTTCCTTGGCGGGCTGCGGGCGCCAGAGCACAAGAAGCTTGCCGATGTGCTGGATGGGTGCGGCGTTCAGGTCTGCGGCGAGTTGTTGGTATATCAGCTCACGTGCGGCCCGGTCGTCGTTGAAGATGCGCACCTTGATCAGCCCATGGGCGTTCAGGGCGGCATCAATTTCTTTTTGCACTGCGGGGGTCAGGCCATCTCCTCCCACGAGGACCACGGGGTCGAGGTGGTGGGCATTGGCGCGATGTTGCCGGCGCTCTGCGGGAGTCAGTTGAATTTGGGACATGGCCGTATTATGTCTGCGGCTGGTTGCGGCGCATCTTCGTGTCGCTTCGCGAAATGAGCCCCGGACGCAATCGGCGGTACCGATTGTCGAGAGACAATGGAGCCGTATGAAAGTAAAAACCCAAAGCAAGAAGGTCAACAAGGCCTGGTTGAACGACCATGTCAATGACACCTACGTCAAGCTGGCCCACAAAGAGGGTTATCGGGCCCGCGCGGCCTACAAGCTCAAGGAGATCGACGAGCAGCTGGGGTTGATCAAGCCGGGCCATACGGTGGTGGATCTGGGCTCCACCCCAGGCGCCTGGAGCCAGTATGTACGCAGGCGCCTGTCTCCTACCGGTGCAGCGGCCGGGCAACTCAATGGCTGCATCATTGCGCTGGACGTCTTGCCGATGGAGCCGGTCGAGGGCGTGACCTTCCTGCAAGGAGACTTCCGGGAGTCCGAGGTATTGCAGCAGCTGGAAGGCGCTTTGCAGGGGCGGCCGGTGGATGTGGTGGTGTCCGACATGGCGCCCAACCTGTCCGGAATTGATTCGGCTGACACGGCGCGCATTGCGCATCTCGTGGAGCTTGCCGTGGACTTCGCCTGCCAGCACCTGAAGCCCGAGGGTGCGCTGGTGGTCAAGCTGTTCCACGGTAGCGGTTATGGCGAGTTGGTAGCGCTTTTCAAGAGCCGTTTCAAAACCGTCAAACCGCTCAAGCCCAAGGCATCGCGCGACAAATCCTCCGAAACTTTTCTGGTGGGCATGGGTCTCAAACCACTGGCTTGAGGTAAACCGCTCCATCATTTTTTGTGCCATGGGGCTTAAAGCCCGCGCTGAGTCCATGGCCGGGAGGGGGAATAAGCCTCCTCCCAAGGCTTGAAACACATAAAATGGTCCACACGTATGCCATGACGGCTTCGTGACCGTTTTTTCCGCGACTGGAGTCCTGCTTGAACAATCAGTGGTTTTCAAAAATTGCCGTGTGGCTGGTCATTGCCATGGTGCTGTTCACTGTATTCAAACAGTTTGATACCCGCACTGGCGCCAGTGCTGGCCATGTCGGCTATTCGGAGTTCCTGGAGGAAGTTCGAAACAGTCGCATCAAGAGTGCCACCATTCAGGAAGGCCAGGGCGGCACCGAGATCATTGCAGTCACCAACGATGACCGCAAAGTGCGCACGACTGCCACCTACCTCGACCGCGGCCTGGTCGGCGACCTGATTGCCAACAATGTCAAGTTCGACGTTAAGCCCCGCGAAGAAGGTTCCCTGCTCATGACTCTGCTGGTCAGTTGGGGTCCCATGCTGCTGTTGATCGGCGTGTGGGTGTACTTCATGCGCCAGATGCAGGGCGGCGGCAAGGGCGGCGCATTCAGTTTCGGCAAGAGCAAGGCGCGTTTGCTGGACGAGAACACCAATACCGTGACCTTTGCCGACGTGGCTGGTTGCGATGAAGCCAAGGAAGAAGTGAAGGAAGTCGTCGACTTCCTGAAAGATCCGCAGAAATTCCAGAAGCTCGGTGGTCGTATTCCCCGTGGCTTGCTGCTGGTAGGCCCGCCCGGAACCGGAAAGACCCTGTTGGCGAAGTCAATTGCTGGCGAAGCCAAGGTGCCGTTCTTCAGTATTTCGGGGTCCGATTTTGTGGAAATGTTCGTTGGCGTGGGCGCATCCCGTGTGCGCGACATGTTCGACAACGCCAAGAAGAACGCACCCTGCATCATCTTCATTGATGAGATTGATGCCGTGGGCCGCCAGCGTGGCGCTGGCCTTGGTGGTGGCAATGACGAGCGCGAGCAGACCCTGAACCAGATGCTGGTCGAGATGGATGGTTTTGAGACCAACCTGGGTGTGATTGTTGTGGCTGCCACCAACCGCCCCGACATCCTGGACGCCGCCTTGTTGCGCCCCGGCCGCTTTGACCGCCAGGTGTATGTGACGCTGCCCGACATTCGTGGCCGCGAGCAGATTCTGAACGTGCACATGCGCAAGATCCCGATCGGCCAGGACGTGGCCCCTGGGATCATTGCCCGCGGCACGCCCGGCATGAGCGGTGCCGATCTGGCCAACCTGTGCAACGAAGCTGCCCTGATGGCTGCGCGCCGCAACGCACGCACCGTGGAGATGCAAGACTTTGAAAAGGCCAAGGACAAGATCCTCATGGGTCCCGAGCGCAAGAGCATGGTCATGCCCGAGGAAGAGCGCCGCAACACGGCCTATCACGAGTCTGGACACGCCCTTATTGGCAAGCTGCTGCCCAAGTGCGACCCCGTGCACAAAGTCACCATCATTCCCCGTGGCCGTGCCCTGGGTGTGACGATGAGCCTGCCTGCGCAGGACCGCTACAGCTACGACCGCGAGTACATGCTCAACCAGATCAGCATGCTGTTTGGTGGCCGTATCGCCGAAGAAGTGTTCATGAACCAGATGACCACCGGCGCCAGCAATGACTTTGAGCGCGCCACGCACATTGCCCGTGACATGGTTACCCGCTATGGCATGACTGACGCCCTGGGCCCGATGGTGTACGCCGAGAACGAAGGCGAAGTGTTTCTGGGCCGTTCGGTGACCAAGACCACCACCATGAGCGAGCAGACCATGGAAAAGGTGGACATGGAAGTGCGCCGCATCATCGACGAGCAATACAACCTGGCCCGCCGTCTGATTGAAGAAAACAGCGACAAGATGCACGCTATGGCCAAGGCCTTGCTCGAATGGGAAACCATCGATACCGACCAGCTTGACGACATCATGGCCGGCAAGGCGCCTCGTCCGCCCAAAGACTGGACGCCGCGTACGCCTCCGTCCTCGGGTGACGGCCCCAGCGGCGGATCGCCTGCCGTTGCCACAGAGCCAGCCCCCACCGTCGCCTGACGCCGGGGAGCGTGTTCACTACAAAAACGGGGCTTGCGGCCCCGTTTTTGTTTGTTTTTATTGGAAGCCCATGCTCTGGCAAACCACCCGTTTCACCATAGACCTGACACGCCCGCAGACCATGGGCATTGTCAATGTGACGCCAGACTCCTTCTCCGACGGGGGACGCCATGGCTCGACGGCCTCTGCTTTGCGCCACTGTGAGCAGCTTTTGAAGGATGGTGCCGATATCCTGGATATCGGCGGCGAATCCACCCGCCCTGGCAGCCCGGCTGTGGAGCTGGAGGAGGAACTGGCGCGTGTGCTGCCCCTGGTGCGCGGTGCCGTTGGCTTTGGTGTGCCGATTTCAGTGGATACCTATAAACCCGAGGTCATGCAGGCTGTGCTCGACCTCGGTGCCGATATCGTCAATGACATTTGGGCTTTGCGCCAGCCAGGTTCCGCGCAGGTGGTGGCGCGGCACCCGCGGTGCGGTGTGTGCCTGATGCACATGCACGGCGATCCGCAGACCATGCAGGCAGCGCCCATGGCGGGTGATGTACTGCAACAAGTGCTATCATTTTTGGAGCTATCAGCGCAAGCCATGCAAGCGCTAGGGGTCGAAAAGACTCGAATTGTTGTGGACCCGGGCATTGGTTTTGGCAAAACCGTCGCGCAAAATTTCACGCTGCTGGCGCGCCAGCGCGAACTGCTGGCGCTGGGCTATCCCGTGCTGGCCGGCTGGTCGCGCAAGTCATCATTGGGTGCAGTCACAGGGCTGGATGTGGACCAGCGGCTGCAGCCCAGCGTGGCTGCGGCGCTGCTTGCAGTGGAGCGCGGTGCGCGCATTGTGCGCGTGCATGACGTGCGCGAAACAGTGCAGGCCCTCGCCGTATGGCGTGCCATGGAGTCGAGCGAGGCGGTAGGGGCGCCATAGTGTTTGCTCCCGTGGACGCTGAAAGGCCATTTTTCAAGGATTTTTTTGCCTTGTCTGTCATGGCCCTTTTGACCGGAGTAGTGCATTAGCTCATGCTGGCAGGGCAGCACGGCTTCGCTGATGTTGGGCGGGACAAAGGCGAGTCCAGCGGTGCTGTAATACTTCCTTGAAACGCCCAGTCCCGATTGGGGCCCTTGCTTTCCGGCCAGCCTTGGGCGTCAAGCCGGGATTGGACTGATGTGGGCTCGCAAGGCGGCGGCTGCGCCGTGCGCTAGACTCAAATGTGAAATAAAACAGCAGCGTAAAGTCGACTCCCATGACTCAAAAATATTTTGGTACCGACGGCATTCGCGGCACCGTTGGCCAGGCGCCCATCACCCCTGACTTTGTCTTGCGTCTGGCGCATGCTGTCGGGCGAGTGCTCAAACAGACTGAAGAGCGCCCCACGGTGCTGATCGGCAAGGACACTCGTATTTCAGGCTACATGCTCGAGAGCGCACTGGAGTCTGGTTTTAACTCGGCGGGGGTCGATGTGGTGCTGCTGGGGCCCCTGCCCACTCCGGGTGTGGCATATCTGACGCGGGCGCAGCGCGCCAGCCTGGGAGTGGTCATCAGTGCCAGTCACAACGCGTACCCGGACAACGGCATCAAATTTTTCAGTGCACAGGGGACCAAGCTGCCGGACGCGTGGGAGCTGGCGGTAGAAGCTGCGCTGGAGGAGCCGCCCAAGTGGGCTGACTCTGCCACGCTGGGCAAGGCCCGCCGACTCGACGATGCAGCAGGGCGGTACATTGAGTTTTGCAAGAGCACGTTTCCGTCGGATCTGACCCTCAAGGGCCTCAAAATTGTGGTGGATGCGGCCCATGGCGCTGCCTACCAGGTGGCCCCCAAGGTGTTTCATGAGCTGGGTGCTGAGGTGCTGGCGATTGGGTGTGCTCCTGACGGCGTCAATATCAACCACGAGGTCGGTGCCACCCATCCGGACGCGCTGGTGCGTGCTGTGCGCGCCAATCATGCTGACTATGGCATCGCACTGGACGGCGATGCCGACCGTCTGCAGATGGTGGACGCGACCGGGCGTCTCTACAACGGTGATGAGTTGCTTTACCTCATGGCGGCCGATCGCATGGGACGTGACGAGCATGTGCCCGGCGTGGTTGGTACCTTGATGACCAACATGGCCGTTGAAGTCGCGTTGCAGGCGCGCGGTGTGAAGCTTGTGCGGGCACGCGTGGGCGACCGCTACGTTTTGGAGGAACTGGCCCGCCACCACTGGGTGCTGGGTGGCGAGGGCTCGGGGCATCTGCTGGCGCTGGACCGCCACACCACGGGTGACGGCATCGTCAGCGCCTTGCAGGTGCTGCAGGCGTGCGTGCGCAGTGGACAAAACATGGGGCAACTGCTGGCCGATGTGGTGCTCTATCCGCAGGTGCTGCTGAATGTCCGCCTGGCGCCGGGGCAGGACTGGAAGGCCAACAAGTTGTTGGCACAAACGACCCATGCCGTTGAGCAGGAACTGGGTAGCACCGGGCGGCTCCTGATTCGTGCAAGTGGCACCGAGCCTTTGCTGCGTGTGATGGTGGAGGCGCGCGATGCGCAAATGGCCAGTGCCTGCGCCCAGCGGCTGGCCGATGCGGCGCGCGCGGGTTAAGTGGCTCGGGCCGACTCAGAATATCCGGACGGGCGGGGGGTGGATTTGCCTGCTTAGCCCAGACGCTGGCGCATGAAGGTTTCCACCTCGGGCGCCGGCAATGGATGGCTGAAGTAGTAACCCTGGGCTTCATCGCAACCTTGCTCGCGCAGGAAGGTGAGTTGACCTTCGGTTTCCACCCCCTCCGCGATGGTGCGCATTCCCAGCGCCTGTGCCATGCGGATGACGGCACTCACGATGGCGCGGTCGTTGGCGTCGTGTTCCAGGTCTCGTACGAATGATTGGTCGATTTTGAGCTTGAAGATCTGGAACCGCTTGAGCTGGCTGAGCGACGAGTAGCCCGTGCCAAAGTCATCCATCGCCATCCGCACACCACGCGCATGAAGCTGGTCCATCGTGGCGGCTGCCGCCTGCGGATCATCGACCGCCACGCCCTCGGTCAATTCAAGTTCTAGCGCCTGGGCAGGAACGTCACAGGCTGCAAGTATTTGGCCCACCATTTCAGGCAGTTGCGGCTGGCGAAACTGAACGGCCGAAAGATTCACGGCCACGGTCAGACCGGTGATGCCGCTCATACGCCAGGCCTTGAGTTGCGTTAGTGCAGTGCGCAGCACCCACTCACCGATCGGAAGGATCTGCCCGCTGTCTTCTGCAATGGGGATGAATTCGGAGGGCGCAATGGTGCCCCACTCGGGGTGCTGCCAGCGCAGGAGGGCTTCCACGCCGTGCACTCTTCCCGTCGGCAGGTCCACCTGGGGTTGATAGTGCACGCTGAGCTGGTTGCGTTCAAGCGCCCGGCGCAAGGCATTTTGGAGTTGCAGCACCCGCACTGACTGCGCCTGCATTTCGGGCGTAAAAAACCGGAAGGTGTTGCGCCCGTCCAGCTTGGCCTGGTACATGGCTACGTCTGCCGACTGGGTGAGGGTGTCGAAATCTTCTCCATCGCCGGGGAATAACGCGATGCCCATGGACGGGGCCACGGTGAGTTCGTGGTGGTCGATCTCGTAGTGGTGGCGAGACGCTTCCTGTAGCTTTCCGGCGACGTGGGCTGCGCCATGGGCGCTAGCGCCAGGCAGCAGCAGGATGAACTCATCGCCGCCCAAACGCGACACTGTGTCCTTGTCGCGCACCACAGCCCGCAGCCGCGCGGCAATTTCAACCAGCAGGGCATCCCCCACGCGATGCCCCAGCGAATCATTCACATGCTTGAAATGGTCAAGATCCAGAAAAATCACCGCCAACGGCGTGCCGGCCTCCTTGGCCAGGCGGATGGCGCATTCTGCGCGCTCCGCCAGCAGTGTCCGGTTGGGCAGACCGGTGAGAGGGTCGTAGTGGGCGAGCCAGTAAATGCGTTCCTGGTCCGCTTTGCGGTCGCGGATTTCGCTGTGCAGGCTGTCCACGGTGTCGCGCAGTTCACGCGTGCGGTCCTGCACCTGTTGCTCAAGTCGCTCGTGTGCCATGGCAAGCGCTGCCTGGGCTTGCTTGCGTTCGGTGACATCCATGGCGATCCAGACCGAGCCTTGGGACGGGTCGTCAGGGTCAATGGATTTGCTGCGCATCTCGCACACCACGGGCGTGCCGTCCTTGCGGCACATTTCCACCTCCCCCTCGAAGGCTTGGCCAGCAGCCAGCATTGGATAGCACCTTCGGCCAACGTCTTCCCACACCGCATCACTGGCATACCAGCGCCTGGATGGGCCTTGGGCCAGTTCACCGGGGGCGTATCCCAGCATTTGCTCGAAATGGCGGTTGCAACGCGTAAGGTGCCGGTCACGAAGAAAAACAATACCGACCATGGCATGGTCGAACAGCAGCTGTTTTTCTCGTAGCGCATCGCTCAGTTGTGCCTGGGCCCGCTTTTGCTCATCAATGTCATCCAGTATCCAGATGGATCCCTCGGTCGTGTCCAGGGGGTTGATGAGGCGGCCTGTCAGGTTGCCCCAGAACAGTTCTCCGTTGCAGCGGCGCATCTGGCGCTCCACGCGGTAGGTCTGACCCCGTGCCATGGTGGGATAAGCGCTGCGCCCCAGTTCGCGAAATTCCTCACGGCTCGGGTAGAGGACTTCGCTGCTGAGCCCAATGATCTGCTGCGGTGACGCATAGCCAAAAATCTCGGCGTAACGTTGGTTGCAGCGCACCAGTACCCGCTGTCGCATGAAAACGATGCCCACCCCTGCGCTGTCCAGCAGGATCTGCTGTTCGCGCAGGGTGCGCTCAAGTTGCGTGTCAGGCACCGCGCCGAAAGACTGCAATTCTGGGGTGCTGTGCGGGGAGGGCATGAAACCGTGATGGTCAAGGAGCCATGAGGCTCACAAATCTGTTCCAAAGTGTAGCAGCAGCCATTCAAACGGTGTATTGATGGCAATCCAGCGTGCGCCATGGTTCCGGTGGCTGGTTTAAGGGGGAGCAGGGGGGCGGATACCGAAGCGGGGCATTGCCACCTCTCGCCGTCGGTGTTGTATTGCCTGCGGAGAAAACCCTGCAATGCCAGTGTTTGCGGAGTCCATGCGTCACGGTTCCGACATGGCGCAGACATGGCCTTGTCACAGCAGGCTTTCAGACTGCACTGCGAGGAAGCGATGCCTGTCCATGGGTAGCGATTTCCGGAAAAACCCCCTTCCTTTCCCTAGGAGCCGTCCCATGAATGAGTCGCCCAGCCTGCATCTGCCGCTTTTATCGGCTTCCCTGTCAGCAGGGGAGCCTGGTCGCACAGACGGCAAAAGCAGCGTATCTCCGTTGGTGCAGGTGCAGGGGAATGTGCAGGTGGGTTGGGCACGGCACCTGGACGAAGTGCGTCAGGCACAGCGGCTGAGATTTGATGTTTTTGCTGCAGAAATGGGTGCGCGTCTGTCAACGACCTTGCCCGGCCACGATATCGATCTGTTTGACGACTACTGTGAGCATCTCTTGGTGCGCGATGTGACAAGCCAGCAGGTGATTGGCACCTATCGCGTGCTCACCCCGGCGCAAGCGAAGCGGGTGGGGGGCACCTACAGCGACAATGAGTTTGACCTGACCCGGTTGCGCAGTTTGCGGCCCCGCATGGTTGAGTTGGGCCGCAGCTGCGTGCATCCGGATCACCGCCATGGGGGTGTCATTCTGGCGTTGTGGGGGGCTTTGGCTGACTTCATGGTGCGCAATCAACTCGACACCATGATTGGTTGCGCCAGCATTCCCATGCTGCACAACGGTGTTGTGAGCGGCGACGCTGCGGCAAGCATCTGGCAGCAGTTGCGCCAGACCCATATGGCGCCGATTGATTTTCATGTGCGGCCTCGGTTGCCATTGCCGGTGGAACAGCTCGACGGATCTCTGCTGATCGAACCACCCGCCTTGATCAAGGGCTACCTGCGTCTGGGCGCCCGGGTTTTGGGGGCGCCTGCCTGGGACCCGGATTTCAATACCGCCGACCTTCCGATGCTGATGCGCATTGCCGATTTGCCGTCCCGCTACCGCAAGCATTTTCTGGGGGCCTGATGCGCGCGGCGTTTGACGCCTTGGGGGCTTGGGGCGCTGCCGCCGGAATGGCGGAGGTCACCAGCAACGCAGATGAATCGCATGTGCCAGAACCGTATTGTTTCAGGGCCGTGTTTATTTCCGATTTGCACCTGGGAACGCCAGGCTGCCAGGCAACGGCCCTGCTGGATTTTCTGAAGCACCACCCCAGCAAAACGCTGTATCTCGTGGGAGATATCGTGGACGGGTGGCAACTGCGTCGCCGATGGTTCTGGCCACAGGCGCACAACGATGTGGTGCAAAAATTGTTGCGCAGTGCCCGCAAAGGGTGCCGCGTAGTGTTTGTGCCGGGCAATCACGACGAGTTTGCCCGCGCGTTCGTGGGGCATTCATTTGGCGGGATCGAGGTGGTTGAAGATGCCGTGCACCTGACAGCCGATGGCCGGCAGCTCTGGGTGACCCACGGTGACTACTTTGATGGCGTCATCCAGTGCGCCAAGTGGCTGGCCTATCTGGGGGACAACCTGTACGAGTTCACTCTCAAGCTCAATCGGTATCTCAATTCGTTGCGGGCGCGCATGGGTCTGCCGTATTGGTCGCTGTCTGCATACCTCAAGGGCAAAGTCAAAAAGGCGCTCAACTATGTGACGGATTTTGAGGTGGCGGTTGCAGCCGAGGCGCGCCGGCGTGGACACCATGGCGTGGTGTGCGGACACATCCACCGCGCGGAGATGCGCGAGATCGACGGTATTCTGTATTGCAACGATGGCGACTGGGTCGAGAGCCACACTGCGCTGGTCGAACACATGGATGGTCGACTGGAGTTGTTGCAATGGCCCGTCCTTTGCAGGGCGCTGTCCACCGCCCCGATTGTGGAAGTGGCCACATGAAGATTGCGCTGGTGACCGATGCGTGGCATCCGCAGGTGAACGGAGTGGTGACCACACTCGTGGAGTTGGTGCGGCACCTGGAGGTATTGGGGCATGAGGTGCATGTGATCCACCCTGGCCAGTTTCGGACCCGCCCGTGTCCAGGCTATGTGGGCATCGATCTTGCAGTGCGACCGGCAGGGCCTTTGGGTCGAGCCATGGACACCATATGTCCCGACGCTATACACCTTGCCACGGAGGGCCCCCTCGGATGGGCCGCCCGTGGTTACTGTCTGCGGCGCAAGCTCGCCTTCACCACGGCATTTCACACGCGGTTTCCTGAAATCCTGAATGCCGCCTTGCGTGTTCCGCTGGCGTGGGGATATGCGTTATTTCGGCACTTCCATCGCCCATCTTCGGGAATCATGGTACCCACCCAAGGGGTCCTGCAGATGCTGGAGCACCGTGGCTTTCGCAATTTGCGCCAGTGGACACATGGCGTCGATACGCAGGCATTCCCGTTTCAGGGGGAAGCTGTGCCCAGTCCTCTGGTGGGTGCGCTGGCGCATCCTGTGAGCCTTTTTGTGGGGCGAATATCGTACGAAAAGAACCTTGAGTCCTTTTTGCAGATGAAGATGCCTGGCACCAAGATTGTGTGTGGCGTGGGTCCACTTGAGCGACGGTTGAAGGAGCGTTACCCCGAGGTGCGCTGGGTCGGGCTTTTGGATCGGCAATCCCTTGCTGCACTGTATGCCGCTGCGGATGTGTTTGTGTTTCCCAGCCGCTCGGAAACCTTTGGGCTGGTCATGCTGGAAGCGATGTCCTGTGGGACCCCTGTTGCTGCTTACCCGGTGGATGGGCCGCTGGAGGTTCTTGGGGCTTTCGAGCCGCAAGGTGCGCGGGGTGGTATTTTGAACACCGATCTGCTGTCTGCTTGTCAGGCAGCGTTGGCGGTGCCCCGGCACGAAGCGCGTCGCCGTGCAATGGATTTCACGTGGACAAAGGCGACCGGGCTCTTCGTTCAGTATCTGGTGCCAGCCCGTTCAGGCGGGTTGAGTCGCCTTGTGTCTGTCATATAAGGTGTCACAGCGCTGTCATGTATGTGTTAAATACTGAAAGGGTTTTGTACAACCAGATATTGCGCGCCCATGTCTCCACTGTCCCATGAAGCTGCCGTGGCCTCGCTGGTCGCCAACCTGCCTGTCGTTAAGACAGGTGCCGGCGCCGCACAGACGCCCGACAGCAAGTCTGGAACGCAATCAGGACAGCAGCCGCCGGTAGAACTCCTGGACAGGGATCACAGCATTCTGGCTTTCAATGAGCGTGTTTTTGATTGGGCCGTTCGCACCGATGTGCCGCTGCTGGAGCGGTTGCGCTATCTGTGCATTGTGTCTTCCAATCTGGACGAGTTTTTTGAAGTGAGGGCTGCGCCGCACATCACCGCGGCCAAAAACGGTGAGACCAAAGGTCTGTATACAGAAGCATCCTTTGAAGCCCTGTCAGCCCAGGCGCACGATCTTGTTGCGCGCCAGTACGCTCTGTACAACGAATCGCTGGTTCCCGCTTTTGCAGCACAGGGCATTCGCATTGTTCCGCACGGTGAACGGTCTGAGGGCCAGAAGCGATGGGTTCATGACTATTTCATGCGCGAAGTGCGGCCGTTGCTCATTCCCGTGGGGCTCGATCCTGCCCATCCGTTTCCACAGGTCGCCAACAAGTCCTTGAATTTCATTGTGCGCCTCAAGGGCCGTGATGCGTTTGGTCGCGAAAACGAAATCGCCATTGTGAAGGTGCCCCGTGCCTTGCCGCGGCTGATTCGCATGCCGCCCAAGGTTGCTCCCAAGGAGGCCTTGTTCGTCAGTCTTTCCAGCATCGTGCGGGCGCATCTGCACGACCTGTTTCCGGGGCGTGAGGTCACCGAGTTTTCGCAGTTCCGCGTTACGCGCCACTCCGATCTGGCGCTCGACGAAGAAGATGTCCGCAACCTGAGAACTGCCTTGCGCCAGGGCTTGCAGCACCGCCACTACGGCCAGGCAGTGCGTCTGGAAGTGTCTGCAGGTTGTTCTGTGTTTCTCTCAGACTTTTTGCTGGGGCAGTTTGACTTGCCGGGTGCCGCGCTTTACCGTGTTGGTGGGCCGGTCAATCTCGTGCGGCTAACGCAGCTGGTGGATCTGGTCAACGACCCCGCGTTGTTGTTTCCGCCCTGGCGCTCCGTCTGGCCGCGGCAGATGCAGCCCGGTGTTTCGATCCTTGAGCAATTGCGCCACCGGGACATTTTGATGCACCAGCCGTTCGAGAGCTTTGACGGTTTGCTGGCCTTTTTGCGCGAGGCAGTCAATGACCCCCAGGTCCTGGTGATCAAGCAGACCATTTACCGCACGGGTTCAGACTCGGAGCTTATGGATCTGTTGACCGAGGCGGTGCGGCGCGGCAAAGAGGTCATGGCGGTGGTGGAGCTCAAAGCCCGCTTTGATGAAGAAGCCAATATCAATTGGGCCGAAGCGCTTGAGTCCATTGGTGCCCAGGTGGTTTACGGTGTGGTGGGGCTCAAAACCCACGCCAAAATGCTGCTGGTTACGCGACGGGAAGGACGTCAGTTGCGGCGCTACGGGCATTTGTCCACGGGCAACTACAACATGCGCACTGCACGGCTGTACACCGATCTGAGCTATCTCACTGCGGATGAGGAAACCACCGCAGACATGGACGGAGTGTTCAACCATCTGGCCAGTCAGAATCGCCCGCCCAAGTTGCGCCGGCTGCTGCTGGCGCCGTTTCACTTGCAACGCCGCATGGTGGAAAAGATCGAGCAGGTGGGTCTTGCGGCCAGTCGTGGAGAAGATGCACGCATCGTTGCCAAGATGAACGCCCTGACCGACGAAGCCTTGATCCGGGCGCTGATTCTTGCCGGTCAGCGGGGGGCACGGATTGACCTGATCGTGCGGGGCGCTTGCATGTTGCCGGCCCAGTTGCCCGGTGTCACCGACAACATCTGTGTGCGTTCGGTGATTGGCCGGTTTCTGGAGCACACGCGGGTGTTTTATTTCCGATCAGGGGAGCAGGAGGATTTGTATCTTTCCAGCGCCGACTGGATGAACCGCAACATGATGCGTCGAGTGGAACTGGCGTGGCCGGTTACAGATCCGGTGCTGCGACAGCAGATCGTGGATGAGTGCCTGGTGGCCTATCTTCACGACGACAAGGACGCATGGACGCTCAATGCAGATGGAACCTATGAGCGTGCTCGCCATCCCGTAACCGGTCGGGGTGCCCAGAATGCGCTGATGGGGCGATACAGCGCGCCTTCGCCTGCAGGGCGAACTGATCAGGGGCTGGCATGATGGACCTCATCCTCTGGCGTCATGCAGAAGCCGAAGAAGCGGCAGATGGAATGGACGATACAGCCCGTGCCCTCACCCCTAAGGGCGAGAAACAGGCGGCCCGCATGGCCGCGTGGCTGGACAGGCAACTGCCCGAAGGTTTGAGGGTGCTCTCAAGCCCATCGCGGCGAACGGAGCAGACGGCCAGGGCACTGGGACGCAAGTTCAAGATGCGCGCCGAACTTCTGCCCGGCGGCAGCGTAGAGGAATTGCTGGAGTTGGCCCAATGGCCACGCGCGCGTGGGGCAGTGCTGATCGTTGGTCATCAACCCGTGCTTGGGCAGACAATTGCGCAACTGCTGGGTTTGCAGGCACCGGAATGCGCCGTACGCAAAGGCGCCGTGTGGTGGCTTCGCCAACGCGAACGGCTGGACCGTTGCCAGACCGTGCTCATGACGGTGCAGTCCCCCGAATTCCTATGACTCTCGGTCTTGGATGGCGCTGGAACACTCTCCAGCAGGCTCAACTTACTTGCGGGTAGTTTTGGTCGATTGTTTCGTGGCAGGGGCTTCAGCCTTGGGGCGGCCCGTTTTGATGGAGGGCACCGCCTGCAGTGCCGAGCGCAATGCTGCATCTGACAGCCCCGCCAGCATCTTCAACCCGGCGCGCAGCAACTCGCTTTTCTTGACTGGTTGGGCGAGCGCGTTTGCCCGTTGCTTCAGGGCCTCAATTACTGCGTACTCATCCTTGGGGATGGTGAAACTGTCGCGCACCAGTTTGGGCTTTTTGGCGCGGACTTCCTTGGCTGGCAGCGCTGGCGCAGGAGCAGCAGCCTTCGCCTTGGCGGGGGCGGTAGCTGCCGGACGCTTGGAAGGCTTCTTTGCCGGCGCTTTAACCACTGTCTTGGTTTCTTGCACCACCGCTTTTTTTACCTTGGAGGCAGCTGGCGCTGGATGTGTGCCCGCCGTAGTGGTTTTGGCTGCCGGTTGGGCGGTCGTTGAAGCAGCGTTCTGGCTGGGGGTCGGGTTGGATGTGGTCATGGTGAATGGATGAATAAACGATATAAACAGTTTATATCGTTTTTTGCGCCCAGTCATCCCAGATTGAGCTCCAGCTCCCAGGGCGTTTTTTGCCAGGCCACAATTTCTTCGCGCAGCAGGTGGGCAGATTGCGGGTAGGCGGCAGCCCACCCTGCACGGGTACTGATCGTGTGGCGTGAGCCCAATGCCCGCAACGACAGGCCATCCACATCCGGGTCTCGACGGGCGTGGCACAGCGCAACCGCTACGCGAAGACTCAACAGTTGCAGGCAAAACCCTGGGTCATTGATCAGTTCGATTTCAAGCTTGCGGACCTTTCCCCGCTGTCCCAGCACCAGTGCGCCTAGCCTGTGCAGCTCTGAAACCGCAAACCCCGCCGCATCGGCGTGGTCAAGAATGTATGCGCCATGGCGGTGGTAGTCGCTGTGCGAGATGATGCCGCCAATCTCATGCAGGCGAGCGGCCCATTCCAGCTTGCGTGCGGCACGCTCACTGGTCTGGGGTGTCGCCTGCGTGAAGAGGGTTGATGCAACACGGGCCACCCGTTCGGCCTGGGCTATGTCCACCGAGAAGCGCTGCATGAGGCCGTTCACCGTGGTGGTTCTCAAGTCGGTCTCGGGCTGCTCGCGGTCCAGCAGATCGTAGAGTGCCCCTTGGCGAAGCGCGCCTTGCGCTACATGCATCTGACGGATCTCCAGGAGGTCGAACACTGCCCGCAGCACACTGATGCCACCGCCAATCACGGGCCGCCGGTCTTCCTTGAGCCCCTCCAGTCGCACGCGGTCCGCCTGGTGTGAGCGCAACAGGCGGTCCTGGAGCCAGTCGAGGCCCTCCGCCGTGATGAGCCCCTCAGGGCCGCCCGCAGCCGCGAGGATGTCGCCCACCGCTCCAGCGGTACCGGAAGACCCGTAGGCCACATCCCAGGTGTCCGGTCGGAAGGTGCCAAGAGCCTCATCGAGCACCGCCTTGGCGGCAATTTCAGCGGCAAGAAAGGCCTGCCTTGTGAACTGCCCGTCGGCAAAGTAACGCGTGGACCATGCCACGCTGCCCACCCTGAAAGAGGCCACAGTGTGGGGCCTGAATTGCTGGCCAAGAATGAACTCGGTGGATCGGCCACCAATGTCCACCACCAGACGGCGCTCGTCTGACTGAGGAAGCAGGCGCGCAACCCCCTGGTAGATCAGCCGGGCTTCCTCGGGGCCCGAAACCACATCGATGGGGTAACCCAGAATTTCACCGCCACGGGCCAGAAATTCTTCTCGATTGCGGGCTTCACGAAGGGTCTGCGTTGCCACGGCGCGCACCTGGGCGCGCTCAAAACCCGCCAGCCGCTCTCCAAAGCGCGCCAGGCAGTCCCAACCGCGCTGCATGGCTTCCCGTGTCAGATTGAACTCGTCGTCAAGACCATTGCCCAGTCGCACGGTTTCCTTGAGATATTCCATTCGCTGGATGTGGCCATGCTCGAAGCGGCCGATTTCAAGGCGAAAGCTGTTGGATCCCAGATCTACAGCTGCGAGCAGTGTTCCGTTGTGCATGTTTCTGCGCGTGATGCGCTTGATCTCAAGCGGGCAGCATAGCACCCGCATACCGGTGTCCAGAGCGGTGTCAGCCGATGATGCGGCCGTCCTGCGTCAACATGCTTTGCGTCACGTAGGCGTTGGACCGTTTTTTCCCTTGGTAGGCCACCACATATCCGCCGACGTTCACATCATTACGCCGCTGCAACGCCGCGAGCATGCTGGCGCGGGTGATGGGGCCTGAAATGCCGCCAAGAATTTCAGCGGTGTAGCGCGCCGCAATGAACCCTGCCAAGCCTTGCGGCGAGGGGGCTTCATCAAAGAAGCGGCTCAGTGCGTCACGGTATGCGCGCACCACGGGCAGGCTGGACGTGATCAGCGGAACGGCCTGGGTGGCGATGATGGACGTGCCCTTGGGCGTACCACCCATCTGGGCGAGCACCTGCAGATTCACGTCGGCCAGCGCCACGACAAAACATTGTCGACCTGGCGGGGCCACCAGCTTGCTGGCAAATGCATGCAGCTCCGGTGTTCCCCCTACAAACAAAATAATGGTCTGGGTTGGATTGGTGAGCTGCGTCGCGGCGGGTCCCTGTGTGCCCGGAAGCGGCAGTATCTGGGCTTGCAGGCCCAGGCTTTTTGCTACCTGAAGGACATAGGCTTGCGATTGCTGCTGAATCTGCGCGGTAGCGAAGACCACGCCAATCTGCTTCACCCCTAACGAGGCATGTGTTTTGATGGCATGCGCTATCTGGATCTGGTGGTCCGGGAATACTTCGAAAACTGTCTCGGCCTCGCTGTCGGTTACGGCGTTGTGCAACCAGGGGGCCACCAGTGCAAGGGGAGACGCATAACCCGCCGATGATTGCAGGGCCACAAGCCCGGCGGCAGCGGTATTGCCCACGCAGCCAGCCACTGCTACGCACCCGGCTTGAGCGTGGGCAGTTTCCCAGGCGGCCTTCAGGCTTGCGGGCGTGCCATCGGTTTCGATGGTGACATGTTGCACCGTGCGGCCACGCACCCCGCCGCGCTTGTTCAGGTCCTGCCAGGCAGTTCTGGACCCGACCAGAAAGTCGCGGCTGATGTCTTGCTGTCCAAAAGTCAAGTCAACCACCTGGGCCACCACCAGCGGGCGGTCCCCGTCGGAATTGCGAGGGGTACTGGCTGGCAGTGGCTGGGCCATGACTTCGCCTGCCATCGCGGCACTTGCAGCAGCGGTCCAGCGAATCCAGTGGCGGCGATTCAGCGAAACCGCTGGGCAATGGGGAAGATGCATGGCTATTTAATGCGCTGAGAAGGGTTATTTTTTCTTGGGCGGCATCATCACGGTGTCCACCATGTGGATAACACCATTGCTGGCGGCGATGTCCGCTTGCTCTACCATGGCTTCCTCCACGGTCACGAAGGTGCCGGCGCGTGCCAACGCAATGTCGGCGCCCTGCAGGGTCTTGACCTTGCCTGGCTTCACGTCTTTGGATGCCACGCGCGATGGCACGATGTGATAGCTGATCACAGACTTGAGCAGCGCCTTGTCTGCCTTGAGTGCGTCCATGGTCTTCGCAGGCACCGCCTTGAAGGCTGCGTCAGAGGGAGCAAACACGGTGTAAGGGCCTGCAGCCTTGAGCGTTTCCGTCATGCCGGCTTCTGCAACCAGGGCGTTGAATGTCTTCAACGACGCTGTCTTGGCGACTGTATCAGCCAAGGTCTGGGGTGCGGAGGCGTTGGTGGCGCAGGCGCCCAGGGTGGTCACTGCCACCAGGGCGAGTGCAGATTGAAGTGCATAACGGCGAAACATGAAATTCTCCTGGAAGTAAATGGCCGACGCATGTCGGTACGCGCAGACTACGTAGCAGTCGTGACATAGATGTGACAATTTGATTCGATCCTGCTGCGTAAATTCTGGGGAATGGGCGTGTGACAAGCATGGATAAAAGTCACGGAATTGTCATACTTGAAACCTACAGTCGCGACATCGCAACTCCCTCAACCCTAAAGGTATCTTCATGAAAATGTCCGTGATTCGAGTTCTGGTGGCTGGTGTGGCTTCGGCTGGAGCGTTTTCTGGCGCCATGGCGCAGCAAGAAGTTACGGGCGCTGGCGCCTCGTTCCCTGCACCGCTGTATTCCAAGTGGGCTTCCGAGTACAACAAGGCCACTGGCGTCAAGGTCAACTACCAGTCGGTGGGTTCGGGTGCTGGTCTGCGCCAGATCGATGCCAAAACCGTGGCGTTTGGCGCCTCTGACATGCCTCTGAAGGACGAGGACCTCGAAAAGAAGGGTCTGGTGCAGTTCCCTACCGTGATTGGTGGCGTGGTGCCGGTGGTCAACATCAAGGGTATCGCCCCTGGCCAGATTAAGCTGACGGGCCAAGTGCTGGGTGACATCTACCTGGGCAAGATCACCAATTGGACCGATCCCGCCATCAAGGCGCTGAATCCTTCCGTGCCGCTGCCGGATGCCACCATTGCACCAGTGCGCCGCGCTGACGGTTCGGGCACCACGTTTGTTTTTACCAATTACCTCAGCAAAGTCAATGCCGAATGGAAAGCCAAGGTTGGTGAAGGCACGGCAGTGAACTGGCCTGTGGGTGCAGGTGGCAAGGGCAACGAAGGCGTGGCCGCCTTTGTGGGTCGCCTGCCCAACTCCATCGGTTACGTCGAGTATGCCTACGTCAAGCAAAACAAGATGACTTACACGCAGGTGCAAAACGCAGCGGGCAAGTTCGCTACTCCGGACGACGTTGGCTTCAAGGCTGCAGCTGCTGGCGCTGTCTGGCCCAAGAGCTTCTATCTGATTCTGACGAACCAGCCTGGTGATGCCACTTGGCCTATCACCAACCCTACTTTCATCCTGATGCACAAGGTTCAAGAGAAGCCAGCGGATGCCGCTGCAGCGCTGAAGTTCTTTGACTGGGCCTTCAAGTCCGGTGACAAGACGGCTTCGGACCTGGACTATGTGCCCATGCCTGATGTCGTGAAGAGCAATATCCTGAAGTCCTGGGGTGACATCAAGGACACCTCCGGCAAGGCTGTTTCGTTCAAGTAATCCTCGGGGCCGGCCACAAGCCGGCCTTTTGATTTAACTTCTCAAGGCTACCAACGTGTCCACTATGATGCCGGTTCGCCAGAGTACGACCGCCGAGTCGGCCTCTGGCATCAAACGGACCACACCCCCTCCTAATAAATCATTCATATCAGGCATGTTGGCAGACCGAATCTTTGGATGGCTGGCGCGTGGCGCAGCCATCATCACGCTGTTGTTGCTGTTTGGCATCATGGCGTCCTTGGTGGTGGGGGCCTGGCCTTCCATTTCCAAATATGGCCTCAGCTTTCTCACCAACAGCGTCTGGGACCCCGTTCAAGATGAGTACGGTGGCCTGGTCATGATTTATGGCACGCTCGCCACGTCGTTCATCGCGTTGCTGATCGCCGTGCCCGTGAGCTTTGGCATTGCCTTGTTCCTTACTGAATTGTCGCCTGCTTGGCTGAAACGGCCCTTGGGTACCGCCATTGAACTGCTGGCCGCCGTGCCATCCATTGTGTATGGCATGTGGGGCTTGATGGTGTTTGGCCCCATCCTGGCGCGTTTTGTACAGCAGCCTTTGCAGGCGCTGTTCGATGGTGTTCCCTACTTGGGTGCATTTGTCTCGGGTCCGCCGGTCGGCATTGGTATTTTGTCTGCCGGCATCATTTTGGCCATCATGATCATTCCGTTCATCGCGTCGGTGATGCGGGATGTTTTTGATGTCACACCTGCGCTGCTCAAAGAGTCGGCTTACGGCCTGGGCTCCACCACCTGGGAAGTGATGTGGAAGGTTGTGTTGCCTTACACCAAGACGGGTGTGATCGGCGGCATCATGCTGGGGCTGGGTCGCGCACTGGGCGAAACCATGGCGGTGACGTTCGTCATCGGCAACATGAACCAACTCGACTCGCTGTCGCTTTTTGAAGCGGCCAACAGCATCACATCGGCCCTGGCGAATGAATTTGCAGAAGCGGGTGAAGGCCTTCACCAAGCGTCCCTCATCTATCTGGGGCTGGTGCTTTTCTTTATCACCTTTGTGGTGCTGACCTTGTCCAAGATTCTGCTGTCACGCCTTCAGAAGAATGAAGGATCCCGCACATGACCACCTCGCAACATCTTATCTCTGCGGCTGATGCCGTGCAGGCCCGACAGGCCCGCTTCAACGGTCGCAAGCGCGTCAATCAGATTGCCTTGACCTTGTCGCTGGCGGCCATGTTGTTTGGCTTGTTCTGGCTGGTATGGATCTTGTGGGAGACCGTGCGTCTGGGCGTGGGAGGGCTGAGCCTGGCCCTGTTCACCGAAATGACGCCGCCACCCAATGAGGCTGGGGGTATCTCTAACGCGATCTTTGGTTCGTTGGTGATGGTGGTGTTGGCCACGTTTGTTGGCACCCCCATCGGCATCATGGCCGGGGTCTACCTGGCTGAGTACGACGTTCGCAGCTGGCTGGCATCGACCACACGCTTTGTCAACGACGTTCTCTTGTCGGCACCCAGCATCGTGATTGGCCTTTTTGTCTATGCCGTCGTGGTGGCCAACTTCAGGAGCTTTTCGGCCTACGCCGGCATTCTTGCCCTGGCGTTGATTGTGATACCGGTGGTCATCCGAACCACCGAAAACATGCTGATTCTGGTGCCCGCAAGTTTGCGCGAGGCGGCCTATGCCCTGGGCACGCCCAAGTGGCGGGTGATCACCATGGTCACGCTGCGTGCAGCACGGGCAGGGGTCATTACCGGGATTTTGCTGGCGGTGGCGCGCATTGCGGGTGAGACGGCGCCCTTGCTGTTCACGGCCTTGAACAACCAGTTCTGGAACTCGGACTTGTCCAAGCCCATTGCCAGCTTGCCAGTGACGATCTTCAAGTTTGCCATGAGCCCCTATGAAAACTGGCAGCAACTGGCGTGGGCGGGCGTGTTCCTGATCACCGTGGCTGTTCTCGGACTCAACATCCTCGCACGGGTTCTGACCCGGCAGAAATAAGCAAGGAAAACTTTCATGTCCTCTACCCTCAAGAGCCCGGCAGCGGCGTCGTCCAAGCTCACCGTTCGTGACCTGAACTTTTACTATGGCAAGTTTCACGCCCTCAAGAATATTAACCTGGATATTCCCGAGAACAAGGTGACTGCCTTCATCGGCCCCTCGGGCTGTGGCAAATCCACTTTGCTGCGCACTTTCAACCGCATGTTCGAGTTGTATCCCGACCAGCGTGCCGAAGGGCAGATCGTGTTGGATGGCGAGAACCTGCTGACCACCAAGCAAGACGTGGCACTGGTTCGGGCCAAGGTGGGCATGGTGTTTCAGAAGCCAACGCCTTTTCCCATGTCCATTTATGACAACATTGCCTTCGGCGTGAAGCTGTTCGAAAGCCTCAGCGCTTCGGACATGGATGACCGTGTGGAATGGGCCTTGCGCAAGGCAGCGCTGTGGAATGAGGTCAAGGACAAACTGGGTCAGGGCGGCGCAAGCCTCTCGGGCGGGCAGCAGCAGCGCCTGTGCATTGCGCGCGGCATTGCCATCAAGCCCGAGGTGCTGCTGCTCGACGAACCGTGCTCGGCCCTCGACCCGATCTCTACCGCCAAGATCGAAGAGCTGATTGCGGAACTGAAGGAAGATTACACCGTGGTCATCGTCACGCACAACATGCAGCAGGCAGCACGTTGTAGCGACTACACGGCCTACATGTACCTGGGTGATCTGGTGGAGTTCGGGGAAACAGAACAGATGTTCTTCAAGCCCCAGCGCAAGGAAACCGAAGACTACATTACCGGCCGTTTCGGCTGAGGAGACATTTTTGATGGCTGACAAACACCTTTCATCGCAGTTCGACAGCGAACTCAACGGCGTCTCCGCCCGCGTTATGGAGCTGGGCGGGCTGGTGGAGTCGCAAATTCGCCAGGCCATTTTCGCCCTGTCTCAGTTCAGCCTTGACGCGGTGGAGCAGGTGGGTTTGATGGAGCAGCGTGTCAATGCCATGGAAGTCGAGATCGACCACGAACTCGCGTCCATCATTGGCAGGCGCCAGCCCACAGCCCGCGATCTGCGGCTGCTGCTGTCGATTTCCAAGGCCACCGCCAATCTGGAGCGCATGGGTGACGAGGCCAACAAGATGGCCCGCATGGTGAAGTCGATTATTGAAAGTGGTGCCGCCCGTTCGCTGCCATCGAGTGACCTGCGCGTTGCAGCCGACATGGCCTCGGGCCTGCTGCGCAAGGCGCTGGATGCTTTTGCACGGCTGGACACCAAGGCGGCGCTGGCCATCCTCAAGGAGGACGACCTTATCGACAAGGAGTTCGATGGCTTTGTGCGCAAGCTCATCACCTACATGATGGAAGACCCCCGCACGATCTCTGCCAGCCTGGATCTGCTGTTCCTGGCCAAGGCTATCGAGCGCATTGGCGACCATTCCAAGAACGTTGCCGAGCTCGTCATTTACCTCGTCAAAGGCAAAGACGTGCGGCATACGACGATGGATGAAATTGAATCTGCCGTGCTTTTGTGACCGATTGGCGTTGACATGAAAAAGCTACCCCGCGTATTGATTGTCGAGGACGAGCCGGCAATTGCCGAGCTGATTGCCGTCAACCTGCGCCACAACGGTTTTCAGCCGATCTGGTCCGAAGACGGCGAATCGGCCCAGCGCGAGCTCGATGCCGTTCTGCCCGACGTAATCCTGCTGGACTGGATGCTGCCAAGCCAAAGCGGCCTTGTGTTGGCGCGCAAGTGGCGTGCGGACAGCCGCACCAAACCCATTCCCATCCTGATGCTGACAGCGCGGGGGGACGAGCCCGACAAGGTGGCGGGGCTTGACGCCGGGGCGGACGACTACATCACCAAACCGTTTTCCACCCAAGAGCTGCTGGCACGCATCCGGGCGGTGCTGCGGCGCCGTGCACCCGAGCAGGTGAGTGACAGCGTCACCATCGGAGATCTGGCGCTGGATGCGGGCACCTACCGTGTCACCTTTCAGGGGCAGCCACTCAAGGTGGGGCCTACCGAGTTCAAGTTGCTCCATTTCTTCATGAAGCATTCCGAGCGCGTGCACAGCCGCTCGCAGCTGCTCGACAAGGTTTGGGGTGACCATGTTTTCATCGAGGAGCGGACGGTGGACGTGCATGTGAAGCGGCTGCGCGAGGCCCTGGGAGCCGCTGGCGTGATGGTGGAAACCGTGCGCGGCGCGGGTTATCGCCTCACGGCGCAGCCGCCTGCACTGTTACGGGCCTGACTGTTTCAAGCGGGGGCGCAACGGCCTCTGTGACTACCGGGAAAGAGTGAGTGCGCATATTCTGGCGTTTTGGGTATTTTCTGGCCTTGCAGCTTGCCGGGGGGGCGCTCGGCTGGTGGCTGGAGGGCCCCTGGGGCGCTCCAGCAGGGGCTGCGGTGGCCGCCTGGTTCTGGTTTGGCGGCGATTTGTGGCGGGGCGCGCGTGTGCTGCAGTGGCTGCGTTCGGGTGACCTGTCAGCGGTGCCGTCCATATTTGGCATGTGGGGTGAGGCCACGGACCGGGCGCGGCGCCTGCTGCGCCAGCACCAGGCGCAGGTCAGGGACAGCGATCAGCGCCTGCAGGAAATTCTGGCGGCGCTTCAGGCCACGCCCAACGGCGTTGTCTTGCTGGACGCCGAGGGGCGCATTGAGTGGTGTAACCAGATTGCGGCGGCGCAGCTCGGGTTCGATGCCCAGCGCGATGTCATGCAGTCCATTGGCAACCTGGTGCGCGACCCCGATTTCAGTGCTTACTATGCCGCCCAGGATTTCACCCACGAGGTGGTGCTGCCGGGGCGGGACAGCACGCCATCGCGGCCTGTGCGCATTTCGGTACACCTGCATCCGTATGGCGATGGCCGCAAGCTGCTGCTGACCCGGGATGTCACGGCCCTGGAGCAGGCCGACGCCATGCGCCGTGATTTCGTGGCCAATGTCTCGCACGAAATCCGCACGCCGCTCACGGTGCTCACCGGTTTTGTGGAAACCCTGCAAACCCTGCAACTGGACGCAGAAGAGCGTGCCAGGTATCTGGCGATGATGGCCCAGCAGGCGGCGCGCATGCAAAGCGTGGTGCACGATCTGCTGACGCTCTCGCGCCTGGAGGGCAGCCCCTTGCCGGGCATGTCCGAATGGACGCCGGTGCAGGCCCTGATGCAGCGTTGTGAAGAAGAGAGTCGGGCCCTTTCGGCCGTGTTGACGCAAAACCACCAGCGTCACCATGTGCTCCAGTTTCCTGCTGCGCAGGATTTGCGTGCCGCGGGCGATATTGCCGGCGTGCCGTCCGAGTTGCAAAGCGCGCTGTCCAATCTCATCAGCAATGCCGTGCGCTACACACCTGCAGGGGGCACCATCACCGTGCAGTGGCGCTACACGGCCGACGGCAACGCCATTTTTTCCGTGAGCGACACCGGGCCAGGCATTGCGCCAGAGCATATTCCGCGCATCACCGAGCGGTTCTACCGCGTGGACCCCAGCCGGTCTCGGGAAACAGGTGGCACAGGCCTGGGGCTTGCCATCGTCAAACATGCAGTGCAGCGCCATGGCGCCACGCTCGATATCACCAGTGCGCTCGGCAAGGGATCGGTCTTCTCGGTCACGTTTCCCGCGAACCGGCTTCGTCGCCCTGCGCTGCCGGACGGATTGCAACCCACAGCATCAGCACAAACAGCCCTGCCGTGATGGCCAGCGCCAGCGCGCTGGCCGCCCAGAACGGCGCCGGAGACCCCATGGGCGCCCATGGGCCAAACCCGTGGTACGCCAGCACATAGCCACCGCCCAGTCCGGCACCCCACAGCAACAGGCAATACACCACCAGGGGTGCGATGGTGACGCGATAACTGCGCAGCACAAAGACACACAGGGTCTGCACGGCGTCGGCAGCGTGGTAGGCCGCAACCCACAGCAGCAGCCCGCCGGTGACGCCCACCACGGCGGCGCTACTGGAATACAGGCGTGCCAAGGCCTCGTTTGCTATTAATAATATAGCTGTTAGCGCAACACCCATAAGGGCTGAAAGCCTAAAACCTATAAAAACGACGCCGCGGGCCTGGGCTGTGTTGCCAGCCCCCAGCCAATAGCTCACCCGCGCACTGGTGGCAATGGCCAGCGACAGTGGCACCATGTACAGTACGGCCGCCACGTTGGCCGCGATCTGGTGTGCTGCGGTGGCCACGGTGCCCTGGCGCGCAATGAACAGGGCCATCAATGTGAACGAAGTCACTTCTACCAGGATGGCAAGCCCCGCAGGAACGCCCAGTCGGGCAAAGCCGAGGATGGTGGGCCAATGGGGGCGTTCCATGCGTTGCCAGATGCGCAGTGGTGCGTAGAGGTCCTGGGTGCGCAGCAGCCAGAACGCCAGCACCAGCATGCTGACATTGACCACGAATGTGGCCCATGCACAGCCCACAACGCCTTGCGCCGGCAGGCCTGCGCCCCCAAAGGTGAACCATATCGACAGCGGCAATTTGATGAACAGCGAGCCCACTTGAAGCCAGGTCACCAGTTGCGGGCGACCAATGGCCTGGTTCAGTGTGCTGTAAATGCGAAAGAGCAGGGCGGGCGGCAGCGCCAGGGCCAGCACCGCCAGGTATCGCCCCACATCGGTGCGCAATGCCTGTGGCACCTCGGTCCAGCGCAACAGCGGACCGGGCGACAGCAGGATGAACATGCCCACTGCCGATGCCACAGCACACAGGTAAAGTGCCTGGCGCAGCGATTTTCCGATGGCACCGGGGTTGCGCGCGCCCCGCTGTTCGGCCCAGACGGGCATAAGGGCCTGCAAGATCCCCATCAGGGCTACATAGACGCTGATGAAGATCGCCGAGCCCACCGACAGAGCCGCCAGGGAGGCTTCGCCATGGCGTCCGGCCACGATGGTGTCGGTCACGCCAAAGGCCATTACGGCCAGTTGCCCTGTCAGCACGGTCAGGGCGTGGCGGGATATGGTGGACGACTCCGACATCAGTCGGGCGATGCTGCTCTCCGGAACAGCAAGATGAACTCTTTCCTGTCGGTGGGGCGACCGATGGTGGCTTCCCGTGTCCAGAGGTCAGGGTTCACCAGATTTTCGGGCGCTGGCCATGCTTCGTTGTCTGCCACCAGCCAGGGGCAGTCGGTGGTCCTGCTGGCCGGCTGCAGGCGCAGGCTGGCGTGGTATTGCAGCGCGGCCACCTGGGCCCTGCTCAGGCCAACCATCTGCACGCAGCCCGGTTCGGGGCCCAGTGCGGATGCGAGTTGGCTCGCCTGGGGGGCATAGCTGCGGGCGTAGTCCAGCAGCGGAAGCCACAGGGTGGTCAGCAACAGCCAGCCCAGCGCCGCCCCGCTGGCAGGCAATACCAGGCTTTTCCAGATGGCGGCGCGGTTGCGCGCCGCGCGCCACCACACCAGCCTGCACCAGGCCAGCGATGCCGCCAGTGCCACCGCCAGCGCGAGCCATGAGAACTCGGGCGTGAACCCCGGAGCCAGCTTGGCCACGTTGGCTGCGGGCTTCGACGGCACGCCTGTCTGCATGGCAAACCAGATCACCCAGATGGCCAGGGCCGAGATGCTGAAGAACAGCAAAGTGAACCAGTCGATCAGCGCCGCCATGCTGCGGCGGAATGTGGGCAGCGCAAATGCCGCCAGTGTGGCGATGGCCGGCAAGCCCACCAGCAGGGCCCGGTCTGCCGGTTGTGTGGTGAGCGTGGCGCCCACCGAAACAATTGAGAACCACAGGGGGAGCCACAGGTGGCGGTGCACCTGGCGGTTGAACAGCTGTTTGCGCCAGCGCCACAGCGTCCAGGCGGCCATGGGCCATGCAGGCCACCCGAACCACAGCAGCAGCCGCGCCAGGCTTTTGAACTCTTTGCCCTGGGTGGCCGTGTCGAGCAGGCGCCAGCGCCACAAATCCAGTTGCCACGCCAGCATGGCCGCCAGCACCGTGACGATGGCCAGCATCACCGCCCAGCGCAGACGCCGCTCGGAGGGGGTGGCCGGAGCAAAAGCCACCAGCGCGATGCTGCCCACGCCCAGCAAGGTGGCGAGTGCGGGCGCGCCGGCCAGTGTGAGCCCCGCCATGCCCACCACCATGGCCACGGCCGGTGCCACGGTGTGATAGGGCAGGGTGGCCACGGCAAAGAAGATCAATGTTGCGCATGCAAGCTGTGCCAGATAGCCCGTGGCTTCGTGCGAAAGCTGTGCCAGACCCAGGCAGGCAATCAGGGCCAGCAAGGCGCCATCGGCGATGGCGCGGGAGTAGTCCGAGGGCTTGGCCTCGCCGCCAAAGGCAAACGCCACCGGCTGGGCACCCGGACTGCGCGCCAGGTAGTAAACGCCGTACCAGGTTGCTGCCAGCGTCAGCACCAGCAGCGCCATGAACGGCAGTCGCGCCGCCATTTCGGGGGGCATCAGCCAATCGGGTGTGATCTGGATGGCCCAGGCGCCCAGCCAATACGGCAGCAGACCGTCGGTTTCGGGGGGCATGCCGCCCAGTAGTGGCCGCAGCCATGCGGTGTGCCCGTGCGCCAGCTCTTGCATGTAGCCAAAAGCCGCAACATCGGCGTTCTTCCAGGGGCCCCGGCCCACAAAGCCCGGCACGACATAAGCCAGGCACAGCAACAGCAAGGCCCAGCGGGGAAGCGGGCGAGCGGCGTTCTGGGCAACGATGGCGGGGGTGGGAGAGTTCACGCGTCAGAGGAAGGGCAATGGCTGACTGCCGAGAATAAAGGCAAATCCAAACAAAAAGGCAGCGCGGTTGCCCGTGCTGCCTTCTTGGCGGAAATGCGGCGAATTACTTGGCTGCAGTCTTGCCGAAACGGTTGCGGAAACGCTCCACGCGGCCGCCCATGTTGTCCACGGACTTTTGCGTACCGGTATAGAAAGGATGCGATTCGCTGGAGGTGTCCAGCTTGAACATGGGAAGCTCACGGCCGTCGTCGGTCTTGCCCATTTCCTTGGTGTTCACGCAAGAGCGGGTCACAAACTTGAAACCATTGGACAGGTCCACGAACAGAACTTCGCGGTAGTTGGGGTGAATGCCTTCTTTCATGATCAATCCTTGTCAAGTGCGGGAGCCGTGCGGGACCCGAAGCAACCTTTGCTTCGTGAAACATCCAGCGTACTTTCCGCAGAAAAAGCCCACGATTATGGCATAGACGCGGTTGACGTCGTTTTTGGTGGATAGCTGCGCCACTTTTCCCATGGCGCTTAACTTCGAGCCGCGCTCATGCCAGTGCCACCGTGGAACTGGCTCTGCCAGGCCACCGGTGGCGTCCCCCTGGGGGGATGACGCCGAAGGCGGCTCTGGGGGCTTACCCGCCTCTTCGCATCATGTCGAAAAACTCGACATTGCTCTTGGTGGCCTTCATGTTCTTGATCATCAGTTCCATCGACTCGATCTCGTCCATGTTGTACATGAACTGGCGCAGGATGCGGGTCTTCTGCAGAATCTCTGGCGCCAGCAGCAGCTCTTCGCGGCGCGTGCCGCTCTTGTTGAGTTCGATGGCGGGGAACACGCGTTTTTCGTACAGGCGGCGGTTCAGGTGGATTTCGCAGTTGCCAGTGCCCTTGAATTCTTCAAAGATCACTTCGTCCATGCGGCTGCCGGTATCGACCAGCGCCGTGGCGATGATGGTGAGCGAACCGCCTTCTTCGACCTTGCGCGCCGCGCCAAAGAAGCGCTTGGGGCGCTGCAGTGCGGCGGCGTCCACACCACCCGACAGCACTTTGCCGGATGACGGCACCACGTTGTTGTAGGCGCGGGCAAGGCGGGTGATGGAGTCCAGCAGGATCACCACGTCTTTTTTCAACTCGACGAGGCGCTTTGCACGCTCGATCACCATCTCGGCCACGTGCACGTGGCGTGCAGCGGGCTCGTCGAAGGTGGAGGCGATGATCTCGCCCTTCACCGTGCGCTGCATTTCGGTCACTTCTTCAGGGCGCTCATCCACCAGCAGCACCATCAGGTGCACGTCGGGGTTGTTGGCCGTGATGGCGTGGGCGATGTGCTGCATCATCACCGTCTTGCCGCTTTTGGGCGGAGCGACGATCAGTGCGCGCTGGCCACGGCCGATGGGGGCAATGATGTCAATGATGCGGCCGGTGATGTTCTCTTCGCTCTTGACGTCGCGCTCCAGGCGCATCTGCTCCTTGGGGAACAGGGGCGTCAGGTTTTCGAACATCACCTTGTGCTTGTTCTGCTCCGGTGAGCCGCCGTTGACGGAGTCGAGTTTGTTCAGTGCGAAGTAACGTTCACCGTCTTTGGGTGTACGGACTTCACCTTCGATCATGTCGCCGGTGTGCAGGTTGAAACGACGCACCTGGCTGGGACTGATGTAGATATCGTCCGTGCTTGCCGTGAAGCTCGTGTCGGGGCTGCGCAGAAAGCCGAAACCGTCGGGCAGAATTTCCAGCACGCCGTCGGCAATGATTTGTTCCCCGGTCTTGGCCCGCTTCTTGATGATCGCAAACATCAGCTCCTGCTTGCGCATGCGGCCCGTGTTTTCGATTTCGAGTTCTTCGGCTTGCTTCAGGACTTCAGACACATGCAGTGCCTTGAGTTCGTTTAAGTGCATGGAGTGACTCCTTGGCGGAGCTGGTGTGAATCTTGGGGGAGAGGCGGAAGCTGGGAGAGCCGCTGTTTGCAGCCCCGGCTTGCCTGGGGATCTCGAACCGGTTGCCAATGCGTGCAAGCCGGTGATCTGGTGAAATTATGACAGGAAAAAAATCCGTGCCGACCGCGATGCACAACGATGGCGGTGTCAGGCAAAAAACAAACAGGGCCTTGACCTGGCCAGCGACCCCGAAACCAGGGCGCTGGCAGGCAGTCCGGAATCAGGCCAGTTGCTGATCAATGAATGCGGTGAGCTGGGCCTTGCTCATGGCGCCCACCTTGGTGGCAGCGAGCTGTCCGTCCTTGAACAGCATCAGCGTGGGGATGCCACGGATGCCGAACTTGGCGGGGATCTCGCGGTTCTCGTCCACATTCATCTTGGCGATTTGCAGCTTGCCCTGGTAGGTGCCTGCCACTTCGTCCAGGATGGGGGCAATCATCTTGCAGGGGCCACACCATTCGGCCCAGTAGTCCACCAGCACCGGGGTGCTGGCCTTGAGCACATCGGCTTCGAAGCTGGCGTCAGAGAGATGTTTGATGAGTTCGCTGGCCATTGCGGATTCCTTGATTTTGAGCGGGTTGCGACCGGTGTACGTTTAAAGTCTGGGCATTGTGACAGAAACCAATCCCACGTTCACCGGTGTGGCCGCGCCTTGCGACGCTATGACAGTCATAGCGAAAAGCGATCAATGCGCGGCGTTGTGGCTGCGCGTGCTGGCGCAGGTGGAGGCGCACCTGCACGGGCTGGCGGCCCATCCTGCGCGCACGGTGGTGCTGGTTCCCTATGCGCAGCTCATGCCATGGGCGCAGCGTTACTGGGCCTTGCACCACGCCGACGGATTTACGCCCCGCTTTGAAACCACGCGCAACTGGGCCCGCCAGTTGGCCGCCTTTGTGCCGCAGGGCGATGATCTGGCCGGGGATGTGGCACGCGACACCCTCACTGCCCGCACCTTGCTCGATCGTGCCGGTCTGGCCGCGCAGCGCGATGTGCTGGCAGTGCCGTTGCAAGAGGCGGCCACCCAGCTGGCGGCTGCAGTGGCGGCCGTTGCGCCTGCGCAGCGCGAGGCCTGGGGCATCCAGGCACGCAGCCTCTTGCCAGAGCCCGACGAAGGCAGCACCCTGCGTTTCGAGGCCGTGGTGGCCCGCATTGCGCTGGAATGGGTGCTGGCCTCGCGCCACGCCACCGATGTGTTGTTCGAGCCTGGCGTGCTCCAGTCGGTGGATGCCCTGGTGGTGCTGCAAGGTTTTCAGGTGGAGCCTCTGGCGCAGGCGCTGCAGGCCCATTGGGGCGACAAGGCGGCGGCCCTGGTCTTGCCGTCAGCGGCGACCGAGCCCCATGCCACCGGCCACATTGCGCTGCACGCCGCGCAGGATGCCGAGGACGAAGCCCAGCGCGCAGCCGCCTGTGTGCTCGCCCATGTGGTGGCCGGCCGCACCCCGGTGGCGCTGGCGGCCAACGACCGCGCCCTCACACGCCGCGTGGGTGCACACCTGGCCAGCTGCGGGGTGGCCGTGCGCGATGAAAACGGCTGGACCCTTTCCACCACCCGGGCTGCGGCGCAGCTGATGGCCGCGCTCAAGGCCTCGGCCTGGAACGCATCGACCGACGAAGTGCTCGACTGGCTCAAACATGCGCCGCTCATCGCCCCTGTGGTGCTCAACGGCCTGGAGCGCGCACTGCGCAAGGCCTCGGTGGTGGCCTGGTCCGGCGCTGCGGGTCGTGACTGGTCGGACAAGCCGGCCCAGGCTGCCTGTGTGGCCCAGGTGCAGGACTGGCGCGAGGGCCTGCGTGCGCCGCGCGCTCTGGCGCAGTGGCTGCAGGCCTTGCGTGCCCTGTTGATGGCCAGTGGCCAATGGCCGTTGCTGGAGGCGGATGCCGCAGGCGCCCGTGTGCTGACGGCGCTGCGCCTGCAGGCGGGCCAGGAGGCCGAGCTGGAGGACTGGAGCAGCGCGGGACGCCGCATGTCGCTTGCCGAGTTCACCCGCTGGGCCAACGAGGTGTTGGAGGCTGCGCGTTTTGTCCCCGCCCTGGAAGGTGATGCGCCGGTGATTGTTCTGCCCATGCCCCAGTTGCTGGCCCGGCCATTTGCCGCGCTGGTGCTGCCTGGCTGCGATGAAAAACGCCTGCAGCCCTCGCCCGAGCCCCTGGGCGACTGGACCCAGGCGCAGCGCCAGGCCTGGGGCCTGCCCACGCGCGAATCGCTGGAAGTGGCACAGCGCGCCGCGTGGCAGTACGCGCTGCAGACACCGGCGGTGGATGTGCTTTGGCGCACGGGCGACGAAGGCGGTGAACCCTTGCTGGCCAGCGCGCTGGTGCTGGCGCTGCACCTCGATGGCACGGCCAGCAAGGGCGCGGACGGCCGCAGCCAGCGCGCGGTCGTGGCCCACCCCACAGTGCGGCCCTTGCCTGATGGCAGCGCGCTGCCGGTGCTGCGCCTGTCGTCCACCGCGTACTCCGACCTGCGGCATTGCCCCTACCGCTTTTTTGCACTGCGCCAGCTGGGCCTGCAAGAGGCCGACGAACTGGCGGCTGAAGTGGACAAGCGCGACTTTGGCAACTGGCTGCACGCGGTGCTGCAGCACTTTCATGAGGAACTGCTGGCCCACCCGACGGACGACGCAGCCACCCGCGTTGCCCGCATGGACAGCGCGGCGCAAGCCGTCACGCGGCAGCAAGGCCTGGGAGAGGGCGATTTCTTGCCGTTCGCCGCAGGCTGGCCGCAGGTGCGCGATGGATATTTGCGCTGGCTTGCGCAGCATGAGCGGGCCGGGGGGCATTTCCGGCAGGCCGAGGTGCAGACCACCCAGCCGCTGGGCGCCCTGCAATTGGTGGGCACCATCGACCGCATCGATGCCGTCTCGTCCACCGGTGAGCCCACGCCGCTGGTCATCGACTACAAGACCGAGAACGACACCGTCACGCGCAAACGCATTGGCGCGGGCGCTGAAGACACCCAGCTCGCGTTCTATGCCGCCTTGCTGAGCCACGACACGCTGCGCGCCGCCTACGTGAATGTGGGTGAACGCGGCGAGACGCAGATGCACGAACAGGACGAGGTGGTGCACCTGCGCGACCTGCTGGTCGAAGGCATCCAGCACGACTTCGCTCGCATTGCAGCAGGTGCACCGATGCCCGCCCTGGGCGAGGGCGCCGTGTGCGACTACTGCGCCGCGCGCGGCCTTTGCCGAAAAGACTTCTGGAATGACTGAACAAGCCGCGTACGAACACAACGGCCAGCCCGTCTCACGCGAGGCGTTTTACGCCATCGCCTGCGACCCCGCGCGCAGCGTGGCGGTGGAGGCTTGCGCGGGCGCGGGCAAGACCTGGATGCTGGTCTCGCGCATGCTGCGGGCCTTGCTCGACGGTGCCGCGCCGCACGAGATTCTGGCCATCACCTTCACCAAGAAGGCGGCGGGCGAAATGCGCCAGCGCCTGCAGGAATGGCTGGAGGCCTTTGCTGAAGCGCCGCTGGATGAGCTGACGCGTGAGCTGGTTGCAAGGGGAATCAGCCCCCAGCGCGCTCTGGATAAGCGCGAGGCGCTACAAAATTTATACCGCCAGATGCTGGCCAGCGGCCGCCCGGTGCAGATCCGCACCTTCCACAGCTGGTTTGCCGCGCTGCTCGGCACGGCCCCGCTGGCGCTGCTGCAGGCGCAGGGCCTGCCCGCCAACTTTGAGCTGCTTGAAGACGATGCCGAGGCCGTGCGCGAGGTGTGGGGGCCGTTCCTGCACGCCGTTGCCACCAGCGCCAGCCTGCGCGCCGACTACGAGGCCGTGGTGGCCCGCCATGGCCGGTCGCAAATGCACAAGGCGCTGGCAGCGGCGCTGTCCAAGCGGGTGGAGTTTGACCTGGCCGATGGGGCGGGTGTGGTCGATGCCTCGGTGCCGCCGTTCCAGGTGCACTGCCCGGAACTGGCCGCTTTCAACGAGCCCGCCGACGCGCTGCAGAGCGACGCCTGCCACCAGCGCTGGCTGGCCCGCGCCAAGGCGCTGGGGGCCGAGTCCAACAAGACGCCGCAAAAGGCGGCCGACGCCATCATCGATGCGCTGGCCTGTAGCGACCTGAACCTGCGCCTCGATCTGTTGCGCAAGGCCATGTTCGTCGCCAAGGAAGACCGCCTTTCCAAGAACCTCGAAAAATTCCCCGCCGCGCAGGAGGCCGAGCCCGAGCTGCAGCGCCTGCTCACCGCGCGCCGCCAGCACGACGCCTGGCAGCACCAGCAGCGCATGGCCCGGCTCGCGCGCTGCCTGATTGCAGAGTTTGCCGCCGTCAAGCACCAGCATGGCTGGGTGGACATGAACGATGTGGAGCGCACCGCGCTGGTCATGCTGGCTGACCCGATCCTCTCGGGCTGGGTGCAAGAGCGGCTGGATGCGCGCATCCGCCACCTGCTGGTGGATGAGTTTCAGGACACCAACCCGCTGCAATGGCAGGCGCTGCATGCGTGGCTGTCTGGCTATGCGGGCTCGGGCGGCGGCGCCAGTGGCCAGAAGCCGCCCAGTGTGTTCATCGTGGGCGATCCCAAGCAGAGCATCTACCGCTTTCGCCGTGCCGAGCCACAGGTGTTCATTGCCGCACAGGCTTTTGTGCGTGACGGGCTGGGTGGCGACCTGCTCAGCTGTGACCACACGCGCCGCAACGCGACGGGCGTGATCGCCGCCGTGAACCACGTGATGGGCGCGGCCCAGGCGCAGGGCGAGACCAGCGGGTTCCGCGATCACACCACCGAATCCAAAGACCCCGGCGTGTTGCTGCGCCTGCCCGCCATCCTGCCCCCGGATAGCGCCGGTGGTGGCAGCACCGACCCGTTGGCCTGGCGCGACAGCCTGACCGAGCCGCGTCACGAGGCCGAAGAAACCCAGCGCATGCGCGAATGCACGCAGGCCGCTGCGTGGGTGGCCGCGCAGATCGCTGCAGGCACGCCGCCGAACGAAGTGCTGGTGCTGGCCCGCAAGCGCGACCGGCTCGCCGCCATGCAGGATGCCTTGCGCGCGCTTCACCTTCCCTGCGTGCAACCCGAAAAGGCCGATTTGTTCGACGCGCCCGAGGTGCAGGACATCGTGGCGCTGCTCGATGCGCTGGTGTCCACCGGGCACGACCTGTCGCTGGCCCGCGCACTCAAGTCGCCGCTGTTCGGCCTAGGCGACGACGCCCTCGTGGCCCTGGCCGCGCTGCGCCGCCAGCCCGAGCATGCAGGCAGCAGCTGGTTTGATTTGCTGCAAAAAAGTGAGCTACTAGCGCTTGATACACAAGCGCTAGCGGCCAATTTGACTCAATACAAGGCGTGGGTAGACACCCTGCCGCCGCACGATGCGCTGCACGCCATCTACCAGCATGGCGACCTGCTGGCCCGCTTTGCCGCCGCCGCCCCGGCGGCGCAGCGCATGGCGGTGCTGGCCAATCTGCGCGCGCTGCTGTCAGCCGCGCTGCAGCACGATGGCGGCCGCTACCTCACGCCCTACGCCTTCGTGCGCGCCATGAAAAAAGGTGGCGTGCGCGCGCCCGGCCGGGTGGATGCGCAGGCGGTGCGCCTGCTCACCGTGCACGGCGCCAAGGGGCTGGAGGCGCGCTGCGTGCTGCTGCTGGACACCGACACCCGCCCGCAAAAGGCCGAGACCATGGGCGTGCTGGTCGATTGGCCCGGCGAAAAGACCGAACCCGCAGGCTTTGTCTTTCTGGCCAGCGAATCCAGCCCGCCGCCCAGCGCCGAAGCCGCCTTGGCCGCTGAGCAGCAAGCCCGCCAGCGCGAAGAACTCAACATGCTCTACGTGGCCATGACGCGCGCCAAACACTGCCTGGCGCTGTCGTCCGTGTTGCCCAAAGTGTCAGCGCCGGGCAGCTGGTGGAACCGGCTGGCACCGTTGCTGGCGGATGTGGAGGCGTTGGACGCGGTTGACGCAGATGGGGTTGCCGCGACGACGCACGGCGTGCACGACCAGTTCACCCTGGCCGAGTTGCCGGTGCTTCCTGCCGAACTGCGCGCCATTCCCCGGCCGGTGCAAGAGGGCGCCGATCCGGCCGACCCGGAGGCATCGCTGTCCACCCCCGCTTCGCGCCTGGGCGAGGCCATGCACCAGTTGCTGGAGCAGGCCGGCGTGGCAGGTGCCCCGCTGGCCGACCTGCGCACCCAGGGCTGGCCCGCGGCCCGCGTGGCCCGGCTGGCGCAGGACTTTGACATCACCGTGGGCGCAGCGCGCATTGCCGCCCTGACCGCGCAACGCATTCTGGCGGGCGAGGGCGCTTGGGCCTGGGATGCCACCATGGTGGACACCACCATCAACGAAGCTCCGCTGCGCTACCAGGGCCAAAGCCTGCGCATCGACCGCCTGGTGCACTGCCACCAGCCGCCCGAGCGCGCGGGCTGGTGGGTGCTGGACTACAAAAGTGCCGCCGAGCCCGAGCGCCAGCCCGCTTTGATGGCCCAGTTGCAGCGCTACCGTGCGGCGGTGTCGGGGCAAGTTCCTGGCGAGCGCGTGTGGGCAGCCTTTCTGACGGGCGACGGGCGCATGGTGCGCGTGCATGGCGATGCCGACCCCGCCGACGAGGGTGCCCTGGTGGCGGGCACCGGGCAGGGGGCGGGGAGCGTGCGGCATACTCTCGCCCCCGCTGCGCAGTCCACTGCGGCGGCATCCACACACGCGCCACCGGCCGCGCCCGGCATGGACGGCGCAGGTGGTGGCCCATCTCAGAGCGCTGTTCAGGGCTCGCTGTTCTGAACGCTGCGCGTTTTCGAATGATTCAAAGGTTTTCTCATGAATGCTCCTTCCGACCTGACTCCTGATGTGGCCTCCCATCTGCGCTGCGACGTCGCCATCGTGGGCGGCGGCCCGGCAGGGCTGATGGCGGCCGAGGTGCTGGCGCAGGCCGGTGTGGCCGTGCACCTGTTCGATGCCATGCCCTCGGTGGGCCGCAAGTTTTTGCTGGCGGGCAAGGGCGGGCTCAATCTCACGCATTCCGAGCCGCATGAGCCTTTTGCCAGCCGCTATGCCGGGCGCCAGCCGCAGATCGAGCCGCTGATCCGGGCGTTTGGTGGCCCCGAGGTGCGGGCCTGGGCGCAGGGGCTGGGGGTGGAAACCTTCGTGGGCACATCGGGCCGCGTGTTCCCGGCCGACATGAAGGCCGCGCCCCTGCTGCGCGCCTGGCTGCAGCGCCTGCGCGCGCAGGGTGTGCAGTTCCACATGCGCCACCGCTGGCTGGGTTGGGCCGATGGCGGTGCGTTGCGTTTTGCCGCGTCTGCAGGCGAGGTGCAGGTGACGGCCAGGGCGGTGGTGCTGGCGCTGGGCGGTGGCAGCTGGGCACGCCTGGGGTCCGACGGCGCCTGGGTGCCGCTGCTGGCACAGCGCGGCGTGGCCGTGGCGCCGCTGCGTCCGTCCAACTGTGGCTTTGATGTGTTGCGGGCTGATGCGCCCGTGGGTGAAACCCGCCGTGCGTTTTTTCAGGAGCTGATCGGCCGCACGCCCACACCCGCAGTGGGCTGGTCGCCGCATTTTGCCGAGCGTTTTGTCGGCCAGCCTTTCAAGACCGTGGCGCTCAGCTTCACCGACAGCCAGGGCCGCAGCTTCAACCGGCGGGGCGAGTTTGTCGTTACGGCCACGGGGGTGGAGGGCAGCCTGGTCTATGCCGCATCGCAGTTGCTGCGCGACGAGATCGAGGTCCATGGCCACGCCACGTTCCATCTGGATCTGTTGCCCGACCACAGCCCCGAGCGTGTGCTGGTCGAGGTGCGCCACCCGCGTGGCTCACGCTCGCTGTCCAGCCACCTCAAGAGCCGTCTGGGGCTGGATGGCATCAAGGCGGGCGTTTTGTACGAACACCTGGGCAAGGACGGCATGAACGACCCGGTGGCGCTGGCCCACGCGATCAAGGCATTGCCCATCACCGTGGTGGCCACCCGTCCGCTGGACGAGGCCATCAGCACGGCGGGCGGTGTGGCGTTCGAGGCGCTGGATGAGCACCTGATGGCCACTGCCGCGCCCGGCGTGTTCTGCGCCGGCGAAATGCTCGACTGGGAGGCGCCCACCGGTGGTTACCTGCTCACAGCCAGTCTGGCCAGCGGCGTGCAGGCAGGGCGCGGAGTTTTGGTGTTTTTGGGCTCTGGCGCTTGATGGTAAAGCGCTAATAGCTATTAAAAATATAGCATTCGATGCGGGGGCAGACGATGCGCCCGCACCGGTGCCGGACGGGCCCATCGCAGGCGCAGTCACCTCGCACCTGACATGACCGCGTTGAGCCGTTGATGGGGCTGGCGACCAGGCCTACCAGCGGCGCACCGGGCCCGTGTCCACATGCACGAACTGCTCGCGCGGGTAAAACCCCACGCCGCCCATGCCCAGCGACAGCGCCGCATCGCGCAAGTCGGCCAGCGGCACGCCGGGCAGGCGCACGTCGATGGCCTTGCCGTCCATGTGCAGGCTGCGCTTGGCCACACCACCGCCCCGCGTGGTGCGCAGGGTGTGGTTGGTCGCAGGGCTGCGGTAGCCGGAGATCACCTGGAACGGCTGCTGCACCCGCAATTCCTGGCGGATCTGGTGCAGCAGGTGGAACAACCGGGGGTCCATCAGGCCCGCCTCGCCACTGTAATGGTCGCGCAGGAAGTGGTTGAGACTGGTCAACGCCTCGGGCAGAAACTGCTCGCCCAGCGCATACACGAGGGCCAGGCGTTCGCTGGTGTGGGTGTGGTCAAACGCCAGGCTGCGCGCACCGGGCAGGCTGGCCAGGGCGGGCTGCGCCAGCGGCAGCAGGGCCCCGGTCATCAGCCATCGGCCGCCCGTGCCCAGGAAATGGCGACGGCCGGGTTTCAGGGGGGCAAGAGGCTGTGTCATGGCATGTCCCAAAAAATCGGTGAAACCTGTTTGTACATTGTGCAGTGGCTCACAGGCCGGGCCTGGCGCGCAGGCGACGCTGTTCGGACTGCTGGCGCAGGGCCCGGTCGAGCAACTTGTCCTGGCCGTACAGGTCGGCAAAGAAGTGTGTCTTTCCCTGCTTGACGATGGCGGTGCTGTAGGCAATCACCACAGGCAGCGGATCGGCCAGGCGCAGCGTGGCCGACTGGCCACGGGCCATGGCCTCGCGGATGCGTGGTTCGGGCCAGGCAGGATCGTTGTGCAACACAAACCGGGCGAGCGCCACAGGGTCTTCGATGCGGATGCAGCCATGGCTGAAATCCCGCCGGTCGCGCTGGAACAGCAGCGGCGCGGGCGTGTGGTGCAGGTAAATATGGTTGTTGTTGGGAAACACGAACTTGATGTCGCCCAGCGCGTTTTTTGGCCCGGGACGCTGGCGGATGCGCATCTGCCCGCGCAGCACGGCGTCCAGGTGCTCGGCTGCCAGCGTGGTGTGCACCTGCCCATTGGCGCCCACAAACTCCATGCCTTGCTGCTGAAGATAGCCGGGGTCGCGCCGCAGCCGGGGAATGGTTTCGCTGCGCGCGATGGACGGCGGAATGTTCCAGTAGGGGCTGAATTCGATGAAGCGCATGTCCTCGTCAAACAGGGGCGTGCGGGTGTCCAGGGCCTTACCCACGATCACCTTCATGGCCAGTTGCAGCGATACCCGGCCGTCTTGCACCTCGTAGGCGCGCAGCATGAACTCGGGGATGTTGACCACGATCATGCGGGGGCCGCGCAGCAGGGGCGTCCAGCGCAGGCGCTCCATGGCCAGCGCAATCTGGTGTGCGCGGGCTGCGGGCGAAACGGCCAGTGCATCCAGCGTGCCCTTGCCGATCACGCCGTCGGTGGCCAGGGCGTGGCGCTCCTGAAAGGCCTTTACGCCGTTTTGCAATGCTTCGTCGTAGAGGGCGGGGGGCTGTGCGTCCGGTGGCAGGTCCCCCAGCACCACCAGGCGCTGCGTCAACTGCGCAAGGCCCGCCCAGGCCTGGCCGGGTTCGAGCTTGCGGCCTGGCAGCGGCGGCAGGGGCGTGTCCCAGGCGGCAGGATTGCCCAGGGCCCGGTAGCGGGCCAGCTCGCCGCGCAGGCTGGCATACAGCGGCACCTTGGGTGTGGCCGCACGCACGGCATCGGCCAGTGCGGGGGGCGGCGCGATAGCTTCCTGCACGGCAGTGGCGGGCGCGGAGACCGGGAGCGCTGTGGGGGTGTAGTTCTGGTGAATCTGGCGCGGATCGATCCGACCCGAGCGCAGGTCACTGAGGTAGCTCTGCACGGCGGTGGTGAGCGCGTCTTCGAGCTGCAGCGCAGCATCAGCACCCAACGCGGGGCCCTGGGCCGCCCCCGCCACGGCCTGTGCCAGCCATGCGGCCTGGTAATCCTCGGGTTGAAGACCTTCGGCGGCGGCCGCCGCCAGCATGTTCACGGCCTGCTGCGCGGCGGGCGCGGGGCGCCCATCCACCAGCCAGGGTGTGGCGCCCAGCATGGGGGGGAACACTGCCAGCCACAGCGCCAGCAACGCTGTGCGCAGATTCGCAGGGGTTCCAGGGCAGCGGGGCAAGGCGGACGAAATAACCAGCAAGGGGCTGCAAACACGACGCATCGTTGTCAATGGTCACTCATTCCGGGCCACTCGCCGACCAGGCCG
This sequence comes from Acidovorax sp. 35-64-16, assembly GCF_002281195.1. Taxonomy (NCBI): domain Bacteria; kingdom Pseudomonadati; phylum Pseudomonadota; class Betaproteobacteria; order Burkholderiales; family Comamonadaceae; genus Acidovorax; species Acidovorax sp. 35-64-16. The sequence goes on along the minus strand of NZ_NCFM01000003.1, from coordinate 122,516 downwards.
CAGGCCGGACACTGTGCGTAGAGACTGGCATTGACGTGAAACTTGGCTTGATGCTTGTCGGTCTCCGGCGCCTTGTCATGGGCTTCTCCGTCGATTTCCACCAGCCCTGTGGCGTGGCAGCGGGGGCACTTGGCAACGGCCAGGGCCGCCAGGGGATTGAAGTTGTCTGCGAACACGGGCACCTCGTCGGTTGTGTGGTGGCGTCAGGGTTTGGGCAACCCTGCCTGTCGCATTATCTGAAATAAGTTGACGAGCCTTACCCCCGGCACTGGCTCCACAGTTAGGGCTGCTTGGTTCCCCACCTGACCCGGTTGGCCGCTTCACCATGCGGGGAGGCCCGTCAGGATGAGATTCTACCCCCTGAATGGCTGCGCCGTTCGGTGCCCGCCGCCAGAGGCGGGGATCTTCAGGCTGTCCAGGCAGGCTCGGGGCCGCAGTCTTCAGCCCTTTCTCTCGCGCTTCGCAGGGGAAGGGGGACGAAGTCGCCGCGGCGAGGCGGCCCATGCGCGGCATCCCTTGCATATTGCGCGCCAGTGTCGGGTGGCGGAAGGCGTAAGAGGTTGCGGGGAGCCGCACCAAAACCCAACAGGTCATGGGCCGTAGAATCGCCGGCATGTCCTACATCGTGCTCGCCCGCAAGTACCGCCCCCGCAATTTCACCGAAATGGTGGGGCAGGAGCATGTGGTGCAGGCCCTCACCAACGCGCTCACGCAGCAGCGCCTGCACCACGCCTATCTGTTCACCGGCACGCGCGGTGTGGGCAAGACGACGGTGTCGCGCATCCTTGCCAAGTCGCTCAACTGCCAGGGACCGGACGGGCAGGGCGGCATCACGGCCACGCCGTGTGGCGTGTGCTCGGCGTGCACGGACATCGACAGTGGCCGCTTTCCCGATTACACCGAGCTCGATGCCGCATCGAACCGGGGCGTGGACGAAGTGCAGAGCCTGCTGGAGCAGGCGGTGTACAAGCCGGTGCAGGGCCGCTTCAAGGTCTTCATGATCGACGAAGTGCACATGCTCACGAACACGGCGTTCAACGCCATGCTCAAGACGCTCGAAGAGCCGCCGGAATACCTCAAGTTCGTGCTCGCCACGACCGACCCACAAAAAGTGCCAGTCACGGTGCTGAGCCGCTGCCTCCAGTTCAACCTGCGCCCCATGGCGCCCGAAACCGTGCTGTCGCACCTCACGCAGGTGCTGGCCTCCGAGAACGTATCCGCCGAGCCCCAAGCCCTGCGCCTGCTCTCGCGCGCGGCGCGGGGCTCCATGCGCGATGCGCTGTCGCTCACCGACCAGGCCATTGCCTTTGGCAGCGGCCAGTTGCAGGAAGCCGCCGTGCGCCAGATGCTGGGGGCGGTGGACCGCTCGTATGTGTTCCGGCTCATCGATGCGCTGGCCCAGGGCGATGGCAAAACCGTGGTGGAAACCTCGGACACGCTGCGCCTCAATGGCCTGTCGGCCGCCTCCACGCTGGAAGAGATGAGCGCCGTGCTCCAGCGCATGGCCGTTTACCAGGCCGTGCCGCAGATGGCGGGCGCGGTGGACGCCGATGACCCCGAAGCGGCAGAAACCGCGCGCCTCGCAGCCCTGATGCCAGCCGATGAAACCCAGCTGCTCTACAGCCTGTGCCTGCATGGGCGCGGCGAGCTGGGCCTGGCGCCCGATGAATACGCAGCGCTGACCATGGTGCTGCTGCGTCTGCTGGCATTCAAGCCCCAGGGCGAACCGGCTGAAAAAAAAACTCTGACGCGGCCTGAGACGGCTCTTTCCGGCCCGACACCGGCGGTCTTGGCGGTGCCCGCAACCGTTGCCGCCGCCTTGCCAACGCATTTGGTCCGAACGGTGACGGCTCCTGCCCCGCAGGCTCTTGCGGCAGCCGCAGCACCTGTGCCTGCGGCGCAAACGCTTCCAGCAGCAACGGCCTCAGAGCGGGCGCCGTCATTGGTGCAAGACACATCCTCCAAGTCTGCCGACTCCTCTGAGCCGCCTCCCTGGCCGGGCTCGGACGAGCCGGGCGCTTCGGCGTCCACTGCGTCAGTCACTACAGCGCTGCCGGTGCGGACAACTGGAAGATTTGAACAAAATCAACGCTCAACGCAATCAGTACAAGCGCAAAGTGCTCCTGAATTTGTAGCTATCCCGGTGCGTGAATCGCCCGAGCCCGGCGAGCGGCTGCAACCGCTGCCGCTCTCTGCGCCCATCCCCGTCTCTGCACGCTACACCCCCACCGAAGAAGGCGAGGTGTGGCACAGCGCGGTGCAGCAGCTCGTGGCGGCCGAGGCCATTTCTGCCCTGGTGCGCGAACTGGCCTTGCAGTCCCAGCTGGTGGCGCGCGATGCCGGGCACTGGCTGCTGCGTGTCGAGCGCGAATCGCTCAACCAGCCGCAGGCCCGCGAACGCCTGCGCGCCGCACTGGAGGCTGCGGGCCATGCCAGCCAGATCAGTGTGGAACTGGGCGTGGTGATTGACAGCCCCGCCCGCCGCAACGCCGCCGCCGCCGCCGAGCGCCAGCGTGTGGCCGAAGACATCGTGATGAACGACCCCTATGTGCAGTCGCTGGTGCGCGACTACGGCGCGAAAATCGTGCCGGGCAGCATCAAGCCTGCATGACCGACCACCATTCAACCCATTCAACCCATTCAACAGAAACTGAAAAGGAAACCACACCATGTTCAACAAGGGACAACTCGCCGGCCTCATGAAGCAAGCCCAGGCCATGCAGGACAACCTCAAGAAGGCCCAGGACGAACTGGCCTTCATCGAGGTGGAAGGCGAATCGGGCGCTGGCCTGGTGAAGGTGCTGATGACCTGCAAGCACGATGTCAAGCGCATCACCATCGACCCCAGCCTGCTGGCCGAAGACAAGGACATGCTGGAAGACCTGGTGGCGGCTGCGTTCAATGCAGCGGTGCGCAAGGCCGAGGAGACTTCGCAGGAGAAGATGGGCAAGCTGACCCAAGGCATGCCAGGCCTCCCCGGCGGCATGAAATTCCCTTTCTGAGGCTGGCTACCGAGCGGGCGATCTGCGTCGTTGGGCGGTGCTCGGAATCCTCACGTACTGCAAGTACGTTCCGGTGGCTGCGCTCCGGCCGCCTAGCAGCTCATCCCGCTCGCTACGCCCTTGAGGGTGGGGTGTGAAGGCAGGGAGATTTTTTTCTCACTCTCGTTCGGGCTGAATCAAGCCGGGGCTGCAACACTCCATCGGTCGGGCTTAGCTTGACGAAGCCTGGCTCCGCACACACCTCCCAATGTCACCCGGATTGCACTCCAACCCATGTCCTCCACCAACGCCCTTGAAGTCTTGATCCAGGCGCTGCGCCGTTTGCCGGGGGTGGGGGTCAAGTCTGCGCAGCGCATGGCGTTTCATTTGATGCAGCATGACCGCGATGGGGCAGAGGCCTTGTCGGTGGCGCTGCACCATGCGGTGCAGAACGTGCATCACTGTGCGCGCTGCCACACGTTCACCGAAGACGACATCTGCAGCACCTGCCTGGACCCTGAGCGGGATGCGACGCGGCTGTGCGTGGTCGAGACACCGGCGGACCAGTCGGCGCTGGAGCGCACGGGCGCCTTCAAGGGGCTGTATTTTGTGTTGATGGGGCGGCTCAGCCCGCTTGACGGTATCGGTCCCAAGGAAATTGGCTTGCACAAGCTCATGGAGCGCGCCTCCAACGGCGTGGTGCAGGAGGTGATCCTTGCCACCAACTTCAACGCTGAGGGCGAGGCCACGGCCCATGTGATCAGTGAGACGCTCAAGAGCCGGGGCCTGCATGTCACGCGGCTGGCACGGGGCGTGCCCGTGGGCAGCGAACTCGAGTATGTCGACCTGGGCACCATCGCCCATGCACTGGTAGACCGCCGATAGCCCTTTGGTCGCTAGAATACTCCCGAATTAATAGCGGACAGCGCTTGTCGGTGCTGCGCTAGATCCGTCTAAGGGCAAAAATGAATTCCTTGCATGTGGCGCGTTTCACGGTGGCCTACTGGTGCGTTTTCGTCGCCGTGCTGCTGCCCCTGGTGTGCGCCTGGCTGGCCAAGAGCGGCGGCTTTGGCAAGCCGCGCCGCGAGGGTGGCTATGACAACCACGACCCGCGTGCCTGGATGGCCCGCCAGACCGATTGGCATGCCCGCGCCAACGCAGCCCAGGCCAACAGTTTCGAGGCGCTGCCGTTTTTTATGGGCGCCGTCATCATTGCGCACCAGTTGAGGGCAGGGCAGACCTTGCTCGATATCCTGGCGTTCTTGTTCGTCATGCTGCGCATTTTCTACATCATGATGTATGTCTCCGACATGCCCAAGGCCCGCAGCATGGTCTGGGGTGCGGGCTTCATGGTGAACATCGCCATTTTCTTCATCGGCTACCGGTAAAGCGTGCGGGCTGCGGCCCGCACCGGGGTACGTAGAAATCCCAGGGGGTAGACCCTGATGCGCCCATGCGGGGGTTGCGGCACGATTGTTGCATTGCAGCAATACGCCCTTTCTTTCGATTCCCATGGTTTTTCCTCCTGTCAGCCGCCGAGCCTTTGGCGCCGTGTCTGTCTTGTCGGCAGTGGCGGCGTGCACGGGCGCATCGTGGGCGCAGGCGCCAGGTTCCACGGGTGGGCGCATCACCATTGCGGTGGGTGGGCAGGCGGTGCTTTACCACCTGCCCCTGACCATTGCAGACCGGCTGGGTTTTTTTCAGGCCGAGGGGCTGGATGTGCACGTGCGGGACTTCGCTGGTGGCGCGCTGGCGTTGCAGGCGGTGCACGACGGCGCGGCCCATGTCTGCTCGGGGGCCTATGAGCACACCCTTCTCCAGCAAAGCCAGGGCCATGATTTCCGCGCCTTCGTGGTGCAGGGGCGGGCGCCGCAGCAAGCGCTGGGCGTGTCGGTGCGGGCAGTGCCGGGCTATCGCCGGCCGGCCGATCTGCGCGGGCGGCGCATCGGTGTTTCGGCGCCGGGCTCGTCCACCCAGGTGATGGCGAGTGTGTTGCTGGCACGCGCGGGCGTGGATGCGCGCGAGGTTTCTTTTGTGGGCGTGGGAACCGGCGCTACCGCCGTGGCCGCCCTGCGATCGGGCCGTGTTCATGCGTTGTGCCATGCCGATCCCATCATGTCGCTGCTGGAGCACCGCGGCGAGGTGCGCCTGGTCAGTGACCTGCGCACGCTCACTGCCGCGCAGGAGGTGTTTGGCGGGGCCATGCCCGCCAGCTGCCTGTACGCACCCCAGGCATTTCTGCACAAGGAGCCCATGGTGGCGCAAGCGCTGACCAACGCCATCGTGCATGCGCTCAAGTGGCTGCAGACCGCTTCGCCGGCCGATCTGATCAAGGCGGTGCCAGCGAGCTATGTTCTGGGTGACAGGGCCGTCTATCTGGCCGCGTTCAATCGGGTGCGCGAGACTTTTTCGCCCAATGGGCTCATGCCCGAGGATGGCCCGGCAACAGCCCTGCGGGCATTGGCCCAGGCATATCCGCACATGGCCAGCCCACGGGTCAGCCTACCGCGCACTTTTACCGATGACCTGGCCCGCAAGGCGCGGCAAAAATTTGGGGTGTAAACCGTGCGTGCCATCTGGCACGCCATGGCGGTGCGGGGTGGGGATGGCGGGCGGTCACAGACTGCGTTGTGCCGACCGCTCTTGTCCTGCGCACGTTGCGCGGTGGGTGAGAATGCAGGGCGCCGTGGTTGAACGCGGCGCCTGCCATTTCCTTTCACTGTGTTTCAAAGGACTTTCTCATGTCGCTGAGTCTCAGCATCGGCCCGCTCGTTTCCCTGATTGCTGGCATCCTCATCCTGGTCATGCCGCGTCTGCTCAGCACCATCGTGGCGCTTTACCTGATCGTGATCGGTGTGCTGGGGTTGCTGGGAATGCACACCCTGCGTTTTTAAGCGCGGCAGTCGAGAGGGCCGCAGCGCCTTGCTGCGTTCACGCGCTCAGCGGCGCTTTTTGGCGGGCTTGCCGCCCTTGCGTTTGGGGGCGGGTGCTTTCTTGCCGGCCATGCGATTGGTCGAGCGGCTTGCCGACGGGCCCTTGCCCATGCGCACTGGCAGGTAAACCACCACCTGCTGGCCCGCCTTGAAAGCCGCGCTGGCCTTCACATCGTTCCAGTCCGCCACATTGTCGGCGCTCACCCGGTAGCGCTTTGCAATGCTGCGCACGGTGTCGCGCTTGCCGGCGCGCACGGTGGCGCGGCGGGTGACCATTTCGGGCGTGAGGGCAATCTGTCCGTTGTCTGCCAGGTGGGCCGAAACGTCCTGGCGGGTGGTGGTGGTGCGCGGCACCATCAGCGCCGATCCCGCCTTGATCAGCATGCGTGGCGGAATGTTGTTGAGGCTGCGCAGGTCGTTTTCGCTCATGCCCGTGCGCTGGGAGGCGTCGGCCACGCTCATGGTGGTGGGCACCGTCCACACCGTCCAGCTGGCGTATTGCCCCTGGTTTTTGGCTTCCAGGTTGCGCTGGAACACCCGTGCGTTGTCCCATGGCAGCAGGATCTGGGGGGTTCCTGCGGCAAAAATGGTGGGCCGGTGAAACGAGGGGTTCAGCGCACGAAAGTCTGCTTCGCGCACACCGGCCAGCTGGGCCACCAGCGCTACATCGATGTCGTGGGTGATGTCCACCGTCTGGAAATAGGGGTGGTTTTCAATCAGCGGCAACTCGGTGCGAAACGCGTCAGGGTTGGCCACGATGTTCTTCACGGCCTGCAGCTTGGGCACATACATGCGGGTTTCGGCCGGCATGTTCAGGTCGGTGTAGCGGGTGCCCAGTCCTGCTTTCTTGTTGCGGGCAATGGCCCGACCCACGCTGCCTTCGCCCCAGTTGTAGGCAGCCAGGGCCAGGTGCCAGTCGCCAAACATGCGATGGAGTTTTTGCAGGTAGTCGAGCGCGGCGCGGGTCGAGGCGAGCACGTCGCGGCGGTCGTCGCGAAAAACGTTTTGCTTGAGGTCGAAATAATTGCCGGTGGCGGGCATGAATTGCCACATGCCGGCGGCCTTGGCGCTGGACACGGCCTGCGGGTTGAAAGCGCTCTCGATGTAGGGCAGCAGTGCCAGTTCGGTGGGCATGCCCCGGAGTTCGAGTTCTTCAACGATGTGGAAAAGGTATTTGCTGGAGCGCTCGGTCATGCGCTGCATGTAGTCGGGGCGGCTGGCATACCACTGCTCGCGGTCCTGCACCAGCTCGTGCTGCAGGTCGGGCATGGCAAAGCCCCGGCGAATGCGGTCCCACATGTCGGCGGGGGTGGACAGCGAGGCCACTTCGCTGCCTGCGGCCTGGGCGGCCGTGATCGGGCGCAAAGGCCCGTTGGGGATGACGGGGGTGTGGTTGGTAGCGCCTGATGAAGATTCGTTGTTGAACGGGCCGTTGCCAGAGGTACCTGGGGTGCCATTGGTTGCGCAGCCGGTCAGCCAGAGCAGACCTGCCAGGCAGGCGAAGTGCAGAATTTTCATCAGAAGTCGTTTTTCCATTGGCGCAGGGCGGCAAACACCGCCACGGCGTCTTGTTGTGGGACCCGGGCATCAAAGCCCTGGGCGGCTGCAGCGACCGCAGTTTCGCGGACCCGCAGAAAGGGGTTGATGTCACGCTCCAGCGCCATGCGCGAGGGCAGCGTGGGCAGTTGCCGGGCACGCAGGCTTTCGCAGTGGCTGCTGTAATGGAGCAGCGCCTGGTTGCCAGGTTCCACCGCACGCGCAAATCGCAGGTTGGAGAGCGTGTATTCGTGGGTGCAGCATACGCGGGTGTCACCCGGCAGGGCGGCGAGCTGGTCGAGGGACGCCAGCATTTGCGCGGGCGTGCCCTCAAAAAGGCGTCCACAACCACCCGAGAAAAGGGTGTCGCCGCAAAAAAGCAAGGGGGCGCCCTGCATGTCGGGGCAGTAATAGGCAATGTGGCCGGCCGTGTGGCCCGGAACATCCAGCACCGAAAACCGCAGGCCCAGCACCTCCACGGTGTCGCCCTGCGCCAGGCGCACCAGCGGCTCGGGGATGCGTTCGCGCGCCGGGCCGAACACCTGGGCGCCGGTGGCCGCGCGCAAGGCATCCACGCCGCCGACGTGATCGGCATGGTGGTGCGTGACTAGAATGGCCTGCAGTTGCAGTCCCTGTGCCTGCAGTGTTTGCAGCACGGGCGTGGCGTCTCCGGGATCCACCACAATGGCCTGCCGCGCGTTGTGCAGCATCCAGATGTAGTTGTCGGTAAAGGCGGGCAGCGGCAGCAAGTTCATGAGCAATCAAATTATAGGTTTGCACCACTGGTTCGACTCCCCGCCCGGCCGCTACCTGCTGGCGTGGGAGCAAGAGCGCTTTGACGAGGCGGTGGTGGACATCTTTGGCTTCCACGGCCTGCAGCTGGGCATTCCGATGCTGGACGGCCTGCGCGCCAACCGCATGCCGCACCACTGGCTGGCCCTGGGCGAAGAAGGCCTGGCCATGTTGCCGGGTGCTGGCGTTGCTTCCCGGCCGACCACCGATGCCGTGGCCGGGCCCGATTCCCTGCGCCTTCTGGCCCTGCTTGCCGACCCGGTGGCGCTGCCCTTTGAGGACAACAGCCTGGACCTCGTCCTGCTGCCCCACACGCTGGAGCAGAGCCTGGACCCGCATGCCGCGCTGCGCGAGGTGGAGCGGGTGCTGGTGCCCGAGGGGCGGGTGGTGATCAGCGGGCTCAATCCGGTCAGCCTGTGGGCATTGCGCCAGCACCGGGCGCGCCTTTACCAGCGCATGGGACGAGGCCGGCTGTATCTGCCGGATGCGGGCGAGTTCATCGGTTACCACCGGCTGCGTGACTGGCTGCGGTTGCTCAGCTTCGAAGTGGAGTCGGCGCGCTTTGGCTGCTACCGGCCTGCCGTGCGCAGCAACCACTGGCTGGAAAGATTTGCCTGGATGGACCGCCTGGGTGAGCATTGGTGGCCGATACTCGGGGCCGCGTACTTTGTGGTGGCCGTCAAGCGCGTGCATGGCATGCGCCTGCTTGAACCTGCCTGGCGCACGGCACCGCAGCGCGCTGCCGCGTCGGTGCCCGTGACCAACCGGGCCACCACCCAAAAACCCTCTCATCGCACCAGCCTGGTACCCGCCGCAGTGGCGGGCACCACAGACAGGAAAAAAGTTTGAATCAGATCGAGATATACACCGATGGCGCCTGCAAGGGCAATCCGGGTCCCGGCGGCTGGGGCGTTGTGCTGCGCTCGGGCACCATCGAAAAAGAACTCTTTGGCGGGGAGCTTGGCACCACCAACAACCGCATGGAACTGATGGCCGTCATCGAGGCACTGTCTGCGCTCAAGCGGCCTTGCGCGGTGACGCTGTACCTCGACAGCGAATATGTGCGCAAAGGCATCACCGAGTGGATTCACGGCTGGAAAGCGCGGGGCTGGCGCACCGCCGCCAAGCAACCCGTGAAAAACGTCGAGCTGTGGCAGCGCCTGGATGCGCTGGTCACCAACGCCGGGCACCGCATTGACTGGCGCTGGGTGCGCGGGCACTCGGGTGACCCGGGCAACGAGCACGCCGATGCCCTGGCCAATCGCGGCGTAGAGCAGGCCCTGGGGCGCCGCTGAAGTTCTCGACCAGATCCGGCAGGTATGCCCTGCCAGTGCTGCGTTTAATGCTATGAAAATAATAGCTTCTCGCGCTCATGGATAAAGGGCTGGAGGCGATTTTTACCTGAAACCCCTGGCGTGTGATCCACCCACCGGTGGCGCAGGCTTGCGCGATTCGGGTAGGCACGCTGTCGGTGCTGTGTTCTGATGGTGGCTGGTGGTCCTCTGCAAAGGAGTGAACATGAACCCGCTGACCAAGATGGCGCTGGGGCTGATCGGGCAGTTGCGCCCCGAGCCCCCCACGGGCGATGGCAGCCCCGTGCTGGCACTGCCGCCGCTACGGCAGGGTGGCGGCCTGCCGCTGATGCAGGCGCTGGCCCGGCGCCAGTCGCAGCGCGAATTCGACCCCGTGGCCCTGCCGCTGCCGGTGCTGTCGGACCTGCTGTGGGCTGCAGCGGGCGTCAACCGGCCCGACAGTGGTGGGCGCACCGCGCCCAGCGCCATGAACGCACAAGAGGTGGACCTGTATGTGGCCCTGCCCGAAGGCCTGTACCTCTATGACCCCCATGCCCACGCGTTGCAGCGCACGGAGGCCGCCGATGCGCGGCGTGTCACGGGGTACCAGGATTTTGTGGACAGCGCGCCGCTCGACCTCGTTTATGTGGCCGACCATGCGCGCATGAAGCTGGTGCCGGCCGAGCAGCGCAGCACCTATGCCGCGGCTGCTGCGGGTGCCATGGCGCAAAACGTCTATCTGCAGGCGGCCTCTGCGGGGCTTGCCACCGTCATCCGGGCCTGGCTCGACCGCCCTGCGCTGGCGCAGGCCATGGGGCTTGGAACCAACCAGCAGGTGTTGCTGGCGCAGACCGTGGGCTGGCCCGCCGGAGCGGCACCGCAATGACCACCGTGTTCGACCCGCTGCGCATGTCGGCGGTGTCGCTGGATGTGATGGCGGTCAACCGTGATTCGGCCCAGGGCGTGGCGCGGCGCCAGCAGGCGCGGCTGGCGTTGCTGCTGGATGCGGCTCTGGCCGGCTCGCGCCTATACCGGCAGCTGCTGGCCGCCCGCACCACGGCCCGTACACCGCTGCAGAACTTGCCGGTGGTGACGCGCGGGCAGCTGATGGAGCGCTTTGATGACTGGGTGACCGACCCCTGCCTCACGCTGGATACGCTGCGCGCCTTCACTGCCGACCCGTCGCGCATCGCCCAGCCCTGGCAGGGCCGCTACATGGTGTGGGAAAGCTCGGGCACCAGTGGCCAGCCGGGCATTTTTGTGCAGGACGCGCAGGCCATGGCCGTGTACGACGCGCTGGAGGCGCTACGCCGCTGCGCACCGCGCCCGCTGGCGCGCTGGCTGGACCCGCTGAGCCTGGCCGAGCGCATTGCCTTTGTGGGCGCGACTAGCGGGCATTTCGCCAGCTATGTCTCGGTGCAGCGGCTGCGCGCGCTCAACCCCTGGCTGGCGGGCAACACGCGCAGCTTTTCCATCCAGGTGCCCACGCCCGAGCTGGTGGCTGCCCTCAATGACTTCGCACCCACGGTGCTGGCCACTTACCCCACTGCAGCGGCGCTGCTAGCCGACGAGGCGGGCAGCGGCGCCTTGCGCATCGCACCGCGAGAGGTGTGGACCGGTGGTGAAACGCTGAGCCCCACCGTGCGCGCGCACATCGAGCAGGGGCTGGGCTGCCCGGTGCGCAACAGCTATGGCGCTTCAGAGTTTTTCACCATGGGCTGGGAGTGCGCCCATGGCCACATGCACCTGAACGCCGACTGGGTGATCCTGGAGCCGGTGGACGAGCACCAACGCCCCGTGCCCCCAGGCCAGCCCTCGTGCAGCGTGCTGCTGACCAACCTGGCCAACACCGTTCAGCCCCTCATCCGCTACGACCTGGGTGACCAGGTCACGCTGCAGGCCGGGCCCTGCGGCTGTGGTTCGCCGTTGCCGGTGATACGGGTGCAGGGGCGCCAGGACGACGCTTTGCACATGGCGGGGCGGGGCGGCCGGCCGGTCACGCTGCTGCCAATGGCTTTGTCCACCGTGCTGGAGGATGACGCAGGCGTGTTCGACTTTTATCTGCGCCAGCAGGACGACCACACGTTGGTGCTGCGCCTGCCTGCGCCGGGCGAGGCCGGGCAGGCAGCCATGGACCGGTGCTGCACAGTGCTCAAGGCCTTTGCCAAGGCGCAGGGCGTGCCCGGGCTGCGTGTGTTGCAGGAGCTGGGACTGCCCGTGCCCCGGGGGCGCAGCGGCAAGGCCTGCCGCATCGTTGCGTGCCCGGCCTGAATGTGCTATCGAAGTAATAGCTATATGCGCTTGCTGAATAAGCGCCATAGCCTGTTTTTATCAAAATTCAGACGGCTTTTGCGTGTGTGCCGCAGGGGCGCGGCAGGTGTTCACGGCATCGATGAAACGTAGGCCACCACGGCCTCGATGTCGGCATCCGACATCAGCTTGGTGTTGGGGGTCATGATGGAGTTGGCGCGCACCCCGGTGCCCGCGCGGTAGCGCTGCAGCGTCAGGCGCAGGTAGTCGGGCTGCTGCCCGGCGATGCGGGCGATTTGCTCATTGCCCCGCCCTCCGGTGCCATGGCAGCGAAAGCAGGTTTTCTCGAAATACTCCTGTCCCTTGGCGGCGAGCATGGGGTTGGCGGGGGTCTGGTGGGCCACTTGCTGCGCTGCATAGAACAGCACCATGCCGATTTTTTCGTCGCTGTTCATGGCGCGGATCATGCCTTCCATGAATTCGTTGCGGCGCCGGCCGTCGGCAAACTGCCGCATCTGCTCCAGCAGATAGGCGGGGTTCTGCCCGGCCAGGTTGGGAATGGAGGGCTTGGTGCTGGTGCCGCCCTCGCCATGGCAGTTGGCACACACGGCGGCCACCTTGCGGCCCACCTTGTAGAGGTCATCGGCCAGCTGGGGGCTGGTTTGTGCTTCCTTGAAGCGGGCGTCCAGGTCCACGTTGGCGGTGGCGCGTGCCTTGGCAGGCTGGGCCACCACGGGCTGGACCGCGAGTGCAGCCATCAATGCAGCCATCAATGCGGTCGTCAGTGCTGTGCGCTGGATCATGGAGGTAACCACTTTATTGAAAAGGTCATTTTAGACCTCCCTGCATGCCTGTGATTGCCGGAGAAGTGCGGTGAAGCCGGGGTTGGATCAAACGGTGTGCTTTTGGGGCCAGGCGGGCGCACCGGTTTTGTTGGTGCACCGGCTGCAGTCAGGGTGTCGCGGCCGTGCAGACAGTTTGGGGTGTTGTTCGTAAAATGGCCAGCGCAGGCTGTTACTGCCGTGGCCTGCAACGCCGCGTGGGATTCCCGCCCCAGAAAACCATGTGCGCCCGCAGGCCGCCTGCGGCATGGGCTGTTTTTCCCAACTTCTCCTCATCCTTTCTCTTTTGACGAACGCAGTCCTCCCGGGGGCTGGCTGTCGCTTCATTCAACACGTATGCAACGTCATTGGCCCCCGTTTGCCTGGGTGTGTTTTGCCATGTGTGTGGGGGTCATGGGCACCGCCCTGGCCAGCCCGCTGTATCCGCTGTACCAGGCGCACTGGGGCTTGCAGCCCAGCCACATCACCGGCATCTATGTGGCCTATATGTTCGGGGCGCTGGCCAGTCTGCTGTTTCTGGGGCGGCTGAGCGACCGGTTTGGTTTTTTGCCGGTGCTGCGCCATGGCCTGGTGCTGGTCACGGCCGGCGTGCTGCTGTCGGCGCTGGCCTGGAGCGTGGCATCGTTCGTGGTCAGCCGCGTGCTGATCGGCATTGCCTCGGGAATGATCACCACGTCGGCGTCGATCGGCCTCACGCAACTCAACCGCAGTCGCAATGTGATGCGCGCCTCGGCCATGACCAGTTTTGCCATGGCATTGGGTTTTGGCCTGGGGCCGCTGGTGGGCGGGGTGATGGCGCAGTGGGTGCCGCAGCCGCTGGTGACGGCCTATGCACCCAGCGTGGTGCTGGGGGGGCTGGCGATTTATGCATTGCACCAGGTGCAGCTGCCCCGCCCGGCTTCTGCCGCCGCGCCAGGGCGGTTTGCCTTGCATGACTGGCTGCCGCGCATCACGCTGCCGCAGCCCGCCCTGCGCCGCCCTTTTCTGATTGCCAGCCTGGGGGCGTTCAGCACCTTCGGCATCTTTGGCCTTTATGCATCGCTGGCACCGAGTTTCATGGCGCTCATGGTCCCCTGGCACGGGCCGGCCGTGAGTGGCCTGTCGATTGCCATGATCTTGTTTCTCTCTGCCGGCTTTCAGTGGCTGGCCCGGCCGGTGCACACCAAGACCTGCGCCATCGCGGGGCTGGGTTTGCTGGCGGTGTGCAATTTCTTGCTGATAGCCACCACCTACACCAATCTGCCGCTGCTGTTTGTGCTGAGCGTGCTCACCACGGCAGCGGGCCACGGTCTGGTCAACCTGGCGGGCATTGCCATCGTGAACAAAGTGGCTGGCCCGCAGAACCGGTCAGGGCTGTTGTCCACGTATCTGGTGGTGGGGTATCTGGGCACCATCGTGCCCATTCTGGGTGTGGGCTGGCTGTCGGACCACCTGGGCCTGACGGTGGCCATCGTGATTTTCTGTGGGGCAATGGCGCTGCTGACCGGCGCACTGGCCTGGCTGGCGCACCGCACCCCGGTGATCGAACAGGCCTGAGCGGGCTGCAGCGTGGTGCCGATGTGGTGCCGGCACGGTGGTGGCTGCGGGGCAGGGCCTTGGTGTCAGGCGCCACCCGTCGCACTGGCGCTGTGCAGCGGCGCGTGGATGGCGCGGGCATCCTGGGGGCGGACCACGCGCGCCATTTCCGTTCCATCGCGCAAAAACACCAGCGTGGGCCAGAGCTTCACGCCAAAACTGCGGCCCAGGCGCTGGCCGGGGCCGTCTTCCACCTTGACGTGGACCACATCAGGCCGGTCGCGCAGGGCCTGCTCGATGAGGGGCTGGGCGCGCTGGCAGTGGCCGCACCAGGGTGTGCCGAATTCGAGCACGGTGGTGCCGGGCAGGCTGTCCACCTCGGCGCGGGTGGGGGCTTGTGCAAGGTGCTGGGCGGCGTAGGGCATAGGTGCGAAGATTTCTGCAGAAATGCGAAGAGATCCATTGTGCTGCGCTTCACCCGCTCGGCGTGCAAGCGGCGCGTCCCCGGCCAGGGACGCCGAGCAAGGGCCGCCCCGCAGCGAGGGCGTCGTCCCCCTCTAGGGGAAGGCGCGAAGCGACACAGGGGGGTTAAATGACACCGTCAAACACCATCACATCCACGGCGTCACCCGGCGCCACGTTGCCCTGGCCGTGGTGCAGCACGATCAGGCCGTTGGCCTGCACCATGGAGCTGAGCACGCCCGAGCCCTGGTTGCCCGTGGTGCAGACCTGCAGCGTGCCGTCGGCTGCCGTGGTGACGGTGCCGCGCTGGTATTCGGTGCGGCCAGGTTTCTTGCGGATGGCTTCGGTGCTCACGGCGCGCAGCAGTGGCGGTGCGGCGCGGGTGCAGCCCATCATGCGCAGCAGGGCGGGGCGCACAAAGGCGAGAAAGGTCACCATCACCGCCACGGGGTTGCCAGGCAGGCCAAAAAGAACAGCGCCGCTTGCCGCTGACGCAGTATTGTTTTGATAGCTGCTTGCGCTTTCTGCATAAGGGCTAGAGGCACTTTTGGCTTGAAATCCTGCGCTGGCGATGCGCCCCACGGCCATGGGCCGGCCGGGGCGCATGGCGATGCGCCAGAAGGCCACGTCACCGAGCTGCTTCATCATGGTGCGCGTGTGGTCGGCCTCGCCCACGCTCACCCCGCCGCTGGTGATGATGGCGTCGGCCCTTTGCGCAGCATCGCGAAAGGCGGCCTCCAGCAGGGCGGGTTCGTCGCGCACCACGCCCAGGTCGATCACCTCCACGCCCAGGCGCGTGAGCAGGCCAAACACGGTGTAGCGGTTGCTGTCGTACACCGCGCCCTCGCGGGGCGGCTCGCCCAGGCTCAGGATTTCGTCGCCGGTGGAGAAATACGCCACGCGCAGGCGGCGGTACACAGTGATGGTTTTCAGGCCCAGACTGGCCACCAGGCCAAGAGCAGCGGGCGTCAGTAGCTCACCTTTGGATAGCGCTACGCCGCCTTCCATGAGATCTTCCCCCTTGAAGCGGCGGTTGTCACCCAGGCGCAGCACGTTGGCGGCGATGGTGATGTGCCCGTCGGCGCTGGTGGTGAACTCTTGCGGCACCACGGTGTCCAGGCCCGGGGGCATGATGGCGCCGGTCATGATCTTCAGGCACTCGCCTGCGCCCACAGCGCCAGTCCAGGCCTTGCCAGCCAGTGCGGTGCCCACCACGCGCAGCGTGAGCGGCTGACCCGCCACCAGTTGCGCGCCAGCCAACGCATAGCCATCCATGGCCGAGTTGTCGTGGGGCGGCACGCTCAGGGGCGAGACCACATCGCGGGCGAGCACGCGGCCCAGGGCCTCGAAAATGCCAAGCTCTTCGGTGGCTGTGACGGGCAGCGCCAGCCGTTCAAGAAAGGCCGACACCTGGTCGGCGCTGAGCGCCTGCGGGTCGTAACCCTGCAACTCGGCGGCAATCTGGGCAATGGATTTCATGGGAGAGTCAATACAGAAGGGGGAAGGAGCCGCACCATGTGCAGCTGGTCGTAACCTGCGCCCTGCACCACGATGGCACGGGGCAGCAAGCCCCAGGCGCGAAACCCGGCGCTCTCGTACAGGCGCACCACATGGTGGTTGGACGCGGTGACCGAGAGGGTCAACTGCTCCAGCCCGGCCACCTGCGTGGCCCGGTCAATGCAGGCGGCCAGCAGTTGATGCCCGATGCCGCGGCGCTGCGCGGCGGGCGCCACCATCATGCTGACCACCCTGGCACTGTGCCGCTGCTGGGGCAGCAATTCGCGCTCGGAGCCAATGCAGCCCAGCAAGGGGCCATCAGGGGCGAAGGCGCCCAGAAAAAAATGGCCCGATGCGGGGGCGCCAAAGCGCGGGGCGTAAGCGCTGGCGGGCCGGTTCACCGACGCGGCATGGTCCGAGCTGAAGGACTCGGGGGCGCAGTCAAGGGCTTCGTCCCGCAGCGATTTGTAGGGGTCTACGTCCGCAGCCGTCAGGGGGCGGATGAGCCAGGTCATGGCGCGCCAGAACCCTCAAGGCGGTGCAGCTCGGCCAGCGTGTTGGCGTTGAAGAACGCCAGCGGGTCATCGCCGGGCTGGTCAAACGGCACCACCACCTGGTGGTGCTGGGCGGTCCAGGCGTCAATCTTGCGGCCACCTGCCTGGGTGAAGGCAACCAGGCTTTCAAGCAGGTCCACGCGCAGCAGGCTGAAAACGGGCTGGGGGCGCACGGCGGTGCCGCCCGCGCCATCGTCTTCCGGGGCGGCGGCCATGGCAATGTCGGCGCCTGCCTGGTCGGCGGCAGCGGCCAGCCGCGCGGCCAGGTCCAGCGGAAACAGGGGCGTGTCGCAGGGCACGGTCAGCAGCCAGGGTGTTTCGCAGCGCTCCAGCCCGGTCAGAAAACCTGCCAGCGGGCCGGCATAGTCGGCCAGTACATCCGGCCAGACCGGTGCGCCAAAGGCCTCGTAGGCCGCCAGATTGCGGTTGGCATTGACCATGGTGGCGCCCACCTGCATCTGCAGGCGCATCAGCGTGTGCAGCGCCAGCGGCAGGCCGCGAAAGTTCTGCAGGCCCTTGTCGACGCCGCCCATGCGGGAGCCTCGGCCACCGGCGAGGACCAGGCCGGTGATGTCTTGGGTGTCAATCATGTTTTTGCGGGGTGTGTGCTATGAGCGCGTGCCAGGCCAGGGCAGCCCAGCAAGGGCCGCCCCGCAGCGAGGGCTGCGTTCCCCTCCCCGCGCGCAGCGCGAGAGGAGGGGGAAGGCGCCGAAGGCGACTCAGGGGGAGGTGTCACGTGCTATCCGCCGATGTAGCTCATCTCGACGCGCCGCGCTCCACCTTGCGTGGTATCCGCAGGCAGGCTGCTGCGCAGCTCCGAATAGCGGTCGGTGCGCTGCTGCCAGATGGGGGCGATGGCCGATGCAATGGCTTCGTCGGTGGCGCCGCCGCGCAGCAGCGTGCGCAGGTCGTAGCCCTGGGTGGCAAAGAGGCACAGGAAGAGCTTGCCTTCGGTGGACAGCCGCGCGCGGTTGCAGTCGTGGCAGAAAGCCTGGGTCACGCTGCTGATCACGCCCACTTCGCCCAGCGCCGGGTCGTGCTGGCCTTGCGCGTTGGTGTAGCCCCAGCGCTCGGCGGTTTCGCCGGGGTTGGTGGGGCTGAGCGGCACCAGCGGCAGCTCGGCGCGCAGGCGTGCAATGAGCTCGGCCGAGGGCAGCACTTCGTCCATGCGCCAGCCGTTGGTGGCGCCCACATCCATGAATTCAATGAAGCGCAGCGTGGTGCCCGTGCCGCGAAAATGCCGCGCCATGGGCAAGATCTCGTGGTCGTTGGTGCCGCGCTTGACCACCATGTTGACCTTGATGTGCGACAGGCCCGCTGCGTGCGCGGCCTCGATGCCCGCCAGCACATCGGCCACCGGAAAATTCACATCGTTCATGCGGCGAAACACCGCGTCGTCCAGGCCATCCAGGCTCACGGTGACACGGTTCAGGCCCGCATCCTTGAGCGCCCGCGCCTTGCGCGCCAGCAGCGAGCCATTGGTGGTGAGGGTGAGGTCGGGTGGCAGGCCGTCGACCGTGCGCAACTGGGCCAGTTGCGCCACCAGTTCTTCCAGGTTCTTGCGCAGCAGGGGCTCGCCCCCGGTCAGCCGGATCTTGCGCACGCCATGCGCCATGAAAAGTCGTGCCAGCCGCGTGATTTCTTCAAAGCTCAGCAGGGCGTTGTGCGGCAGGTAGGCGTGGTCCTTATCGAACACCTCCTTGGGCATGCAGTAGTTGCAGCGGAAGTTGCAGCGGTCGGTCACGCTGATGCGCAGGTCGCGCAGCGGGCGGCCCCGGGTGTCGGTCAGCAGCCCGGTGGGGGCGGCAGCCTGCGCGGGCACCTTGGCCGCCAAAGCGGCGATGCGTTGGTCCACCAGAGGAATCACACGTTCAGCCATGGCGTGATTCTGCCGCATCGGCCCCGCCATCGACGGCTTGCCCCTACCGGCGGGGTTGACACGCATCAACCGTGCGGGTCGGGAGGTGCGTTTTGCAAGTGTCCGGCGAATGGCACTTGCTTGACTTGGCTCATGGGGTGCACATGCCGCATCACAACAATCACGGGCACACAGTTTCAAGGATATGACATGACGAATGCGACATCGATAGCACAAGCGCTGCCCTGCCAGCGCCGGGTGGCCGTGCAGTGGGTGGCGGCAGGCATCCTGCTGCCCACCTGGGCCAACGGGGCGCAGGCGCAAGTTGCGCTGTCGGGGGCCATCAACCACGCGGGGCGTTTTCGTGCGCTGTCGCAGCGCATGGCCAAGGCGTATTGCCAGCAGCATCTGACGGTGATGCCTGCCGCCGCCGTGGATGTGATGGCCCATGCGCGCAAGCTGGTGCAGCAAGGCTCTGCCGAACTGGCGCGGGGCTCGCAGTCGGGCCAGTGGCCTGCCGATGTGGTGCGCCAGCTGGACGAAGTGCAAAAACAGTTTGCCTTGCTAGACGAGTTGACCGCGGTGCCCACGTCGCGGGCCGCCGTGGTGGCGGTGTCCGAGCAGTCCGACCGCACGCTGCTGGTGGCCCAGGCGGTCACCGAAGCGATCGAAAAAATGGCGCGGGTGGCCAGCGCGCGGCTGGTGAACCTGGCTGGGCGCCAGCGCATGCTGTCGCAGCGCATGGCCAAGAACTATTTTCTGGTGGCGGCCAAGGCCGACTCCAAGCTGGTGCTCGCGCAACTGGCGGCAGACGCCAACGATTTCCGGCAGGCCATGCAGTCCCTGGTGGCGGCACCGGTGTCCACGCCCGCCATTCGCGGCGAGCTGGAGCTGGCGGCCTCGCAGTGGGTGTTTTTTGAATCAGCCCTGCGTCGGCCCGCCGACGAGCAGGGCATGAGCGCGGTGGCCACCACCAGCGAACGCCTGCTGAGCGTGATGGACCGCCTCACCGGCCTCTACGAAGCCGCCTTGCGCGAAGTGCTGGGCTGACCACGCAGCGTGCAGCGTGGCGTGCCCGTGCGCAGGGTGTTACTCCAGCCAGCGCACGTTCTGCATGACTTCGTCAAAAAAGCTGCGCAGCGTTGACGTGCTCATGCTGTAAGGGTCGAAATCGACCGAACTGGAGTATTTGAGGAACAGTTGCCGGTTGGTGTCCAGCGAGGTCAGCAGCCCCATGGACCAGCTGGTAAAGCGCCGGTGCGGAATTTCACCAAAGTCGAGCACGGCAGTGTCGCGGTGGCGCGTGTCCTTGAGCAAGCGGTGGTACAGCGCATTCACCGCTGCGCGGTCACCTTCAAGCTGCTGCAAAAAGATGCCATGGTTCAGGCACAGCGCGCCCGTAATGCCCGTCCGGGCATTGTTGCGCTGCGATGCGCCCTGAATATCCTTGATGTCCGCAGGGCCCAGCACGCGCGCGGTGCGGCTGGCGTAAGTGAGTTGTATCAACATGTTTGTCTCCTGAGGGGCGCAGTTTCTCAGGTTCGGCGTACCAGGGTGCGTGGGTCCGCCAATGACCCTGCACTCCGCGCGCACGGTGTGCGCCGCCCGTATTTCGCAGGGTTTCAGGTGTCGGTCAGACGCAGCGGGCGCCGTCCACCTCGATGCACACGCCGCTGACAAAAGCCGCCTCGTCGCTGGCCAGGTACAGCGCGGCGTTGGCTACATCCAGCGCGGTTGAAAAACGGCCCAGGGGAATGGTGGCCAGAAACTTCGCACGGCGGGTTTCGTCCACCGGGCCGCCCGCAAACTCGGCGGCCAGTCCCGTGTCGGGGTTGAACACGGGGTTGATGCAGTTCACGCGGATGTTGTCGGGCCCCAGCTCGGCCGCCATGGACTTGCTGGTGGTAATGACGGCGCCCTTGGAGCCGTTGTACCAGGTCAGGCCCGGGCGAGGCCGCAGCCCGGCGGTGGAGGCAATGTTGATGAAACTGCCTCCACCGGCCTGGCGCATGGCCGGCACCGCGTGGATGGCCGAGAGGTAAATGCTTTTGACGTTGATGGCATAGACCTTGTCGAACTCTTCCTCGCTCACTTCGAGCATGGGGCGGTTGCGGTGCGTCCAGCCCGCGTTGTTGACCACCACATCCAGCCGGCCATGCAGGCGCAAGGCTTCATCGACCAGGGCCTTGACGTCGGCGGATTGCGTTACGTCGGCCTTGAAAAACGCCGCCGTACCGCCCGCAGCCATGATCTCGGCCACCACGCGCTGGCCACCGGCCTCGTTGATGTCGTTGACGATGACCTTGCCACCCTCGGCGGCCAGGCGCTTGGCAATGCCTTCGCCAATGCCGTTGCCAGCGCCGGTGACGATGATGGATTTGTGCTGCACGCGCATGGTGTTGTCTCCTGGCTGTTTAAATTTGATAGCAGCTTGCGCTTTATGGATAAGCGCTTGGGGCCATTTTCATATATTTTTTTTGCCCCATGACGCGCGCCAGGGCTACCGCCCGGTATGCGCGTCGGCCGTCGGGCTTTGTGTGGCGGCCTGGTCCACCGGCACTGCCAGACCGTCGGGGCTGCGGCGGTAGAACTGCGGAAAATACTCCTTCACACCGTTGCCATGGAAGTCCCAGCCGGTGCACTGGCCCAAGTGGCGGGGCGGCTCGTCCTCGTTGGCCGACGAAAACACGGCGGGCACCGACTGGAAAGCCGCCGTGGCCAGGTTGAACAGCAGCTCGCGCAGGTGCGTGCAACTGGCCACGCCGCCCAGGTTCTTCTGGATGGCCTGGCGCCAGCCGCGTGCCATGCTGCAGCCCACCATGGATTGCAGCGCGGGCTGGGCCTGGGGGCAGTCTTTGAGCGGGTGGGTGTCCATGGCCACGTCAATGGCCTGCACCACCAGCTGGCGGTTGACGGTAACGCGCAGCCACATGTGGTGGATGGGTTCACCGGCACGGCGCATGCCGGCATCGCGAAACGAGGGGGCGTCGTGCATCTTGCTGTCGTGCAACTCGCCTTCGATGTCCCACAACCCATCGTCGCGTTCATAGCCTTGGTAATTGACGCGGCGCTGGTGCCGGGCGGTGCGGGGGGCAGGGGGGCTCAGGGGCATGGAGAAGAAAAAACGTCGTGCAAAAGTGAAAGGGGAAGTGCAGAGGCAACCATGCTAGCGGCACACCGCCGCGCCGTCGTGCACCGGCGTGACAGGGCCTGCCGCAGTCAGCCGTGCTGAATGGCCACGGTTTTGAGCGTGGTGAAGCCATACAGCGCCTCCAGGCCCTTTTCGCGCCCGTAACCACTGGATTTGACGCCGCCAAAGGGCAGCTCCACACCGCCTGCAGCGCCGTAGTTGTTGATGAACACCTGTCCGCTGTGCACGCGCCGGGCCATGCGGAACTGGCGGCTGCCGTCGCGCGTCCAGATGCCCGCCACCAGCCCGAACTGCGTGGCGTTGGCCAGCGCCACAGCATGGTCTTCGTCCTGAAAGGCCATGGCCGACAGCACGGGGCCAAACACTTCTTCTTGCGCCAGACGGTGATCCACCGGCACATCGCGCAGCAGCGTGGGGGCCTGGTAAAAGCCGGTTTCGGGCGCCTCGTCCACGATCTGGCCCTGGGCCACCATGGGGATGCCGGCAACTTGCGCGTCTGACAAAAAGTCCCACACGCGCTGCTGCTGCGACTGGCGGATCAGCGGGCCCACATCCAGGTCCATGGCGGCGGGGCCCACGCGCAGCGCTTCAAAGGCAGTGCCCAGGCGCTCCAGCAGCGGCTCGTAGATCAGCGAGTCAATCAGCACGCGTGAGCCGGCCGAGCAGGTCTGCCCGGCGTTTTGCACGATGGCGTTGATGACCACCGGCACGGCAGCGTCCAGGTCGGCATCGGCAAAGATGATCTGGGGGCTTTTGCCGCCCAACTCCAGCGTCACCGGGCAGTGCCGCTCGGCGGCCACCTGTTGGATTTGCGTGCCAATTTTGGGGCTGCCCGTGAAGCTGATGTGGGCAATGCCCGGGTGGCGGGCCAGCGCGTCGCCCACTTCGTGGCCGTAGCCGGTGACGATGTTGAGCGCGCCCGACGGAAACCCCACTTCGGCCGCCAGCTGTGCCACGCGGATCAGGCTCAGGCACGCGTCTTCAGCGGGCTTGACCACGCACACATTGCCCGCCGCCAGAGCGCCGCCCACGCTGCGGCCAAAAATCTGCATGGGGTAGTTCCACGGAATGATGTGGCCCGTCACGCCATGGGGCTCGCGCCAGGTCAGCACGCTGTAGCCGTTGGGGTAAGGAATGGTCTCGCCGTGCAACTTGTCGCAGGCGCCCGCATAAAACTCGAAGTAGCGCGCCAGCGCCAGCGCATCGGCCCGCGCCTGTCTGGTGGGCTTGCCGCAGTCGCGCCGCTCCAGGGCGGTCAGCTCATCGGCGTGCTCCAGGATTTTTGCCGAGAGCTTTTGCAACAGGCGGCCCCGGTCGGCAGGCGCCATCTTTTGCCACACGGCGTGGTAGCACTGGCGCGCGGCATGCACGGCGGCATCGATGTCGTCGGCCGTGCCGCGCTGGATCTCGTCAAACGGCTGGCCGTCGGACGGGTCGATCACCGGGATGGTGCGGCCGGAGGCGGACGCAACGGAGGCGTTGGCGATGAAGTGCAGTTGCATGGCCAAATTGTGCGACAAAAACAATGTGTTCTTATGGTTTTTAGGCAAAAATGGCCTATAGCCCTTATGTATTAAGCGCTAGTAGCTATTAATACAGTAGCGTTTGGATGCGGTTTGCGCTGGGCGGCAGGTGGCGCAAGGGGGCCGCTAGCGGCCCAATAAGGCCAAAAAAAAGGCCCGCCGCAGCGAGCCTTTGAGGCCGTGGCGGTGCATCAGCCGCCGTGAAACTTGACCACCAGTGGCACGATGAGCAGCGCCACGATGTTGATGATCTTGATCAGCGGGTTGATGGCGGGGCCGGCGGTGTCCTTGTAGGGGTCGCCCACGGTGTCGCCCGTGACGGCGGCCTTGTGGGCCTCAGAGCCCTTACCGCCGTGGTGGCCGTCTTCGATGTATTTTTTGGCGTTGTCCCACGCCCCGCCGCCGGTGCACATGCTGATGGCCACGAAGAGGCCCGTAACGATGGTGCCCATCAGCAGGCCGCCCAGCGCCTTGGGGCCAAGCGCCAGGCCCACCACGATGGGCACCACCACGGGCAGCAGGCTGGGGATCACCATCTCCTTGATGGCGGCGGTGGTCAGCATGTCCACGGCCTTGCCGTATTCGGGCTTGGCCGTGCCTTCCATGATGCCGGGGATGTCGCGGAACTGGCGGCGCACTTCCACCACCACGGCGCCAGCGGCGCGGCCCACGGCCTCCATGGCCATGGCGCCGAACAGGTAGGGAATGAGGCCACCGATGAACAAGCCGACGATGACCAGCGGATCGCTCAGGTCAAAGCTGATGGCGCGGCCATAGCTTTCGAGCTTGTGCGTGTAGTCGGCAAACAGCACCAACGCGGCCAGGCCGGCCGAGCCAATGGCATAGCCCTTGGTTACGGCCTTGGTGGTGTTGCCCACGGCGTCCAGCGGGTCGGTGATGTCGCGCACGCTGCTGGGCAGCTCGGCCATTTCGGCAATGCCGCCGGCGTTGTCGGTGATGGGGCCATAGGCATCCAGCGCCACCACGATGCCCGCCATGCTCAGCATGGACATGGCCGCCACGGCAATGCCGTAAAGGCCTGCCAGCTGGTAGGCCGCCAGGATGGCCAGGCACACAAAAATCACCGGCCAGGCGGTGGACCGCATCGACACGCCCAGGCCCGCAATGATGTTGGTACCGTGGCCCGTGGTCGATGCCTGGGCGATGTGCTGCACGGGCGAGTATTGCGTGCCGGTGTAGAACTCGGTAATCCATACCAGCGCTGCCGTCAGCACCAGCCCGGTGGCGCACGCGCCAAACAGCTTCATCTGGCTGCCGGTGGCGGTGATGGCGTTGTCCGGCATGAT
Source organism: Acidovorax sp. 35-64-16 (assembly GCF_002281195.1). Taxonomy (NCBI): domain Bacteria; kingdom Pseudomonadati; phylum Pseudomonadota; class Betaproteobacteria; order Burkholderiales; family Comamonadaceae; genus Acidovorax; species Acidovorax sp. 35-64-16. The sequence continues at coordinate 98,023 of NZ_NCFM01000003.1, read as the reverse complement.
CCAGATTGTCACGAAATAGAAGGCGATGAGTGACAGCACGCCCGCAATCGCCAGGCCCTTGTACAGCGCAGGCATCACGTTCTTCATGCCGGGCGAGGCCTTCACGAAGAAGCAGCCGATGATGGACGCAATGATGGACACGGCCCCCAGCGCCAGCGGGTACACCACGGCGTTGACGGGCGCGGTGGCCACCAGCAGCGCGCCCAGCACCATGGTGGCGATCAGCGTCACGGCGTAGGTTTCGAACAGGTCGGCTGCCATGCCGGCGCAGTCGCCCACGTTGTCGCCCACGTTGTCGGCAATCACCGCGGGGTTGCGCGGGTCGTCTTCAGGGATGCCCGCCTCGACCTTGCCCACCAGGTCGGCGCCCACATCGGCGCCCTTGGTGAAGATGCCGCCGCCCAGGCGCGCAAAGATCGAAATCAGCGACGAGCCGAACGCAAAGCCAATCAGCGGGTTGAGCAGATTGGCCAGGTTGGCCGTGGGCGTGAGATTGCCGTTGCCCGCCAGAAACCAGTAAAAGCCCGTGACGCCCAACAGGCCCAGCCCCACCACCAGCATGCCGGTGATGGCCCCGCCCCGGAACGCTACATCGAGCGCCGGGCCAATGCCGTGCGTGGCGGCCTGCGCTGTGCGCACGTTGGCGCGCACCGACACGTTCATGCCGATGAAGCCGCAGGCGCCCGAGAGCACCGCGCCCACCACAAAGCCCACGGCCGTCGTGCCGTCGAGAAAAATGCCGATGAGAACCGCCAGCACCACGCCGACGATGGCGATGGTCTTGTACTGGCGGGCGAGGTAGGCAGCAGCCCCGGCCTGGATGGCGGCGGCAATCTCCTGCATGCGGGCATTGCCGGGGTCCTTGGCAAGAATCCATCCCCGGGCCCAGATTCCATAGGCCACCGCAATCAATCCGCAAACCAGAGCCAGTATCAGAGGGGCAGTCAGCGCTGTATTTCCAGCCATTCGTCACTCCTTGAAGTATTGAGATGCACGGAAGGAAACACAACGCATCGGTGTGCTTCCGCTGCGTTGCTTCCTCGCGCTCTAGCGTACTGGAGTCGATTGGCCAACAGACCCAATTTACAGCCAAACGCCAGATTGCAAGCGGGCAGAAAGGGGTGTGTGCCTAAAATCAGGGTTAATCCCGACGCGTCGTGCTGCGTGGATTGTCTTCAATCAACTTTTCATACAAGACATGTCTCTCAACAACGTCCCCCCAGGCAAGAACGTTCCCGATACCTTCAATGTGGTCATCGAGATCCCGATGAACGCCGACCCTATCAAGTATGAAGTGGACAAGGAATCGGGCGCCATCTTCGTGGACCGTTTCATGACCACGGCCATGCACTACCCCACGAACTACGGCTATGTGCCGCAAACGCTGTCGGGCGACGGTGACCCGGTGGACGTGCTGGTGATCACGCCTTACCCCCTTCATCCCGGTGTGGTCGTGACTTGCCGCCCCCTGGGTATCCTGATGATGGAAGACGAAGCCGGCGTGGATGGCAAGGTCATTGCGGTGCCCACCTCCAAGATCCTGCCCATGTACGACCACTGGAAGACCATCGACGACGTGAACGCCATGCGCCGCAACGCCATCGCTCACTTCTTCGAGCACTACAAGGACCTGGAAAAAGGCAAGTGGGTCAAGGTGCTGGGCTGGGAAGGTATCGACTCGGCCAAGAAGGAAATCAGCGACGGCATCGCCAACTACCAAAAGAGCCTGGGTTGAGCCGGTTCAACCCCATTTTTGAATCAAATGACGCCGAAGCCCTTTACTAATAAGCGCTGACAGCTATCAAAATTAAAGCATGCACCCCAACGGGGTGCATGCTTTTTTTCTGGCCGGTGGGCAGCCTGGGGAATGCTGCCGCGTCGACCAGACGGCCAACGCAGCACCAAACGCCCGTGGCCCCCGCACGAAGTCCGTCCATACCGCGCCATCGATCCGCGCCACGCTGGCAACGGGGTAGTTGTGAGCAAATGCAACTGAAGACTGCTATGCTCTGCCGATATGCGCAGGCCCGGCGCAGTCGCCAGCCTGCCCGAACCGATGTTTTCAAGGATGCGCACATGATTTCTGCCCCCACTGCAACCCGTTCCGAGGCGTCTTCGCGCACCGCTGCCGCAGCCCGCGCGGCGGAATATCTGACCTTTCGCCTGGGGGAGGAGGAGTACGGCATCGATATCCTGCGGGTGCAGGAGATCCGCTCGTACGAGCAGCCCACGCGCATGGCGCATGCGCCCGACTTCATCAAGGGCGTGGTGGATTTGCGCGGGCGCATCGTTCCCATCGTGGATCTGCGCCTGAAACTGCACTGCCCCCAGGCCGATTACACCGATTTCACCGTGGTCATCATCCTGAACGTGGGTGGCACCGTGCTGGGTGCGGTGGTGGATGCCGTGGCCGATGTGGTAGCCCTCACGCCCGATGCCATCAAGCCGGCGCCACAGTTTGAAAGCCAGGTGGACTCGGCCTTTGTGACCGGCATTGCCACCGTGGGCGACCGCATGCTCATCATGATGGACATTGAATCCTTGCTGAGCAGCGCCGAAATGGGCCTGGTGGCCCAGGTCGCGCAGTAAGCGGCACCGGCGAATCAGCACGCCTTTTCTCGGGCCGCCCGGGTGTCGCGGCCCTCACTTCTTCAGCAGGGTGAAGGCCGGGCAACGCTGCGGCGGAGGGCAGGGCTGCCTCGCACAAAAAACCTGAATCGCTGATGCCCTGACGGTCGGTAACTGCCGCCGTGCAGCGGCAGAGCATTGCACGCTTTTTAGCGGCTTGCCCTGCGCCACCGTTGTGCTGTCAAAGTACTTTTTGCGCCGCAGAGCGTGTGGCGGATGTTGTGTTGGCGAGCGTCACGCATTAATATTCATGTAAAATGAATCTTATAAATTTCCGCTGCTTGCGTCGTTCCGGCGCAGCGGGCCGCACCGCATGAAACCCATCTCAACACCCGTCGTCTCCACCGCAGGCGTGGCTCCGGCCTCTGCTTTGCAGGGCTTGCCATTCCTGCGTCTGGGTTTTCGCCCGTTTTATCTGGGCGCGGCCTTTGTGGCGTGCCTGACCGTGCCGCTGTGGATAGCTTCCATGCTTGGGTGGCTTGCGCTCGATCTTCCGGTCGCTCCCCTGCTGTGGCACGCCCACGAAATGCTGTTCGGGTTTGCCGCCACCGTCATCATCGGGTTCTTGCTCACGGCCGTGAAGGCGTGGACAGGGCTGTCCACGCCGCGCGGTGCGTTGCTGGGGGCGCTGGCACTGCTCTGGCTTGCCGCCAGGGTGGCTGCCGTGGTGGCCCCCTATGCGGTCTATGCAGCGCTGGACATGGTCTTGCTGCCGGTGGTGGCGGGCATTTTGCTGGCGGTGCTGCTGCGGGCGCGCAACCGCCGCAATTTGCCGCTGATGGGGGTGCTGGTGCTGCTGTCGCTGGCCAATGTCGCGTTTCACCTGGCGGTCATGGGTGTCATCAGCCTGCCGCCCGTGCAGGCGCTGCATGCTGGCCTGGCGCTCATTGTGCTGATTGAATGCGTCATGGCCGGACGCGTGGTGCCGGCTTTCACCATGAGCGTGAACCCGGGGCTCAAGCTGCAGGCGCAGCGCCCGCTGGAACTCACCACCATGGCCGTCACGGCCATGGCGCTGGTGTCGTGGGTGTGTGCTCCTTTTGGCGTGGGCGCGGTCACGGCGGTGCTTGCCGGGCTGGCGGCGCTGCTGCACGGCGTGCGCATGTGGCGCTGGAAGCCCTGGATCACCCGCAACCGTCCCATCTTGTGGATTCTGCACGCGTCGTATGCCTGGATTCCTGTGGGCTTTGCTCTGCTGGCCTTGGCGCAACTGGGTGTTGTGGCCGTGTCGGCTGCGGTGCATGCCTTTGCCGTGGGTGTCACGGGGGGGCTGATCATCGGCATGATCACCCGCACGGCGCGCGGCCACACGGGTCGGCCGCTGCAGGCTTCCCGGCTGGAGGTGCTGGCCTATGGGCTGGTGATGGGCGCCGCTGTTTTGCGTGTCCTTGTGCCGCTGGCCGCACCGCAGTGGTATGCCGCCACACTGGTGGTGGCCGCGCTGGCCTGGTCCACGGCTTTTGCCATTTACCTGGGCCTCTTTACCCCCTGGCTGTTCCAGACCCGGCTGGACGGCAAGGACGGCTGATGGCGCTGTGCGCGGGCGGTGTTGTTGCAACGCCTTGCCAGCGCCTCAACGACTCAGCGCCGGGGCCGAGGTTGCCCGTCTGAATCATTTTTCGTTGCTCTTGTTCACTTTCCCTAGAAAGGCTTTGCCATGACTTCCACCCAGAATTCCGTCATCGATGTGCGTGAAATTGCGCCCCGCGAGCGCCACGCCCTGATTTTTGGCCGCTTCGATGCGCTGTTGCCCGGCGAGGCGCTGCAATTGGTCAACGACCATGATCCACAGCCCCTGCGCCAGCAATTCGAGGTCCGCTCTGCGGGCGCGTTCAAATGGGCTTATCTGCAGCAAGGCCCCGATCTGTGGCGTGTACGGATCAGCAAGACCGAGCCCGCCGCAGCCACGGGCGGTTCTTGCTGCTCGGGTGGCGCCTGCGGCGGCTGAGGCCCCGCAGCGTCGGCGGCGCGAGGCCGCCGGGTTTTGGCCCCGCCATTGTGTGAGGCGAGGTGTCAGGCCGCCCGAAACGGGCTGCGTGCCTGCAGATGGTCCAGATACTGCTCTACCCCCGCACCTTCGCGGGCCAGAAACCGGTCCACCGCATCCGCAAATGCCGGATGTGCCAGCCAGTGCATGCTGGTCGCCGGAACGGGCAGCAGGGCGCGGGCCATTTTGTGCTCGCCTTGCGCGCCGCCTTCGAATCGCTGCACGCCATGCGCAATGCACCATGCCAGGGGCTGGTAGTAGCAGGCTTCGAAATGGAGGCAGTCCACCCGCTCCAGCGCACCCCAGTAACGGCCGTAGGCGGTGCAGCCGGCATACTTTGAATGATATTGGCCTCTGGCGCTTGATGGCTGTGCGCTGATAGCTATCAAACTACTAGCAATTGGACGGCCTTCGCGCTCTGCAATAAACAGCAGCCAGTGTTCGGGCATGCGATCGGCCATCTGCTGAAAGAATGCCCGCGTGAGGTAGGGCGGGTTGCCGTGTTCCAGATAGGTGCGTTCGTAGCAACGGTAAAAGAAGTTCCAGTCGTCCGCAGTGATGTCAGCCCCCTGTGCCCAGCGAAAGGTGACACCTGCCTCGGCCACGCGCCGGCGTTCCTGGCGGAATTTCTTGCGCTTTTCCTGCGTGAGGTGCGCCAGAAAATCGTCGAAATCGCGGTAGGCAAGCGTTCCGGCTGCCGCCGAGCCGCTGTCGCAATGGCTTTCGACCGCTGCGAGGACGCTCTCTGTGGGCAGCAAAAACCCGCCCGTGCCGAGCGTGGGGGCCGCACCCGAGCCGCCGCCGGGCCGTCCCAAGGCGGCGAGAGCCCCCTCGGGGGGCAGCGAGGACACGTCAGTGCCGAGCGTGGGGGCCGCACCCGAGCCGCCGCCGGGCCGCCCCAAGGCGGCGAGAGCCCCCTCGGGGGGCAGCGAGGACACGTCAGTGCCGAGCGTGGGGGCCACATTCTTCCAATGAAACTGCACCGTATGCCGCAGCATCAGGCCTTCGCGGGCGCCGGTCAGCACATCGTCGTCGCTGGCGAACAGCACATGCAGTGACGAGATGCCCTCGTCCTCGCACCACTGGCACAGTGCCTGCACCAGCCCCTGGCGGGCTGCGGCGTCGCGCGCCATCAGCCGGGTGCCGGGCACGGGCGTGAAGGGCACCGCCACCACGGCCTTGGGGTAGTAGGGCACACCGTGTTGCTCGTAGGCACTGGCCCAGGCCCAGTCAAACACGTATTCGCCGTAAGAATGGCTTTTGAGGTACAGCGGGCAGGCTGCCACCAGCAGGTCGCCCTCCCACAGGGTCATGAACCGGGGTGTCCAGCCCGTGTGGGGAACAGCGCTCTCGCTCTCATGCAGGGCGGCCAGGTATTCGTGGCGCATGAACGGGGTGGGGTGCGATTGCAGTGCCAGCAGGGCGTTCCAGGCAGTGGCGTCCACCTCCAGGGGCGATGCCAGCACGCGCGCGATAATGGCGCCTTCAGCCATGCTGCCTCCGTGGACCACCGTTTTGCACGGGGCCGTTGTGGGCTGTGGTGGCGGTGTCCAACCCGGCTACAAAAGCCGATTCCAGTTCCATGATGCTCTCCATTTGCACCGCTCAGCTCAATTTTGTCGTGGGCGACATGCCCGGCAATGCGCAGAAAATCATCGCAGCCGCGCATGAAGCCCATGCGCAGGGCGCGCGTCTGTTGCTGACGCCCGAACTGGCCATCTGTGGCTACGCGGCAGAAGACCTGTTCCTGCGCCCCGCGTTTCTGGCGGCCTGTGATGATGCCGTGAAAACCGTGGCCCGCGAGACCGCGGGGTTGAATGGCCTTGCGATCGTTCTGGGCCATCCGCAAAAGCTGGCTGCCGGCGACCCGGCGTTCAGCCCGTGCCTGAATGCGGCCAGCGTGCTGCGGCATGGCCAGATCGAGCAGACCTATGCCAAGCGCGAGCTGCCCAATTACCAGGTGTTCGATGAGCGCCGCTATTTCGTTGCCGGCCAGTTGCCCTGCGTTTTCGAGGTGCAGGGCGTGCGGGTCGGGGTGCTGATCTGCGAAGACGCATGGTTTCCAGAGCCTGCACGCGCTGCTGCCAGCGCGGGGGCGCAGCTGCTGGCGGTGATTAATGCATCGCCCTTTCACCTGGGCAAGAGCGCCGAGCGCGAGCAGACCATGCGCGAGCGCGTGGCCGAGACCGGCCTGCCACTGGTCTATGCCCACCTGGTGGGCGGGCAGGACGAGGTGGTTTTTGAAGGCCGCTCGTTTGCCCTGAATGCAGATGGCTCGGTAGCGGGGCGCGCCCCAGGCTTCAAGGAAAAACTGGTGTTTGCGCATATCCGGCAAGCGCAAGCAGCTATCAAAATAGAAGCAAAGGTGGTGCCCGAGTGCAGCCTGGAAGCCGACCTGTGGGATGCGCTGGTGCTGGGCGTGCGCGACTATGTGGGCAAAAACGGCTTCCCGGGCGCCTTGCTGGGTTTGTCGGGCGGCATTGATTCGGCGCTGGTGCTGGCCATTGTGGTGGATGCCCTGGGCGCCGACAAGGTGCGCACGGTGATGATGCCGTCGCCCTACACGGCGGACATCAGCTGGATCGATGCGCGCGACATGGCCGAGCGCATGGGTGTGCGCCATGACGAAATCTCGATTGCGTCACAGTTCGAGGCCTTCAAGGCCGCGCTGGCGCCGCATTTTGCCGGCCGCGCCGAAGACACGACCGAAGAGAACCTGCAGGCGCGCATCCGCGGCATGCTGCTCATGGCCTTGTCGAACAAATTCGGGGCCATTGTGCTGACCACCGGCAACAAGAGTGAGCTGGCCACGGGCTACTGCACGCTGTACGGTGACATGGCCGGCGGCTTTGCGCCCATCAAGGACGTGGCCAAGACCCGGGTGTTTGCCCTGGCGCGCTGGCGCAATGCCCACGACCCGTATGGCACCGGGGCGAACCCCATCCCCGAGCGCATCATCACGCGCCCGCCCAGTGCCGAGTTGCGCCCCGACCAGAAAGACCAGGATAGTTTGCCGGCTTACGAGGTGCTCGATGCGATCGTGGCTCGCTACATGGAGAATGATGAACCGATAGAGTCCATCATTGCAGCCGGGTTTGAGCGCGCCGATGTCGAGCGCGTCACACGGCTGATCAAGCTCAACGAATACAAGCGCCGCCAGGCCCCTGTGGGCGTGCGCGTGACGCGCCGCAGCTTCGGCAAGGACTGGCGTTACCCTATCACCAGCAAATTCAGGGCCTGACGGGCATCCGCCAGGCCCGCCGCTTTTTTAATTCCCCCAGGAGACCCCCCATGAAAATGATCACCGCCGTCATCAAGCCCTTCAAGCTCGAAGAAGTCCGAGAAGCCTTGGCCGAATGTGGCGTGACCGGCCTCACCGTGACCGAGGTGAAGGGTTTTGGGCGCCAGAAAGGCCACACCGAGCTGTACCGCGGGGCGGAATATGTGGTTGATTTCCTGCCCAAGGTGAAGGTTGAGGTGGTGGTCAAAACCGAAGACCTGGAGCGCTGCGTGGACGCCATCGTCAATGTGGCGCGCACGGGCAAGATAGGGGACGGCAAGATTTTTGTGACGGCCGTGGAGCGCGTGGTGCGCATTCGCACCGGCGACCTGGATGACGCAGCGATCTGATCCGTGACGCTCCCCGCAGGCGCGCTGCGTAGCTCGCTGTACGCCTTGCGCGGTGGCCGATGCTGAGGTTTGCGCGACCGGGGGCTTTGGTTCTTAAATCACCGAGCGCAATGGCATGGATGCCTGATCGGGACCGGCCTCCTGCACCAGCGTGCGCAGCAGGGCCTCTACATCGGTGCTTGCGTGCAGAAGGTCCATTTGCCAATTGCCCATGAATCCGTTGGCCACGCTGGATTGCAAGAAGCCCAGCAAGCCGTCGTAATAGCCGGCCACATTGAGCAGGCCCAGCGGCTTGTCGTGATAGCCCAGCTGGCGCCAGGTCCACACTTCAAACAGCTCCTCAAAGGTTCCGATGCCGCCGGGTAGCGCAACAAAGGCGTTGCTGCGCTCCGCCATCATGGCTTTGCGCTCATGCATGGTCTGCACGATGTGCAACTCGTCGCACTGTTGGTTGGCCAGCTCCTTGTCGACCAGGGTTTGCGGTATCACGCCCACTACACGGCCACCGGCCAGGCGCGTGGCTTCGGCCACCGTGCCCATCAGGCCGCTGCGCCCGCCACCGTAGACGAGTTGGCCGCCATGCGAACCAATCCACTGGCCCACGGCCGCAGCCGCCTGGGCAAACGCCGCGCTCTCGCCGGGGCGCGAGCCACAGTACACACAGATCGAAAATGCGGGCTCAGCCATGAAGAAACCTTTGAAGAATGGCGGCAGACCAGATGCTGATGCACAGCAGCAGCGCCAGCAGTACGGCAGCGCTGCCCATGTCCTTGGCCCGTTTGGAGAGGTCGTGCCACTCGGGGCCGATGCGGTCGATGGCTGTCTCGATGCCGGTGTTGAGCAGTTCAACAATCATGACGATCACCACTGAACCCGCCAGCAGCGCCACTTCGACCCAGCCATGACCCAGCCAGAACGACAGCGGAACCAGGACGACGGCCGCAAGGGCCTCCTGGCGAAACGCTTTTTCGTTCCAGCCGGCACGCAGCCCTGCGATGGAGTAACCGGTGGCATGCCAGATGCGGTTCAGCCCGGACCGGGCCTTCTGGGGGTTGGCAGGTGCGTGGTGTGACGGGTCGGATGATTGCATGCCGCGATTGTCGGGGGAGGATGTGTCCGGAACGGGTCGGTCCGAACAGGGCTTACTTTTTTGCAGGTTCGTAGTGCACCAGGCGTGTGCCCGCCAGTGCGTCGTGCCAGAACTGCTGCTGTGGGTGAAAACGGCTCAACACCGCCCACACGGCGACCCAGCCCAGTACGATCACCGTGGCTTCACCGCCCGGCAGCGAAAAAGGTGCCAAAGCGGCCAACGGCGGCAGAAACCACAGCCAGGAACAAACGTAGCGCAGCAGTGCGCGCCGCTGGGTGAGCGGACGGCCATCGCGATCCACGACACGGATGTGCCAGGTCTTCATGGCCAGCGTCTGCCCCTTGGCCCAGAACCAGGTGAAGTAGATGCCAAACACCACGAACAGGAAGGCCTGCAGCGCGTGGCGGTTGTCCATGGCGTTGCGGGTCTGGCTCAGGGTGCCAAACAGGTAGCCGGCGATGAAGACCACGCCGAACATCAGGATGCCTTCGTACATCCAGCATGCCATGCGGCGGATCAGGCGGGGGGCTTGCAGATTCAGGGGTGCTGCCACAGCGGCAGGCAGTGCGTCAGGGGAGGGCAAGGCAGACATGCAAATTACGGGGGAGCATGCAGGGGCGCATCGTGCCCCCCTGGGGCAAGGTTATGGGCGGGCGGTGTGGCCGACAGGGGCGGCAGCGTGACTGGCTCGGCCACAGGCACGTTGACCGGGCTGGTTTCCACCACAGGAGCCGGCGCCGGTGCAGGATATCCAGGGGCGCCGGGCGCGGCCGCCGGGGCGGGCTGCACCGGCGTTGCAGCGCGCGGCGACAGGCTCTTCACGGGCGGAATCTTGGGCTGGTTGGGGCGGTTGGGGTTGACCTCCGAGGCCGCCGGAATCTGTGCCAGCTTGCGGGGAGAAACCGGTTTGATCGCCGGGGCTGCGCCCTGTGATTTGGTTGCCGCGCGGGCAGCCAGCTTGCGCTTTTCTTCGTCACTCAGCGCCTGATAGGCTTGCCACTGGGCGAGTTTGTTGTCGCGGGCCAGGCGATTGGAGTCGGCATAGTTGAGCCTTGCCTGATTGCGCTGCTGCGCGCTGAGGCTGGCCCATTCCGTCATGCGACTGTGCAGCTTTTCCTGCTCGGTTTCAGGCAGCGTCGGAAAATTCTGGGCGAGGGCGAGCCAGCGCCGTTTTTGCAACTCGCTGAGAAGTGCCCAACGTTCCGCCAGTGGGTAAAGTGCCAATTTTTGGGGCGTGTTCAGGACTTCCCAGCCCGGGCCGGCATGGGTTTGCCGGTTCGGGTCGGTCACCGTGCCGGGGGCGCCCTTGCCACCAGACTTGGGTGCCAGCGCAGCGGCTGGAAGTAGGGTGCCGGGTGCCATGCGCACCTGATTGAGCACTGACACGCCGCCTGCCGCGAGCGCGCCTAAAAGCACCAAAGCCAGCACGAAGGCTGGCATGGTGAGGCGGGCGTCAGGTGAACTTGAGTGCATGCAGTAAAAAAGGGCGCAATCAGTTGCTGGAATGGGCTGTTTTCAGGAACTGTACAAAACCGGGGTCGGAATAGGCTGCAGGGGGGAGATCATCGGTCAGCAATGCAGCGTCGACTTCTGCCACTTCGTTGGTGCCGATTTCGTCCTGGGAGTCATTGATCACCACAAGTCCCACCAGCAAGGCCATTACCGGGATGGCCGAAACCAGCGCACTCCACCAGCCACTGCGTTCGTTGCCACCACCGAGCACCGCCGTGTTGCCTGAATGCAGAACGGCGGGGGCTGCACGCCGGACCTGCACGACGACTTTGCGCTTGGCCAGTGCCTGCATGCGGGCGGCGCGCAGCCGCTCGGAAATATCGTAGGGCAGGTCATCCGTTCCACTGGTCAGTCGCGCGGTGACGCGGCGGGCGAAACGATCTGCCGCCATTTCGGTGGGGAGAGTGTTTGCTTTGTTCATGGCTCGATTCCTTTTGCCTTCAGTGCCTTGCTGAGGGCCTGTACTGCACGAAAACAGTGTGTTTTGACGCTGCCTTCGGAGCAGCCCATGGCGGCTGCTGTTTCTGCGACATCCATTTCTTCCCAGTAACGCATGAGAAACGCTTCCCGTTGACGTGCTGGCAACTCCTCAATCTCTGCTTCGATGTCCTTGAAGGTCTGCGCGCGCCGCGCCAGATCTTCCGCGCTTTCGGCCCGCTCCCCATTGTCGGGGCCGGCATAGGCTTCAAGCAGATCAAATTCTGCGCCATCGTCGCCCGGTCCATCAAAGTCGCTCATGCTGGAAAAAAGCGCATTGCGCGTCTTCTGGCGACGAAACCAGTCCAACGTGCAGTTCGACAGAATGCGCTGAAAGAGCATGGGCAGCTCGCCCGGGGGCTTGTCGCCGTAGTGCTCGGCCAGCTTGAGCATACTGTCCTGAACAATGTCCAGGGCCGCTTCCTCGTTGCGGACGTGATAGATCGAGCGCTTGAATGCGCGCTTTTCTACACTTTTGAGGAAATCGGAGAGTTCTTGTTCTGTTGCCAAGAGGAGTCAGCCCGGGAGGGTCGATGTCGTGCGAGAACGCACGATAGAGCGGTCATAGCCGTTCAATTATCGCATTGGGCGCTGAATTTTCCGCGAATGGCTGGTTTTGTTCGTGTTGCAGTGCGATAATTTCGTTTGCAATTCAAAAGGCAAACGGGTCACGGTCGGGCGCGGCAATCATCCCGCCCATGTCCTTGGCCTCAAGTTCCGAGCTGGCTTCACGAGAGTCCATGCGAGGAGCACCCAAGGTTTTTCGTCAGAGAAATTCACAAAGGTTGATCATGGAAATCACAAAGGCTGAACTCACATCGGCAGCCGCTGCCTCCCAAGGCAACTTCCCCGCCTCCGGCTCTCAGGACCTCATGGGTTCTGAAATTCTCGTCAAGTCGTTGCAGGCCGAAAACGTTCAGTACATCTGGGGCTACCCAGGCGGCGCAGTTTTGTACATCTACGACGCGCTGTACAAGCAAGACACCATTCAGCATGTGCTGGTGCGCCATGAACAGGCAGCAGTGCATGCGGCAGACGGCTACGCACGAGCCACCGGCGAGGTGGGCGTGGCGCTGGTTACTTCAGGCCCGGGGCTTACCAATGCCGTGACCGGCATTGCCACGGCCTACATGGACAGCATTCCCATGGTGATCATCTCCGGCCAGGTGCCCACGGCGGCCATCGGTCTGGATGCTTTCCAGGAATGCGACACGGTGGGCATCACGCGCCCCATCGTGAAGCACAACTTCCTGGTCAAGGATCCACGCGATCTGGCCATGACGCTAAAAAAAGCCTTCCACATCGCACGCACCGGCCGACCTGGCCCCGTGGTGGTCGACATTCCGAAGGACGTTTCGTTCAAGAAGGTGCCTTACTCCGGTTATCCCCAAACCGTGGAAATGCGCTCCTACAACCCGGTAAAGAAGGGCCACGGCGGCCAGATTCGCAAGGCGCTTCAGTTGCTGCTGGCGGCCAAGCGCCCCTATATCTATACTGGCGGTGGTGTGTTGCTGGGCAATGCCACCAACGAGTTGCGTACCCTGGTCGACATGCTGGGCTACCCCGTGACCAACACGTTGATGGGCCTGGGTGCCTATCCGGCGTCGGATCGCAAATTCCTGGGCATGCTGGGCATGCACGGCACCATCGAAGCCAACAATGCCATGCAGAACTGCGATGTGCTGTTGGCGGTTGGCGCGCGGTTTGACGACCGCGTGATCGGCAACACCAAGCATTTTGCGCAGAACGAGCGCAAGATCATTCATGTGGACATCGACCCGTCCAGCATCTCCAAGCGCGTCAAGGTCGATATTCCGATCGTGGGCGATGTGAAAGACGTGCTGACCGAGCTGATCTCGATGATCCGCGAAGGCAGCACCCGCCCCGACACCGGCGCGCTCGCCGCCTGGTGGGACACCATTGAAGGCTGGCGCAAGCGCGATTGCCTCAAGTACGACATGGGCAGCGGCGATGTGATCAAGCCGCAGTATGTGGTCGAGACGCTGTGGAACATGACCAAGGACGCGGACACCTACATCACGTCCGACGTGGGCCAGCACCAGATGTGGGCCGCGCAGTACTACCGCTTTGACGAGCCGCGCCGCTGGATCAATTCTGGTGGCCTGGGCACCATGGGCGTGGGCATCCCCTATGCCATGGGCATCAAGCTGGCCAAGCCGCAAAGCGAAGTGTTCTGCATCACGGGCGAAGGCTCGGTGCAGATGAACATTCAAGAACTGTCCACTTGCCTGCAGTACAACACGCCGATCAAGATCTGCGCATTGAACAACCGCTATCTGGGCATGGTGCGCCAGTGGCAGGAGATTGAATACTCCGGCCGCTACAGCCACAGCTACATGGACGCGCTGCCCAACTTCGTCAAGCTGGCCGAGGCCTATGGGCATGTGGGCCTGCTGATCGAACACCCCAAAGACGTGGAGCCCGCGCTGCGCGAGGCGCGCAAGCTCAAGGACCGCACCGTGTTCATGGACTTCCGCACCGACCCCACCGAGAACGTGTTCCCGATGGTGCAGGCCGGCAAGGGCATTACCGAAATGTTGCTGGGGTCGGAAGATCTTTAAGCCAAATCGGCCTCCAGCGCTTTTCCATCAAGCGTAAGTAGCTATTAATTTAATAGCATTCAATTTTTGACGAATCTATTGCCTGCCAAGCCCGTGCATTACCGTGCACGGGGGAGGGCAGCAAAAAGAGGAATCTGGACACCATGAAACACATCATTGCCGTTTTGCTCGAAAACGAACCCGGCGCGCTGTCGCGCGTTGTGGGCCTGTTCTCTGCCCGGGGTTACAACATCGAGTCGCTCACCGTGGCGCCTACCGAGGATGCGTCGCTCTCGCGCATGACCATCCAGACCACGGGCTCCGAAGACGTGATCGAGCAGATTACCAAGCACCTGAACCGTCTCATCGAGGTGGTGAAAGTGGTGGACCTGACCGAAGGCGCTTACACCGAGCGCGAGCTCATGATGGTGAAGGTGCGTGCGGTGGGCAAGGAGCGTGAGGAGATGAAGCGCATGGCCGACATCTTCCGCGGCCGCATCATCGACGTCACCGAAAAGAGCTACACCATCGAGCTCACTGGCGACCAGTCCAAGAACGATGCCTTTTTGCAGGCGATCGACCGCACGGCGATCCTGGAAACCGTCCGCACCGGTGCCAGCGGCATCGGGCGCGGCGAGCGCATCTTGCGCGTGTAACGGATTCGCCTTCAACCAGCTAACGGTGCTGGGTCGCCTTGCCGTGCCAGAGCACTGTTTGCGGTTCCCCGCCTGGTTATCCGGTTGACGTCGAATCCTATGTAAGACAATCGACTGTTTAGTTTTCAACCCCCAACAACGCATTTCAACCGGAGCGACCCATGAAAGTTTTCTACGACAAAGACTGTGACCTGAGCCTGATCAAGGGCAAGACCGTTGCCATCATCGGCTATGGCTCGCAGGGCCACGCCCATGCACAAAACCTGAACGACAGTGGCGTGAAGGTCGTGGTCGGTCTGCGCAAGGGTGGTGCCTCATGGGACAAGGTCGGCAAGGCTGGCCTCACGGTGATGGAGGTCAACGACGCCGTGAAGGCTGCTGACGTGGTCATGATCTTGCTGCCCGACGAAGACATCGCTGGCGTCTACAAGAACAATGTCGAGCCGAACATCAAGCAAGGCGCATCGCTGGCCTTCGCCCACGGCTTCAATGTGCACTACAACCAGGTCGTTCCCCGCGCCGATCTGGACGTGTGGATGGTGGCCCCCAAGGCTCCTGGCCACACCGTGCGCAACACCTACACCCAGGGCGGCGGCGTGCCCCACCTGGTGGCGGTGCACCAGGACAAGACGGGCAAGGCCCGTGACTTGGCCCTGAGCTACGCGATGGCCAATGGTGGCGGCAAGGCCGGCATCATCGAGACCAACTTCAAGGAAGAAACCGAGACCGACCTGTTCGGCGAGCAGGCCGTGCTGTGCGGCGGCGCCGTCGAGCTGATCAAGATGGGTTATGAAACCCTGGTCGAAGCCGGCTACGCGCCTGAAATGGCCTACTTCGAGTGCCTGCACGAGCTCAAGCTCATCGTGGACCTGATCTACGAAGGCGGCATTGCCAACATGAACTACTCGATCTCGAACAACGCCGAATACGGCGAGTATGTGACCGGCCCCGAAGTGATCAACGCCCAGTCGCGCGAAGCCATGCGCAACGCCCTCAAGCGCATTCAGAACGGCGAATACGCCAAGATGTTCATTCTGGAAGGTCGCACCGGTTACCCCAGCATGACCGCGCGCCGCCGCAATACGGCTGACCACTCCATCGAAAAGGTGGGCGGCCAGTTGCGCGCAATGATGCCCTGGATTGCCAAGAACAAGCTGGTCGACCAGACCCGCAACTGATGCTTCATTTCTGAAGCATTCCAAGGCCACTTCGGTGGCCTTTTTTGTGGCCGGGGTGCTGTGTGGGCAGGCGCTACACTGCTGCCTTCGCCTTGGGCGCACGCGGTGGTTTGCCTGTTTTGCGGGTGATGACTGAATACTATAAATTTGAGAGCTGCTTGCGCATGATGGGCAAGGGCTGGAGGCCTATTTGATGCATGATGGCAGTGAATCTACTGAAAATCCTGGTGTGATGGTGCGCAAACGGCGCAAGGGCATCTACATCCTGCCCAACCTGTTCACGCTGGCGGCATTGTTCGGTGGGTTCTATTCGATCGTGATGGCGATGAACGGCCGGTTTGACATGGCCGCCGTGGGCGTTTTCTGTGCCATGGTGCTCGACAGCCTGGACGGCCGGGTGGCGCGCATGACGAACACGCAAAGCGCCTTTGGCGAACAAATGGATTCGCTGTCCGACATGGTGTCGTTTGGTGCGGCGCCGGCCCTGATTGCCTACGAATGGTCGCTCAGGGGTCTGGGCCGCTGGGGCTGGATTGCCGCGTTTGTCTATTGTGCGTGTGCGGCGCTGCGGCTGGCGCGGTTCAACGTCAACACCAGCGTGGTAGACAAGCGTTATTTTCAGGGGCTGCCATCGCCCGCTGCGGCCGCGCTGGTGGCGGGCTTCATCTGGCTGATGACCGAGCTGGGGGTGCGCAGGGGTGAGGACCTGTGGCTGACCTGGAACCAGGTTACCTGGATCATGTTTGCCTTTACCTTGTATGCGGGGCTCACCATGGTGACCAATGTGCCGTTCTATAGCTTCAAGGACGTGCAGATGAAAAAGAGCGTGCCCTTCGCTGTCATCGTGCTGATTGCCCTGGGCATTGCAGTCATCAATATCCACCCGCCGATTGTCATGTTTGGCGTTTTTGTTGTGTATGGCATGAGCGGCTATGCCGTGTATGCATGGCGCAAGGCCAAGGGGCAACACAGCAGTGTGATCAGCATGTCAACCGACGAGCCCGACGAACGGGGACTGCACCGGTGACGGCTGCAGGGCGTAAAAAACTGTGCTACATTGGATCGCATGAATATGTTTGCACTGGCTCTACTGCTATCTCCCCACGGGCGGAGACGGTAGGCGCACGCGCACACTTTTTCCACAAAGGCCCGTATGCACCCGCAACGGGCCTTTTGTTTTGGGCGCCAGAATTTCGACGTTGCGGGCCACCCCATCAGTATCAGGAGAGACCAAATGGCTGACAAACTCATCATTTTTGACACCACCTTGCGTGATGGCGAGCAATCGCCCGGCGCATCCATGACCAAAGACGAAAAGCTGCGCATTGCCCGCCAGCTTGAGCGCCTGAAGGTGGATGTGATTGAAGCCGGTTTTGCAGCCAGCTCCAACGGGGATTTTGAAGCCGTCCAGGCGATCGCCAATGCGATCAAGGAATCGACCATCTGCTCACTGTCCCGCGCGAACGATCGCGATATCGCGCGCGCAGCCGAGGCCCTCCAGGGTGCGGCCAGCGCACGGATCCACACCTTTATCGCGACGTCGGCGCTGCACATGGAAAAGAAGCTGCGCATGACGCCAGAGCAGGTGCTGGAGCAGGCCAAGCAGTCGGTGCGCTTTGCGCGCAACCTGGTGGGCGATATTGAGTTCAGCCCCGAAGACGGCTACCGCAGCGACCCCGATTTTCTGTGTCGTGTGATCGAGGCGGTGATTGCCGAGGGCGCCACCACCATCAATGTGCCAGATACCGTGGGCTATGCCGTGCCCGAGCTGTACGGCCAGTTCATCAAGAACCTGCGCGAGCGCGTGCCCAACAGCGACAAGGCCATTTGGTCGGTGCACTGCCATAACGATCTGGGCATGGCAGTGGCCAATTCGCTCGCTGGAGTGAAGATCGGCGGTGCGCGCCAGGTGGAATGCACCATCAATGGCCTGGGTGAGCGGGCTGGCAACTGCTCGCTTGAAGAGGTTGTCATGGCCGTCAAGACGCGCCGCGACTATTACGGGCTGGACGTCGGCATCGACACCAAGCACATTGTGGCCGCCAGTCGCATGGTGAGCCAGACCACGGGTTTTGTGGTGCAGCCCAACAAGGCCGTGGTGGGCGCCAATGCGTTTGCCCATGCCAGCGGCATCCACCAGGACGGCGTCCTGAAGGCCCGTGACACCTATGAAATCATGCGTGCCGAAGACGTGGGCTGGAGTGCCAACAAGATCGTTCTGGGCAAGCTGAGCGGACGCAACGCTTTCAAGCAGCGCCTGCAGGAACTGGGCGTGCAACTGGAAAGCGAAACCGATGTCAACAATGCGTTCGCAAAGTTCAAAGAGCTGGCTGACCGCAAGAGCGAGATTTTTGACGAGGACATCCTGGCGCTGGTAAGTGACGAAAGCGTGACCAGCGAGAAAGAGCAATTTGGGTTTGTTTCGCTTTCTCAGCACAGCGAAACGGGCGAGCGCCCCCAGGCCACGATCGTGTTCACCGTGGATGGCAAGGAGGTTCGCGGGCAGTCCGATGGCAATGGTCCCGTGGATGCATCGCTCAAAGCCATCGAGTCACATGTCCAGAGTGGTGCGGAAATGGTTCTGTATTCGGTCAACGCCATCAGTGGATCGACCGAAAGCCAGGGCGAAGTCACGGTGCGTCTGCAAAACAGCGGTCGTGTCGTGAATGGCGTGGGATCGGACCCGGACATCGTGGTTGCCTCCGCCAAAGCCTATCTGAGCGCGTTGAATAAATTACAAAGTAAAGCTGACCGTGTGGCCGCACAAGGTTGAGGCGTGAACCTATAATTCACTTACTTTATTGAAAAGTCGTGCAAGCTGTTGATCTTGCGCGACTTTTTTCAATTCTGTACACTGCCTACACCTTTTACCGTTTGGAGCACTTTGATGCACCATCGCCGCCGCACAGCAGTGAATCCTTTCCTTCAGTTTTTTGGTCTCCTTGTTGTGAGCGTTGCGCTGGTGTTTCCAGCCGCCCATGCAGCGGAACGAAAAAAAGCTTCGGTCAAAAAGCCCCAAGCCCAGTCCGTCAGCGCCAAGCGTTCGGCGGTACTGCGCAAGGCTGCCGGTGCGGGCAAGGCGGTGCGCGTTACGGCGCGAACCGCCAGGGCGCCTACGCGGGTTGCCTACGTGCCTGCCAAGCCTTCTTTCGCCCAGATGGCTGGACTTCACCAGGTCAGCGACCCCCTTGATCTGAAGTCCAGCGTGGCCTTCGTGATCGACCAGGACACGAATGAGGTTCTGATCAGCAAGAACGACCATGCGGTGTTGCCCATTGCATCGCTGACCAAGCTCATGACGGGCCTCGTCATCACCCAGGCCCGTCTGCCCATGGATGAGCTTGTGACCATTACCCAGGATGACGTGGATACGGAAAAGGGCAGCCGCTCGCGCCTGAGCGTAGGCACCACCTTGACCCGTGGCGAGATGCTGCATCTGGCGCTTATGTCCAGTGAAAACCGTGCGGCGCACGCACTGGGGCGCACCTACCCAGGCGGGCTCAATGCGTTTGTAGCCCTGATGAACAGCAAGGCCCGCTCATTGGGAATGACCGACACCAACTATGTCGAGCCCACGGGTCTGTCGAGCCGCAACCAAGCGAGTGCGCGCGATCTGGCTCGACTGGTGAATGCGGCCCATGGAGACCCGGTGATGCGGGAGTTCTCCACCTCTCCCGGATACGAGGTCGCAGTGGGTGAAAGGACCTTGCAGTACAACAACACCAATGGGCTGGTGAAAAACCCTGAGTGGAATATCGGACTGCAAAAGACCGGTTACATCTCTGAGGCGGGCCGGTGCCTGGTGATGCAGACACACATCGCGGGGCGCAAGCTCATCATGGTTTTTCTTGATTCCGCGGGCAAGTTCAGTCGGCTGGGTGATGCGCAGCGTGTGCGCAATTGGGTGGAGGCCCTGCCTGCACTGGGTTCCCAACTCCAGGCGACCCGGTCCAGTCCAGGCTAGTCCGCGCTTGTTTCGCCTGGGGCGACGATCCGCAGGATTCCGGGTCTTTTCTACACATTCGCAGGGCTGCCCGCGTCTTTGGTGGCCAGGTAGCCTAGCGCCAAAGAGATCTCTTGGGCTGTGGCCTGCAGCTTGGGCAGCCAGCCTTCATCCAGGCGATCGGCCGGGGCCGATATCGACAGGCCCGCTACCAGCTTGCTCTGGTCGTCATAGACCCCTGCTGCCATGCAGCGCACTCCCAGTTCCAGTTCTTCGTTGTCACGGGCAATGCCATATTGGCGTGCCTTGGCAAGTTCGCGCTCAAGTATCGGCAGTTGGGTGATGCTGTTGCGGGTGTGTCCTGCCAGCCCTGTGCGCGTGGCATAGGCGCGCACACGCTGCGGGTCGTCGAGCGCCAGAAACAGTTTGCCTGTCGACGTCAGGTGCAGCGGAGCACGCCCACCGATGGCGCGCACCACCTGCATTCCAGAGCGTTCACTGTAGGCGCGTTCCACATAAACAATTTCGTCACCCTGGCGCATGCTCAGGTTCACGGGTTGCTGAATGAGTTTGTGCAGATTGCGCATGGGTGCAAGTGCCGCATCGCGCACACTCAGGCGAGCCTTGACGAGATTGCCCAGCTCCAGCAGCCGCATGCCCAGCCGGTAGCTGCCTGATTCGGGCCGATCAACAAACCGTCCAATGGTCAGGTCGTTGAGAATGCGATGGGTCGTGGAGGGGTGCAGTCCGGTCTTTTCGCTGATTTCCTTGAGGGAAATGGCTTCTTCGCGCGAGGCCAGGACATCGATCAGCGTGAACATGCGTTCCAGCACCTGAACGCTGGGTTTCACGGGAATGCCTGGATCTTTTTTCTTCATGGGATGGTGCGTGACGGGAATGTGCGCATTTTATCTTGTGAAATTTCGATGATGCGATGGGCGACCAGATGCTTGATGGTCCGGCGGGCAGATCCATGTGTTTGCTACCCGTATCTCATGGGGCGTAAACCGGGCTTTGTAGTTCATCTTGGTGCTTTCCTGGATCCAGTAACCTAGGTACACATGGGGCAGCCCCAATGACCTTGCCTGTTCAATCTGCCACATCACGTTGTAGGTGCCGTAGCTGCAACCTGCATCCGGCGCATAGAAGGTGTAAACGGCCGAGAGGCCATCGTTCAGGACATCCAGGATGGACACCATCTTCAGAGCCCCTGCATCACCAGATGCATCGAGTTCGCGAAACTCCACGAGACGGGTGTTTACCCGGCTTTGCAGCAGGAACTGTGTGTACTGGTCAATGCTGTCGTGGTCCATGCCACCCCCAGGATGGCGGGCGTTCTGATAAGACCGGTACAACTGGTAATGCTCTGGAATGAAACACAACCTCAGCACCCGAGCCTGCAGGTGCCCGTGTCGCGCAACTGCTCTGCGCTGGCTGCGATCGGGCTTGAAATCGTGGGCTTTGATACGCAGCGGGACACATGCCTGGCACCCGTCACAATAAGGGCGATAGGTGAACATGCCGCTGCGCCGGAACCCCTGTGCCACCAGGCCTGAGTAAAGATCGCTTTGAATGAGATGGCTCGGGGTGGCGACCTGCGACCGTGCCTGCCGATCGGGCAGGTAACTGCAAGGGTAAGGGGCCGTTGCGTAAAACTGCAGCGTTTGCAGCGGGAGGTCGTTGAGTTGCGTCATGCCGTGGGCGCCCGGGTATTACAGCAATTCGTTCCAGTATAGGGGCTCGAAGTGCCACGGAATGGGCGGCTGGGAGCTCTGGTCTTTTACATGCTGTATGAACGTTGTGCGCGGTATTTCATGTGCACCGAGCGATGCCAGATGCACTGTGTTTTGTTGGCAGTCAATCAGTTCGACACCGTTGCGGCGGCACAGGCAAACCAGAGCTGCCAGTGCGATTTTGGAGGCATCCGTCGCGTGGGCGAACATGGATTCTCCGAATACAGCGTGTCCGATCGCCACGCAATACAGTCCACCTGCCAGCTTTCCGTCCACCCATGTTTCCACGCTGTGCGCAGTGCCTTGTGCATGCAGCGCTTCATAGGCTGCCACCATGGCAGGGACGATCCAGGTGCCGTTCTGCCCTTCCCGCGCGGTGCTGGAGCACGACCGGATGACCTGGTCAAAAGCGGAGTCGATGCGTATTTCGCAGGCCGCATCGGCGCGAAACCGATTCAGCGTCTTTCTTAGTGACCGGTGCAGCCGGAACTCGGCAACTTTCAGCACCATGCGCGGGTCTGGTGCCCACCACAGAATGGGCTGACCGGCGCTGAACCACGGAAACGTACCCTGAGCGTAGGCTGCGCGCAGTTGGGACACTCCAAGGGCTCCGCCCGCTGCCAGCAGTCCCGGGGCCGGGCTGTCCGCTCCCCATGCGGTGGAAGGATCGGGTAACGGGTCCTCTGGTTCCAGCCAGGGCAGTTGAGGAGGCATATCGCGCTGAGTCAGGAAAGCATTCGATTGTGCTGCAAAGCGCCGTTCACGTGGGCCCAGCGCGAGCCAGGGCAACGCGCTCTTCTTGCGAGCATCATGCTTTCGCGGGTTGCTTCACCAATACTGGCATTGTCTCCGCTGGAATGAGGCCATGTTTGGCACATGTGCTCGCGATCACGCCGAGCTCTTGCTCAATCTCTTGAAATGATGGCCGACTTGTCGGGATATCGGAAAGGCACCGGGCTTTCAACTGGTGGAGTGTTGTCAGTCTGTCGTCCGAGTCTGCCGGCATATCGCTGCGTTCGACCAACTCTTCCAGAAGACAGCCGAACGCACGCACTTCGAGCTGTTGCAGTCTGCTGTGAAGCGCTGAGGGACCGGGTGGATACAAAGAAGCCGCCCCAAAATCGCCGAGCAGCGCACGGCCTTGTTCTTCATGCAGGATGTTATGCGCGTAGAGGTCGCCGTGGATGATGCCTTGCTGGTGCAGATGGTGGGCCGCAGCGGCAATATCGAGCGTGAGGCGCAATATGGCGGTCAGGTCAAAGCGCACGCCTTGCGCATAAACATCACGTGTGCACGATTGCAGGCTGGGTGGGGCGGCCAGGTTGCGAAAACGGGTGTCGATCAGCGACATCACCAAGCCATTGGCACCGGCAGGATGGTGCGCAATCCGGCCCAGGACAGGGATCAGGCCGGGGTGCTTGCCCGCTTGAATGCAGGTCGTCATTTCGGACATAGGCAGGCCGTCACTGGTGATGTCGCCTTTGAATATCTTGACGGCAACCGGTTGCACCTGATCACGGTGAAAAAGCTCGGCCATGTAGATGACCCCTGAGGCGCCTTCTCCCAGTGAGTGCACGATTCGCAGTCGATCCCAGGGGATCGAAGTGATAGGCGTGGCAACTTGCGCAGAACGCCCCGGCGCTTCACAAAATGGATTTCCGGCGTATGCCAGCCACGACAACCGGGGCATTGTCATGAGCCACTCCGGCAATTCAGACAGCTGGTTGGCAGGAACGCGCAGCAGTTCTAGGCGCGAGCATCGGGACAGCTCGGGGGGCAAGGTTTTCAGCTGATTCCCTGAAAGCATCAGCTTTTGCAGTTGGGTGCAGTCTCCGATTTGGGCTGGCAATTCGTTAATGCGGTTGTCGGTCAGAATCAGCCAGCGCAGCAGCGGAGGAAGTCCCTTCTCCGATACTGTGCGGATTTGATTGGCCCTGAATCCCACCATGCTCAGCTGCGGACACCGGCCTAACACCTCGGGTAACTCTGTGAACTGATTGTCCGAGCAGAACAGGATGCGCAGCTTGCTCAATCGATTCAGATCGTCCGGCAAGGAAGTCAACGCATTGCCGGATAGATCCAGGATCTCCAGCGTATCTGCCAATTCAAATAGTGCCTGCGGAAATGCCGTCAAACCGCAGGCCAGTTTGACCTGGCGAGCACCTCGGAGGTCGCCGCAATGCAGTTGATCCAGAGTGTTCATGGCAGGCAATGACAGTTCATCGTGATGGAGTGTTGGCCGAACGTCGGTGTTCTCGACACCGCCCGAAGGTCGATGCGTTGCGACACTGGTGCGTGCGGCAACCCTTTTCGGCTGTTTGCCATTACAACAAAGCAAAAAGGCTACCCGGAAGGGTAGCCTTTGCTGCCAATTGATGGCTCCTCGACCTGGGCTCGAACCAGGGACCTACGGATTAACAGTCCGGCGCTCTACCGACTGAGCTATCGAGGAATGATCGGTATGTAAAAGGCCCTGCGTGCACATGCAGGGCCAGAAAAATCTTGGCTCCTCGACCTGGGCTCGAACCAGGGACCTACGGATTAACAGTCCGGCGCTCTACCGACTGAGCTATCGAGGAACAAGACTTAGATTATATACATAAAAACAGAGCAATTCCCCGTGGCCTGCGCTCATTAGGTGCGCTTGTCTGTGGGCTCGGGCCTGCGCCACAGCCATGCCAGCACACACGCCATACAAATGCAGGCGAGAGCCACAGCCCAGCGAGGCGCTTCAGTGAAAGCCAGAATGGTGCCGCTCACGGCCATCATCACGGTGGCGCTCCATTTGGAGCGGCGACTTACGCGGCCACCGCTGGCCCAGTTGCGCAGCATGGGGCCGAACAGCGGGTGGAGCCAAAGCCATCGGTAGAGCCTGGGTGAACTCCGGGCCGCCGCCCATGCGGCCAGCAATATGAAAACGGTGGTTGGCAACCCGGGCAAAAATATGCCCACAATGCCCAGAACCAGGCACAACAGCGCAAACACTGTCAGTAACCAACGCAGGGGCCGCGGTAGCTCCTTGGGCATCGGTGTGTCAGGAGGGTTTTTGGTAGGCAAAGCCATTGGCCTTGATTGTGCATGGATGCCATGCGATGGCATCGCGCTCGCGCTATGCTTGTCAGCTTTCCTGTGAATGCGGTGAACTGCAGCAGTTTTCTGGCCCGGCCTCATGACCATCCACTCCATTTTGAAAATGGGCGATCCGTGCCTGTTGCGCATCGCTCAGCCCGTGCAGAGTTTTGATACCGACGAGTTGCATCTGTTGGTGCGTGACATGTTTGAAACCATGCAGTCTGTCCATGGTGCGGGTCTGGCGGCCCCCCAGATTGGCGTTGATTTGCAGGTGGTGATTTTTGGCTCGGGCACTCCCAATCCACGCTACCCAGAACGGCCCTTGGTCCCGCCCACTGTGCTTGTCAATCCGGTCATCACGCCGCTGGGTGAACAAGAGGAGGAGGATTGGGAAGGGTGTCTTTCAGTGCCTGGATTGCGTGGCAAGGTGCCGCGCTGGCTGCGCATACGGTACACAGGGTTCGACCCTTATGGCGACCCTATCGACCGCACAGTGGAGGGATTTCACGCCCGCGTCGTGCAGCACGAATGCGATCACCTCATCGGAAAGCTTTATCCCATGCGCGTGCGCGATTTCACTCAGTTTGGCTACACCGAAGTGCTCTTTCCGGGTATCAGCGCAGCAGAGGAGGACTAATAGCGAGTAAGGATGGGCTTGGCGAACGGTTGGTGTAGCCGTGCTCGTCAGGCGCTGAGTGTTGTGCCGTTGTCCGTATCAGGCCATGCCGGGCTCGCAGTTGCCTGCGTCCTGCATCTGTGGAGCCGTTGGTTTTGGGCATGATGCTTTCGGGAGGGCAGGAACTGTTTTCACCGCGAATTGGCGCGCTGGTTTCGGCGCGCTCCCAAATTTCTTGCCTCCTTCGGAGTCTCTATGCCAAGCCAGCCAGAACGCCAAGACACACCCAGTGGGCCTGCAGGGGATGTGACGCACTGGAATTTCGGTCCCACAAGTCGCAAGCCCGGCATGCCAACAAGCGACACACGGCGCGACCCGAATTGGTACAAGCGGGATACCGAGCAGACACCGCGAAAGCCTGGGCTGCTGGCACGACTGCGTGAGGTATTTCGGTAGAGACCAGGCCAGATTTGCCCGGAGTGAAAGGACCGGCACCACTCGGTATGTGATCAGGATTTGCCTGACCGGCAAAGGTCTGAGATGGTGCAGGATTTGGATAACGTGCCTACAGATTGCCTGCAACCTCACCAAAGAAAAAAGGTTCACTGCTATTTTGATAGCAATGAACCTTTGTCTATATTGGTGCCGGAGAGATGAATCGAACACCCGACCTTCTCATTACGAATGAGCTGCTCTACCGACTGAGCTACACCGGCGTAAGCCTCAAATTATAGCGTGGAATGGTAGCTTGTCACGCGCTCCACCTCATTTTTTGAACCCAGAATCACGCTGACACGTTCATGCAACTGCGTGGGCTGGATGTCCAGGATGCGTTGCTTGCCGTTGGTGGCGGCGCCGCCGGCTTGCTCGATGAGCCAGCCCATGGGGTTGGCCTCGTACATCAGGCGCAGCTTGCCGGGCTTGTTGGGTTCGCGCTTGTCCCAGGGGTACATGAAGATGCCGCCGCGCGTCATGATGCGGTGCACGTCGGCCACCATGCTGGCGATCCAGCGCATGTTGAAGTCCTTGCCGCGCGGGCCTTCCTTGCCCTGCAGGCATTCGTCGATGTAGCGCTTGACGGGCTCGTCCCAGTGGCGCATGTTGCTCATGTTGATGGCGAATTCCTTGGTGTCCTCAGGAATGCGCACGTTTTCTTGCGTCAGCACGAACGAGCCCTGCTCGCGGTCGAGGGTGAACATGGCCACGCCGTCGCCCACGGTGAGCACCAGCGTGGTCTGCGGGCCGTAGACGCAGTAACCGGCGGCCACTTGCTGGCTGCCCTTTTGCAGGAAGTCGCCTTCGTCCACGCCGCGGTCGTCTTCGGGCATCTTGAGCACGCTGAAGATGGTGCCGATGCTCACGTTCACGTCAATATTGCTGGAGCCGTCCAGGGGATCGAACAGCAGCAGGTATTCGCCCTTGGGGTAGCGGTTGGGCACGACGTAGATGCCGTCCATTTCCTCGCTGGCCATGCCAGCCAAGTGGCCGCCCCATTCGTTGGCCTCGATGAGCACTTCGTTGGCGATGATGTCGAGCTTTTTCTGGATTTCGCCCTGCACGTTCTCGCTCTCGGTGCTGCCGAGCACGCCGCCCAGCGCGCCTTTGTTGACGGCGTGGCTGATGCTCTTGCAGGCACGCGCCACCACTTCCAGCAGCAGGCGCAGTTGCCCGGGGATGAGGCCGTCCACACGCTGTTGTTCGACCAGGTAGCGGGTCAGGCTGATTTTGTTTGCCATGAAAATTCTCCTTATTCGGCCAGTGCGCGGGTGACGACCTCGCGCACGTCGTTGCTCAGGTCGGGGCGAGCGGCCACGCGGGCAATGGCCTCGCGGGCGCCGCTGCGCCAGGGTTCGGCCAGCTTCTTCCAGCGGTCGAGGGCGCGCGCCAGGCGTGCAGCCACCTGTGGGTTGATGGCGTCGAGCTCGATCACCCGGTCGCTCCAGAACACATAGCCTGCCGCGTCCGCCCGGTGAAAGGCACCGGGGTTGGCACTGCAATAGCTGAAGATCACACTGCGCGCGCGGTTGGGGTTTTTCAGGCTGAAGTCCGGGTGTTGCATGAGCTGGCGCACGGCGGGAAGCACGTTGCCACCGCGGTCAGGCGCGCCCGCCTGCAGGGCAAACCACTTGTCGATGACCAGGGGCTCGTCCTTGAACAGCGTGTGAAAGCGTGCCAGGGCAGGGGCTGCCAGTTCGCTGCCGCTGGCGACCAGGGCGGTGAGGGCGTTGAAGCGGTCGGTCATGTTGGCCGCCACCTTGAAGCGCTGGTAGGCCTTGCCAGGCCAGACCACATCGCCGGTGCGCCGGGCGGCAATGCACAGCATCTGCAGCGCCAGGCCACTCAGGGCGCGGCGGCCCGACGAAACCGGGTCAGGGCGGTAGCCACCGGTGTCCTGGTTTTGCTCCCAGGCCCATTCCCAGTCGGCTTGCAGGGCCAGCGCCAGTTGCTCGCGCATGGCTTCGCGCACGGCATGGATGCGCTGCGGGTCCACCACGTTGAGCTGCTCTGCGATGTAGGTTTCAGAGGGCAGGGTGAGCACCAGCTCCTTGAAGGCCGCATCGAGTGCCGGGTTGCGCAGCACGGTGCGCATGGCCTCGATGAAGTCGGCATCAAGAAATTTATGGTCAAAAGTGCCATTGGCGCTTGCCTGATAAGCGCTGTCAGCTATTGTATTTATAGCAATTCGCAGTGCCAGGCGCTGGCCTGCTTCCCAGCGGTTGAAAGCGTCCGCATCGTGCGCCAGCAGCGTGAGCAACTGGGCGTCGGTGTAGTCGATGTCCAGTACCACGGGGGCGCTGAAGTTGCGCAGCAGCGAGGGCACCGGCTCGGCATCCACATGCACGAAGGTGAGCGTTTGCGTGGGCTCGGTGAGTACCACGGTGCGCGATGCGGCGCCCGGGGCGCTTTCGTCCGCCATCTGCAAGGGCAGGGCGGCGCCGCTGGCGCTGAGCAGGCCCAGCTCCACTGGAATGACGAACGGCTCCTTGGTGCTCTGGCCCGGCGTGGGGGCGCAGCTTTGCGTGAGCGTGAGCGTGTAGGTGCGGGCAGCCGCGTCGTAATTGCCGGTGGCGTGCACATGGGGCGTGCCGGCCTGGCTGTACCAGCGCTTGAACGCGGGCAGCAAGCGCGCCAGGTCGCTGGTGGGGTTGGCGTCGGCAATGGCGCTGGCGAAGTCGTCACAGGTCACGGCCTGGCCGTCGTGGCGCTCGAAATACAGCTTCATGCCCTTGGCAAAGCCTTCGCGGCCCACCAGCGTGTGCATCATGCGCACCACCTCGGCACCCTTTTCGTAGATGGTGACGGTGTAGAAGTTGTTGATTTCGATGTAGCTGTCGGGCCGCACCGGGTGGGCCATGGGGCCGGCGTCCTCGGGGAACTGGGCGGTGCGCAGCACGCGCACGTCCTCGATGCGCTTGACGGCGCGCGCCGATGGGCTGCCGGCCAGATCCTGGCTGAATTCCTGGTCGCGAAAGACCGTGAGACCTTCTTTCAGGCTGAGCTGGAACCAGTCGCGGCAGGTGACGCGGTTGCCCGTCCAGTTGTGGAAATACTCGTGGCCGACCACGCTCTCGATGTTGGCGAAGTCGGTGTCGGTGGCGGTGGCTTCGCTGGCCAGAACATACTTGGTGTTGAAGATGTTCAGGCCCTTGTTCTCCATGGCGCCCATGTTGAAGTCGCTGGTGGCGACGATCATGAAGCGCTCCAGGTCGAGCGGCAGGCCAAAGCGCGCCTCGTCCCAGGCCACGCTGTACATCAGCGAGTTCATGGCGTGCTCGGTCTTGCCCAGGTCGCCCGGGCGCACATACACCTGCAGCAGGTGGTTGGAGCCCGAGCGGCTCTTGATGAGTTGCTCTCGCGCCACCAGCTTGCCGGCCACCAGCGCGAACAGGTAGCAGGGTTTCTTGTGCGGATCAACCCATTTGGCAAAGTGACGGCCATCGTCGAGCGCACCGCTGTCCACCAGGTTGCCGTTGCTCAGCAGCACGGGGTAGAGTGCCTTGTCGGCACGCAGGGTGACGGTGTAGCTGGCCATTACGTCCGGCCGGTCGAGAAAATAGGTGATGCGCCGAAAGCCCTCGGCCTCGCACTGCGTGAAGAACGTGCCCTGGCTCACATAAAGGCCCATGAGCTGCGTGTTCTTGGCGGGCGCGCAGGTGGTGAAGATCTCCAGATCGAAGGACTCGGTGCCTTCGGGCAGGTTTTCCAGCACCAGCTGGTTGCCATCCATCTTGAACGAGGTGCCGCCGCCGTTGACCATGACGCGCGCCAGGTTCAGCTCTTCGCCGTCCAGGCGCAGCGGTTGGGCCGCCACGTCCGGGTTGCGGCGCAGCCGCATCTTGTTGAGCACGCGGGTCTTGGCGGGGTCCAGGTCGAACGTCAGGTCGACGGTGTCGATCCACCAGGCCGGGGCCTGGTAGTCGGCGCGGTGAATGGCGGGCGCCTGGGCCTGGCCGTCACGCAGTAGCAACATGGGTTTTCCTTAAACGCCCTGCTTGAGGGAGGCTTCGATGAATGCGTCGAGGTCGCCGTCCAGCACCTTCTGGGTGGCAGAGATTTCGACGTTGGTGCGCAGGTCCTTGATACGGCTGTTGTCCAGCACATAGCTGCGAATCTGGTGGCCCCAGCCGACATCGGTCTTGGTGTCTTCCAGCTTTTGCGCTTCTTCCTGGCGCTTGCGCATCTCAAAGTCGTAGAGCTTGGAGCGCAGACGTTGCCAGGCGATGTCGCGGTTGCCGTGCTGGCTGCGGCCGTCCTGGCACTGCACCACGATGCCCGTGGGCATGTGCGTCAGGCGCACGGCCGAGTCGGTCTTGTTGATGTGCTGGCCGCCCGCGCCGGATGCGCGGTAAGTGTCGGTGCGCACATCAGCGGGGTTGATGTCGATCTGGATCGAGTCATCAATCTCGGGGTAGACAAACAGGCTGGCAAAGCTGGTGTGGCGCCCGCCCGAGCTGTCGAATGGGCTCTTGCGCACCAGGCGGTGCACGCCGGTTTCGGTGCGCAGCAGGCCGTAGGCGTATTCGCCCTCGATCTTGATCGTGGCGCTCTTGATGCCCGCCACGTCGCCGGGGGTTTCTTCTTCGACCGTGGTCTTGAAACCCTTGCGCTCGGCGTACTTGAGGTACTGGCGCAGCAGCATGCTGGCCCAGTCGCAAGCCTCGGTGCCACCGGCGCCGGCCTGGATGTCGACAAAGCAGTTGAGCGGGTCGGCCTCGTTGCGGAACATGCGCCGGAACTCGAGCTGTTCGATCTCGGGTTTGAGCTTGGCGGTCTCGGCTTCGATGGTCATCAGGCCCGCTTCGTCGCCTTCTTCCTTGCTCATGTCGTAGAGCTCGGTGTTGTCGGCCAGTTCACGCGTGAGTTTGTCGAGCGTGAGCACCACGCCGTCCAGGGATTTCTTTTCTTTGCCCAGCTCCTGGGCTTTTTTGGGATCGTTCCAGACCGAAGGGTCTTCCAGCGATGCGTTTACCGTGCGCAGGCGTTCAAATTTGGCATCGAAGTCAAAGATACCTCCGTAACTCTTGCGTTCGCACGGCCAGGTCGTTGAGGGTGTTGCCAATGAGGTTGATACGTTCTGCGTCCATGGTGTTGTCCTGGGTGTTCTGTAAATAACCCGTGATTTTCTCATGGGACGCGCTCTGTGCCGTCCAATGCCCCTTGGCAGGCCAGCAACCCGTAGCGGCAGCCGTGTCATTGCCTGAAAACAATCAAAAATGATAGCTTATGGCGCTTGCTGCATAAGGGCTAGCAGTCATTTTGATTAAAAGTCGCCCACAAACTGCTCGATCAGTGCCGCCACCGCCTCGGGCTGGTCGTGGTGCAGCATGTGGCCTGCGTCCGGCACCACGGCAATGCGGCAGTTGCGCACATGGGTCAGGCGCTGGTGGTATTCGTCCAGGCTGTATTTGCCTTTCCACCACTGTCCCAGGCTGTCGTCGCCAGCCTCCACGGCCAGCGTGGGCGCGCTGATGGCTTCGTATAGCGCCAACACTTCGTCCAGGCGAAACAGTTGCGCGCTGGTGATCTTGTGCGCCGGGTCGCCCAGAATGTTCCACTGCCCGCTGGCGTTGGGCGCGGCCCAGTGCTGTGCCAGCCAGTCGGCCTTGTCCTGCGAAAGGCGCGGGTTGGTCTTCATGAGGCGCTGGGCCACGCCAGCCGCGCTGTCGTACGACTTGAGCGCCATGGCGCCCTGCTGCAGCTGCTTCATCTCGTCCATCCACTGCGCATAACGGGCGGGTGCCTGGCTGGGCTGGGTGGCTGGCATGCCAAAGCCTTCGAGGTTGACCAGGCGGCGGATGCGCTCGGGCCGGGCTCCGGCATAGAACATGACCACGTTGCCGCCCATGCTGTGACCCACCAAGTCCACCGGCGTGCCTGGCGCGTAGTGGTCGAGTAGCTGATCGAGGTCGGCCAGGTAGTCGGGGAAGAAGTAGTGATCGGTGGGCACGGGCGGGGCTGTCAGGCCAAAGCCCCGCCAGTCGGGCGCGATGATGCGGCGGCCGCGCAGGAAGTCCTCGCCGAAGGCCTCCACGACGAACTGGTAGGACGCGGCCACGTCCATCCAGCCGTGCACCAGCACCAAGGGTGGCAGGGTCGAGGTCTCGGGCCCCCACAGGCGCACGTGGTAGCTCAGCTGGCGGATGGCAACGAATTCGCTGCGCGAGGTCTGGCGGGTGACATACATGGCAACGATGTTACCCAGCCGCCGCGCAGGCCATGTCAATCGCGGGACAGCGGGCCATGCCGGGCGATGAAGCCATCAACGCGCGGGGGCTGATGCGAATATGTCGGCCAGGCGCTGGCTGACGATGTGTTCCGCCTCGCTCATGATCCGGTCCATCAGCTCCCCTACCGTGGGGATGTCGTGAATCAGGCCCGCCACCATGCCACAGGACCATGCGCCAGCGTCCAGTTCGCCGTTCTGCATCACCTTGGGATAGACGCCGCCCACCTCGGACACGATGTCGGCAAATGTGATGGCGGCGCCCAGCTCGCGCTCCTTTTCCAGCAGCCGCTCGACCCCTTTGTTGACCAGGACCCGCTCCGTGTTGCGCAGCGGCCGCATCACCAGGCGGGTGTCCAGCTCCGTCGCGGCCAGAATGGCCTGCTTGACGTTTTCGTGCACCGGGGCTTCCCGGGTGGCGATGAAGCGGGTGCCCATGTTGATGCCATCTGCGCCCAGGGCCAGCGCGGCCACCAGAGAGCGTGCATCTGCCATGCCTCCCGAGGCGATGAAGGGAATTTTGAGCTCTTCGGCCGCGCGGGGCAGCAAAATGAAATTGGGCACATCGTCCTCGCCCGGATGGCCGCCGCACTCGAAGCCGTCCACACTGACGGCATCGCAGCCAATGTCCTGCGCCTTCAATGCGTGCCGCACGGCGGTGCACTTGTGGATGACCTTGATCCCCGCTTCCTTCAGCAGGGGCATCCACTGCTGCGGATTGTTCCCGGCCGTTTCTACGATTTTCACCCCGCCTTCGATGATGGCGCGGATGTAGCCGGCATAGTCGGGCGGTGTGCGCACGGGCAGGAAGGTCAGGTTGACGCCGAACGGCTTGTCCGTCATCGACCTGCACCGCGCGATCTCGGCTGCGAGCGCGGCGGGGGTGGGCTGGGTCAGCGCCGTGATGATGCCCAGTCCGCCGGCATTGGACACCGCAGACGTCAATTCGGCGAGGCCGACGTAATGCATGCCCCCCTGGATGATGGGGCGTTCAATACCCAAAAGTTCGGTGATACGGGTGCGCATGCGGTTCTCCTAGAGGAATGTGGTGGGGAAAGGCCGGGTGGCGTGGCCGAGCCAAAAAGCACCGATTGTGGTGCTGAATGATGCTGAAGGCATGCCTTGGCGGGGATTCAAAAACTGCAATGCAGAACATCTAACGGTAAAAGCATCCTCAAAGCCGGACACCTGTTCTGCGCAGTGGCATGATCGGTGCCACCAAGGAGGCATATCGTGACATTGGTGGACAAGCCAGCAGGGGAGTCGCCCCGTCGATCGGGCCCGATCAAGGACGACCGTCACTTCGTAACGGCGCTGGCGCGGGGCCTGGAGGTCTTGCACGCGTTCAAGTCGGGCGAGGAGAGGCTTGGAAACCATGAGCTTGCGGAGCGGTGCAGCTTGCCCAAATCCACTATCACGCGGCTGACCTACACGCTGACCAAGCTGGGTTATCTGCACCACATCGCCGAGTCGGGGCGGTACCGGCTGGGCCTGATGGCGCTGACGCTGGGGGGCACGACCCTGTCGCGTCTGGACGTCAAGGAGGTGAGCAATCCCTTTTTGCAGCAGCTCGCCAATGCGACCGACACCATGGTGGCGCTGGCGATCCGCGACGACCTGTCCATGTTCTACATCGAGAACTGCCGCAGCGAGACGGCCATTCTCACGCTGATGCTGGGCATCGGCTCGCACATTCCGCTGGGCACCACGGCCGCCGGTCGTGGCTATCTGGCCGGTGCGCCGGCGGGGGCGCGCCAGACGCTGGAGGCGCGGCTCCAGACCATCGACCCGGTGGGCTGGCCGATGGTCGAACAGGGCATTCGCCAGGCGATGGCCGACCTCGCCGAGTTCGGCTGCGTGCGTTCGTTTGGCGATTGGCGGCGCGAAATCAATGGCATTGCGGTGCCCGTGCGCCTGGGTTCGGGCCTGCCCCTGATGGTGGTGAATGCCGCCGCCGCGGCCTCGTCGATTTCGGCCGAAACGTTCATGGACGAAGTCCGGCCGAGACTGATTGCCACGGTGCGCGGCATCGAGGCCCAGTACCACGCCAAATAGTGACACCGGTCACCGCGCCACGCCAGCGCGGTGAATGGAGTTTGAGGTCTTACTTGCGGCTCAGGCCGAGGGCGTCGAGGATTTCCTTTTCCTGCTTCATGGTGTCCACCGCGAACTGGTGGAAGTCCTTGGAGCTGCGGTATTCGGGTTCCATGTCGTACCGGGCGAGCGCCTTTTTGAATTCCGGCTGCTCCATGGCCTGCTTGAACACGTTGTGCAGCCGGGTCACGACGGCCGGGTCGGTGCCCTTGGGCGCAATCAAGCCCCAGTGCGAGGTCTGGCTCAGCGGAATGCCGACTTCCCTGAGCGTGGGCACGTCCGGAAAGCTGGCCATGCGCTTGGCTCCCCAGGTCACCAGCAGACGCATTTTCCCGTCCTTGACATGCGGCGCCCAGGCAGAGGTTTCGCCTGCAGAATCGATTTGCTGACCCAGCAGCGCCTGCATGGTTTCACCCGTTCCCTTGTAGGGGATGTGGTTCAGCTGGATGCCCGCCATTCTGGAGATCTGTTCCATCGTCAGGTGGTTGGTGGTCGCAACGCCAGGGGTTCCATAGGTCAGCTGACCGGGTTTGGCCTTGGCTGCTGCCAGGTAGTCGGCCCAGGTCTTGATGGGCGAGGACGATGGAACGACCACGCCGAATGCATACCCGGTCAGGCCGATGACATAGGTGAGGTCCTTGGCCGGGTCCCATTTGAGGTCGGTTGTGTACGGCAGGCGGTACACGCCCAATGAGGCGATGCCGAGCGTGTAGCCGTCGTTCGGTGCCGACTGCATGGCCACCGCCGGGAGCGTGCCACCCGCACCGGGCTTGTTTTCGATGATGACGGGCTGCTTGAGCAGCTTGGAGGCCGATTCCGCCAGCACGCGCATGGGCGTGTCGGTGGAGCCGCCCGGCGCAAAACCGATCACGATCTTGATGGGGCGTACCGGCCAGGCGGTGGACTGGTCCTGCGCATGGGCGGCGGGCAGCACGGCCACGGCGGACAGCAGCAGCGCGGCGAGGAATGGGGGGCGGGAACGCATGGGACTTGTCTCCTGATAGGTTGTGGTTGTAGGGGGAATCGGGTGGTGCTCAGCGGCCTGTGGCCTGCACGATGGCTTCTTCCATGTCGCGCAGCCGGTCTTTGCCAAAGTACATCTCCTGGCCGATGAAGAATGTGGGGCTGCCAAAGGCGCCACGCGCATGGGCCTGCTGGGTGTTCGTCAGCAGGCGTTCCTTGACGTCGGGCTCCTGGCTGGTGGCCAGAATGGCCTGGGAATCCAGTCCGGCGGCGTCGAGTTCGGCCGCGATGACCTGCAGGTCTGCCATGTTGCATCCGCGCTCCCACATGCTGGCGTACACCGTGTCCACATAGCGGTCGAAGCAGTGGAGCTTCTGCGCGGCCACGGCACCGCGCATGATGTGCAGCGTGTTGACGGGGAAGTGGGGGTTGCGCTGGAAGGCTGTCAGTCCGTGCTTGTGTATGAAGCGCTGCATCTCCATGCGCTCGTAGGCGAGCTTGTGGGGGATGTGCGCGTAGGCCTCCACCGGCGAGCGGTTGTTGGCGAGCTTGAACAGCCCGCCAAGCAGGATGGGGACGTACTCGAACTGTGCGCCGGTATTTGCTGCCATCTGGGGGATGATCTTGTGGCACAGGTAGGCGTTGGGGCTGCCGAAGTCGAACAAGAACTCGACGGTCGTGGGGGTCATGGTGTCTCCTTCCAATGATCAAAATTGTCGGGGTTGATCGTTGCCGGGTCCGTCACCATGGCTCCATCCAGGGGCGGATTTCGGTTTCATGCGTCCAGGCGTCGCGCGGCTGCATGTGGATCTGCCAGTACAGGTCCGCGATGTGATCCGGGTTGATGATGCCCCCCTGGTCCCTGGTGGCGTAGCGCTCAGGGAAATTGGAGCGGATGAACTCCGTGTCGATGGCGCCATCCACGACCGGATGGGCCACATGGATGCCCTTGGGCCACAGCTCGCGCGCCATGCTCTGCGCCAGCGCCCTGAGCGCGTGCTTGGCGCCGGCGAAGGCCGCGAACCCGTCGCGGCCGCGCAGGCTTGCCGTGGCGCCGGTGAAGATGATGGTTCCCCGGCCCCGTGGCAGCATGACCTTGGCCGCTTCGCGCCCCATCAGGAAACCGCCGAAGCACGCCATCTCCCAGACCTTGAAGTAAACGCGGGCCGTGGTCTCGGTGATGCCAAAGCGCACGTTGGCGCCGATGTTGAAGATGGCGGCTTCGATCGGGGCGATCTCCGCCTCGATTTTCTGCACCACCGCCACCATGTCTTCTTCCTTGCGGGCGTCGCTGCCGAAGCCATGGGCCTCTCCGCCCTCGCTGCGGATCTGCTCCAGCAGCGGAGCGAGCTTGTCTTCGCTGCGGCGCGTCACGCAGGCGACGTAGCCTTCGCGTGCAAATCGCCGTGCGATGGCACCGCCGGTGGCGTCGCCGGCACCGATGATCAGAACAGCCTTTTTGCTTTCCATGGGATCTCCTGGGGTTTCGAGTGGGGGGGGGGGCGGTTTCAGGCGTGCGATGCACGGCCTTGCTCTGCCATCTGCTTGAGCACGTTCTTGAGCAGCTTGCCGGTGGGCGCTGCAGGCAATTGCTCCATGATGTGGATCTCTGCGGGCTGCTTGTAGGGCGACAGCTGTCCGCGCAGGTGGTGCCGCAGGGCCTGTTCGTCGATGGGGTGGTGGCTTGGCACCTCGACGTAGGCGATGACCTCCTCGTTGTGGTCCACGGTACGCCCGACGACGGCAGACTGAACCACGCCCGGAAACGCGTTGATCGCCTGCTCGACCTCCAGCGGATAGACGTTGAAGCCGGAGCGGATGATCAGCTCCTTGGTGCGTCCGGCGATGTGCAGTGCACCGTCATCGCCCTGGCGTGCCATGTCGCCGGTATTGAACCAGCCTGCAGGGTTGATCACCTGGCGTGTGAGTTCGTCCTGGCGGTAGTAGCCTTTCATCACATTGGGCCCCCGCACCCACAGTTCGCCGACATCGCCTGGCGGCACGTCGACGCCCTGGGTATCCACGATCCGTGTCTCTATCCCGGGAATCGGCAAACCCACCGCGCAGTCGGTACGTGGTGCCTCGGGTCGCACCTGGGCGATGGTCGGGCCGGTTTCGGTCAGGCCGTAGCCGTTGAGCAGCGGCAATTGAAGCCGCGTCTCCACCCCTGCCTTCAGCGCCGGAGTGAGGGGCGATCCGGCAACGCTGATCACGCGCAGCGTTGGCGCCTGCAGCAGGTGCCCAGGGTCACGCAGCCAGTCGAGCAGGCGGGCATACATCGCGGGCACGCCGGTAAATGACGTGACACCCTGGCGCAGTGCCGCTGCAAGGCGTTCCGGCGAGAAACGGGGTTCGAGCACTACCGAGGCGCCGGCGGCCAGACTGCCCAGCAACTGGGTTGACAGACCCACGACATGCGCCATGGGCAGGACGCCATAGATCACATCGCCCGGCCCGACGCGCCGCAGGTTCGTGCCTGCCACGAAGGTGAGATTGGCGTGTGTGAGCATGACCCCCTTGGGGGCGCCCGAGGTGCCGGAGGTATAGATCAACGCGGCCACCTGTTCGGCGGCGGCATGGCAGGGCTCCGGGGCGGCGGCCTGGTTCAGCGGCCCCAGATGCAGCGGGCCCATGCCAGGCCACTGGCATACCTGTGCGCCGTGGCGCTGGGCATGCTGCAGCGCGTCGGGCGATACATGGGTGGTGTAGATGACGCGCCGTGGCATGGCGTGCGCGATGATGCCGTCGATCTCGCGCGGGCTCAGGCGGCCGTTGACGATGCACACCCAGGCGTCCAGGCGGCTGAGTGCAAAGGCGATCACGCCCGCCGCAGCGCAGTTTTCACCGACGATCAGCACCCGGTCGCCAGCGCGCACGCCCCAGTTGCCCAGCTGCGTGGCAGCGTCCATGCTGGCCTGCTGTAATTGGGCGAAGGTGTAGGCATGGTGCGCATCGGTCAGCGCACTCTGGTGCGGCTGGCGCGCGGCCCAGGGGTCCAGCAAGGCATGGAACCGGGTCGGCCCGGCAGAGGTGGATGTATGCATGAAAACCTGGGGGCTGGTGAACGATGCGGGCCAGTCTATTGCGATATCCAGTCTTTTGCGCCCGCAAAACACGGTCTGAGCGCAAACGAAAACTGCAGTGCAGTTCAAGCGCGGTGCGCAGGGGCTCACCCGACGCGGGGGGGCACGGTCCTCGTAAACTCATGTCCTTGCTTATTTACGGGAGCCTGCATGAAAACCATCCAGCTCGGTCAGTCCGGCCTGCATGTCACCCCCATCTGCCTGGGCACCATGACTTTTGGCGAGCAGGTGGGCGAAGCCGATTCCCATGCCATTCTGGATCGCTCGCTGGAACGCGGGGTCAATTTCATCGACACGGCCGAGATGTATGCCGTGCCTGCCCGGGCGCCCACCTTTGGCGCCACCGAGACCATCATCGGCAACTGGTTTGCCAAGCACCCTGGGGCGCGCCAGAAGCTGGTGCTGGCCACCAAAGTGGCCGGCCCCTCGCGCGGAATGCCGTGGATTCGCGAGGGCAAAGGCATGACGGCCGCTGACATCGTGGCCTCGTGCGAGGGCAGCCTGCGTCGCCTGCAGACCGATGTGATCGACCTTTACCAGATCCACTGGCCCGAGCGCCATGTGCCGGCTTTTGGCCTCCAGTATTACGACCCGGCCAAAGAGAACGCGCAGACGCCCATCCACGAGCAGCTGCAGGCGCTGGCCGGGCTGGTCCAGGCGGGCAAGGTGCGCCACATTGGGCTGTCCAACGAAACGCCCTACGGTGTGCACGAGTTTGTGCGCTTGGCAGAGCAGCATGGCCTGCCACGCGTGGCCACGGTGCAGAACCCCTATTGCCTGATCAATCGCAGCTACGACAACGCGCTGGACGAAACCTGCCACCGCCTGAACGTGTCGCTGCTGGCGTATTCGCCGCTGGGCTTTGGGCTGCTGACGGGCAAGTACGACGCCAGCGGCATCGAGGGGCCTGATGCACCCCAGGGTGCTCGCATTGCCAGCTATGAATCGGTACGCAAGCAGCGCTGGGGCCGCCCTGAGGCGCTGGCCGCCGCGCGCCGCTACAACCAGCTGGCGCGCGAGCACGGCCTGACGCCCACGCAACTGGCACTGGCCTTTTGTTACAGCAACTGGCGCGTGGCCAGCACCATCATCGGCGTGACCTCGCTGGCGCAGCTGGACGAAGACCTGAACGCCTGGAGCACCACGCTTTCGCCAGACTTGCTGGCGGCCATCGACCAGATTCGCTGGCAGGCGGGCGACCCCGCAATTTGAGGTGAAATCGGCCTCTAGCGCTTACTGGTAAAGCGCAAGCAGCTATTATTTTTAATTTAATCATGGCCAAAAAAGACAGCAAGGGCGTGCACGTAAGCGAGACACCCGCCACGCAATTGCTCAAGCGCCACCAGGTGGAATTCACCGAGCACCCCTATGACTATGTGGAGCACGGCGGCACCGCGCACAGCGCGGCCAGCCTGGGGCTTCCTGAGCACACAGTCGTCAAGACGCTGGTGATGCAGGATCAGGATGCCAAGCCGCTCATCGTGCTGATGCACGGCGACTGCAAGGTTTCCACCAAAAACCTGGCGCGGCAGATCGGCGCCAAATCGGTCGAGCCGTGCAAGCCCGAGGTAGCCAACCGCCACAGCGGCTATCTGGTGGGTGGCACCTCGCCGTTTGGCACGCGCAAGACCATGCCCGTGTACATCGAAGCATCGGTGCTGGAGCTGCCGCGCATTGCCATCAATGGCGGGCGGCGCGGTTTTCTGGTGCAGATCGACCCGCAGGTGTGCGTTCAGTTGCTGGGTGCCACGCCGGTGCACTGCGCGCTGGCAGAATAGGCCGCCCCGGCGCAGTGCGCTGCGTTGTTGTTACCCCAAGGAGCTGATTTGAACGCCGTTTACCCCGTCCTGGCCACTGTGGCTGCCTACCTGCTGGGCTCGCTGTCGTTTGCCGTCATCGTGACGCGCCTGATGGGGCTCAACGACCCGCGCACCTATGGCAGCAAGAACCCCGGCGCCACCAATGTGCTGCGCTCAGGGTCCAAGGCCGCCGCCATCGTCACCCTGCTGCTGGACGCGGTGAAAGGGTGGTTGCCCGTGGTGCTGGTGCGCTGGTTTGGCAAGCCCTATGGCATGGAAGACGGCACCATCGCGCTGGTGGGGCTGGCAGCTTTTCTGGGGCACCTGTGGCCCGTGTTCTTTCGCTTTGAAGGCGGCAAGGGCGTGGCCACTGCTTTAGGGGTGCTGCTGGGCATCAGCGGCTGGCTGGGGCTGGCCACGGCGCTCACCTGGGTCATCGTGGCCTTTTTCTTCCGGTATTCGTCACTGGCCTCACTGGTGGCTGCGGTGTTTGCGCCGGTGTATTACCTGCTGGTGAGCGGCGTGGTCTGGTATGCCGAGGCCAGCATTGCCGTGGCCATCGGGGTGATGTCGATGCTGCTGGCCTGGCGCCACAAGGAGAACATCGGGCGCCTGATCGAGGGCAAGGAATCCCGCCTGGGCCGGTCCAAGGCAGCCCCTGCGCCCAAACAACAAAAGCCCTAGCGCACCACGGCGCCCGGTTCTTCGGGCGCGCGTTTGCGCTGACTGGTTCTGCCCCTGGTGGGGTGCTTACAGGGCTCCGGGCACAGTCACCAGGCCCATCAGCCCCGAGTTGTGCGGGGCCGCTGCATACACCCCCAGCCGCACCATGGTGCGGTGGTTGAGTGCCACCGCCACGGCGGAGCGGGCCAGTGCCGACTGGATGCGCGGCTTGTTCGTCATGCCGGTCTGGTAGATGCCCGGCCGCGCGTGGTGCGCCCCGGCACGGTCGAGCAGGCTGGCCACCAGGGGCTGGTTGGCCTTTTCACCCCGGCGCAGCACGATAGCCGTGTCGCCATTGTCCAGGCGCACAAAGGTGCCGGGCGGGCACAGCCCCACCGAGCGCACCAGCGTGTAGCTCACCTCGTCGCGCTGGTCGACTTCATGGCCCACGATGGCGCGCACCGAATCGGTGGCGCTGCGGCCAGCGCGCGACTTGCGAGGGCTGATCATGGCGGCATAGCGGTCGATGGTGCCCAGGATGCGGGTGAGCCGGTCGTGCGGCTCCTGGCTGGCCAGCGGCACGCGGTCGGAAATGCTGGCGTGGTGCTGGCCCACCACGTCCAGCCAGAGGTTGTCGGTGATGAACAGGCGTTCGAGCAGTGCCTGGCTCTCCTGGGGGTGATTGCGAATCGCATCCTGCTGTGCTGCCGTGGGTTTTTCCCGCTGGCCGGCCAGCACGTCCTGCAACGCCGTCATGGCGATGTTCATGGTGAGGGCGGCGCGCACCAGGCTGTCGCGCTCGCGGGGAGGCAGCTGCAGCTCTTGCGCCATGATGTGGCACAGGGTGCCGCACACCAGCGCGTGCGATGCGCTGTAGCCCACCGAGGAGGTGGAGGCCAGCTGGAACATCAGGTACAGCGCGGCGTCGATGTCGTGGGCCACCAGGTCTTGCAGCCAGCGGTCGACCTGGCGCACCTTGGCCGGAAAATCCTGCACCCGCAGCGGCGCCGAGAGCACGACGGACAGCGCCGATTCCAGATCGGACCACAGGCTCAGAAGGTCTTCATATTCGCCATCGTGGCGCTGGTTTCCGGGGGGAAGTCGGGCAGCCATGGGCAGCAGGTCAGTGGCGCTTTTCCAGCACCATCTGGTCGTTGGTGCGGGTCATCTGGAACTCGGTCAGAAAGCTGTTGCCCAGCAGCACGAAGGGCATGGACTGGGGCGTGACGATGGCTTCCACGCCAAACACCTCGACATCACCGATGCGCACCGAATCGAGTTTCATGCGCCATCCCTGGGCAACGCCGTTGGCGGTGCTCATGCGCACGGGCTGGCCGCTCAGGTATTTCAGGCCCATGCGTTCCGCATCGGGGCGCCCGATGGCCACGGTAGAGGCGCCCGTGTCCACCATGTATTGCATGACGCTGCCGTTGATGGTGCCGCTGTTGATGAAATGCCCCCGGCCGTCGGCGGTCAACACCACGCGCTTGCCGCCGCTCTTGCTGCCCACGCTCACCGGGGCCTCGCCAAGATGCAGGGTGCGCCGGGCACCCGAGATTTCGACCATGGCCTCGTCCTTGCCAACGGCGACCACCTTCACTCCCTGATGGGACTCACCGGCCCCCACACCCTTGGGCGCACCGTTGTTGACGATGAGCAGCGCCTTGGTGCCCAGAATGCCGCCCAGGGCCACCGATTGAGCGCGCGCAAACAGCGGCGCCAGCAGCGCGGCGGCCAGCAGCGCAGCGGCGGGGTGCAAAAGGTGCTTTTTCATGGTGAATGGCGGCGCCCCAGGGTGCAGTGGGTGTTCGGCGAAACGGGGGCAGGCCCTGTGTTCAGTCGCGAAAGTTGTCAAACGACAGGGGCACGTCGTTGATCTCCTTGCGGATCAGCGCCATGGCCGCCTGCAGGTCGTCGCGCTTGGCGCCCGTCACACGCACCTTGTCCTCCTGGATGGCGGCTTGCACCTTGAGTTTGCTCTCTTTCATGAGCTTTTGCAGTTTCTTGGCCAGCTCGCTCTCGATGCCGTTGCGCACCTTGATGACCTGCTTGACCTTG
Source organism: Acidovorax sp. 35-64-16 (assembly GCF_002281195.1). Lineage (NCBI taxonomy): Bacteria > Pseudomonadati > Pseudomonadota > Betaproteobacteria > Burkholderiales > Comamonadaceae > Acidovorax > Acidovorax sp. 35-64-16. Next base: position 55,556 of record NZ_NCFM01000003.1, on the reverse strand, counting down.
TCGCCGCCCATTTTCTGCACGTCGCCCATGTCGAGAAAGCGCACGTCCACATTGCGCTTGGTGAGCTTGTTGCGCAGCACGTCCTCGATCTGGGTGAGCTGGAACTCGGCATCGCCCACCATGGTGATTTCCTTGTCCTTGATTTCAATGCTGGCAGAGGTGCCCTTGAAATCAAAGCGGGTCGTGATTTCCTTGACGGTGTTTTCCACCGCATTCTTCACTTCAACGAGGTTGGCTTCACAGATGGTGTCAAAAGAGGGCATGGCGGTTCTCAATCTCAGGGGAAACGGGAGCAATTCACAGAAGGCCGAAAGGACCCGGTGCGACAATCGGGCCAATGGTAGTCGAGAAAAACGCCCCTTTGCAGCCCTGGAACACCTTTGGCATCGTTGCACGTGCCCAAACCCTGGTGCGCGTGCGCTCCGTGGCAGATTTGCACGCTGTTCTGGCCGATCCGGAACTGGCGCCCGCGCCGAAATGGGTGCTGGGCGGCGGCAGCAACATCATCCTGACGGGCGATGTCAAGCCCGTGGTGCTGAAGATGGAGATCAAGGGCCTGCGCCTGGTGCAAGAGACCGATCGGGCCTGGATCGTCGAGGCGGGCGCGGGCGAGGTCTGGCACGACGCGGTGGCCTGGACACTGGCGCAGGGATTTCCGGGGCTCGAAAACCTGGCGCTGATCCCCGGCACGGTGGGTGCGTCGCCGGTGCAGAACATTGGTGCGTATGGCGTCGAGTTGCAGGACCGGTTTGAGTCGCTGGATGCCATTGATCTGCCCACCGGCCAGCCTTTCAGCCTGGACGCCGCGCAATGCGGTTTTGGCTACCGCGACTCCGTTTTCAAGCACGCACCTTCCGAATCGACGGACGGCAGCTCAATGCCGCGTGGCATGGGCCTGGCAGGCCGCGCCGTGATCACCCATGTGCGCTTTCGGCTGCCCAAGCCGTGGCAACCGGTGCTCGGATATCTCGATCTGGAGCGGCGGCGCATTGAGGCGGGGGTCGATCAGCCCACGGCGCAGCAGATTTTTGACTGGGTGTGCGACATTCGCCGCGCCAAGCTGCCCGACCCGGCGGTGCTGGGCAACGCCGGCAGCTTCTTCAAGAACCCCACGGTGACGCCAGAGCAGTGTGTCGACATCATCGCCCGCGACCCCAAGATCGTGCACTACCCCATGCCGGATGGCAGCATCAAGCTGGCGGCAGGCTGGCTCATTGATGCGTGCGGCTGGAAAGGCAAGAGCGTGGGCAAGGCCGGGGTGTACGAAAAGCAGGCGCTGGTGCTGGTCAACCGCGGCCAGGGAACTGACAGCGTGACCGGCGGCGAGGTGATGACGCTGGCCCGCGCCATCCAGACCAGCGTGTACGAGCGCTTTGGCATCCGGCTGGAGCCCGAGCCGGTAGTGTGGTGATGCTATATTAAATATAGCTAATGGCGCTTGCTGCATAAGCGCCAAAGGTCAAAAAGACCATAAAAAAACCGCCCGAGGGCGGTTTTTTGTTGCGCGCGTGACGCGGGCTTATTTGTCGTCGTTGCTCAGCTGCGGCAGCGGCGAACCCTGGCCCAGCGTCAGCAGGCCGGACTGGGCGTAGGTCATCAGCTTGGCGCGCGTGTCCACGATGTCGAGGTTGCGCATGGTGAGCTGGCCGATGCGGTCGGCGGGCGAGAACGGCGCGTCTTCCACCTTTTCCATCGACAGGCGCTCGGGCGCGTAGGTCAGGTTGGGGGATTCGGTGTTCAGCAGCGAGTAGTCGTTGCCGCGGCGCAGTTCCAGCGTGACGGTGCCGGTGATGGCGCGCGCCACCCAGCGCTGGGCGGTTTCGCGCAGCATGATGGCCTGGGGGTCGAACCAGCGGCCCTGGTAGAGCAGGCGGCCGAGTTTGAGACCGTTCATGCGGTACTGCTCGATGGTGTCCTCGTTGTGGATGCCAGTCACCAGGCGCTCGTAGGCGATGTGCAGCAGCGCCAGGCCCGGGGCCTCGTAGATGCCGCGGCTCTTGGCCTCGATGATGCGGTTCTCGATCTGGTCGCTCATCCCGAGGCCGTGGCGGCCGCCAATGCGGTTGGCTTCGAGGATCAGCTCGACCGGGTCGGTGTATTCCTTGCCGTTCAGCGCCACGGGCTGGCCTTCGTTGAAGGTGACCGACACTTCCTCGGCCTTGACCACGACATCGTCCTTCCAGAACGCCACGCCCATGATGGGGTTCACGATGCGGATGCCGCTGGAGAGGAATTCGAGGTCCTTGGCCTCGTGGGTGGCGCCCAGCATGTTGCTGTCGGTGCTGTAGGCCTTCTCGGCGCTCATCTTGTAGCCAAAGCCTTGCTGGGTCATGAAGGCCGACATCTCGGCGCGGCCGCCCAGTTCGTCGATGAACTGCTGGTCCAGCCAGGGCTTGTAGATGCGCAGCGAGGGGTTGGTGAGCAGGCCGTAGCGGTAGAAGCGCTCGATGTCGTTGCCCTTGAAGGTGGAACCATCGCCCCAGATGTGGACGTCGTCTTCCTTCATGGCCGACACCAGCATGGTGCCGGTGACGGCGCGGCCCAGCGGCGTGGTGTTGAAGTAGGTCACGCCGGCGGTGCTGATGTGGAAGGCGCCGGCCTGCAGCGCGGCGATGCCTTCGTGGGCCAGTTGCGTGCGGCAGTCGATCAGGCGCGCCAGCTCGGCGCCGTATTCCATGGCCTTGCGCGGGATGGCGTCGTAGTCGGGCTCGTCGGGCTGGCCCAGGTTGGCCGTGTAGGCGTAGGGCAGGGCGCCCTTGTTCTTCATCCAGCGCAGGGCCGCGCTGGTGTCCAGGCCGCCGGAAAACGCGATGCCGACCTTCTGGCCGAGGGGGAGGTTTTGAAGGATGGTAGCCATGGAATGTTTCTCAAAAATGATAGCTGCTCGCGCTTACTGGATAAGCGGTAGATGCCAAAAAGACTAAAAAAATCAGCCGAAGTGGCAGATGTAGTGGTAGGCCTCGGTCACGCGGATGTCGAACTTCGAGTTGCCGGGCACATTGAATTGCTCGCCGGCGGAGGACTTCACCCAGGCGTCGCTGCCCGCAAGCTTGTACTCGCACGAACCAGCCACGCATTCCATGATCTCGGGCGCGCCGGTGTTGAACGTCAGCGTGGCGGGCAGGATCACGCCCACCGATTTTTTCGTGCCGTCGGGGAACGTGATGCCATGGCTCACGCATTTGCCGTCGAAATAAACACTGGCCTTGGTCGTGACGGACACGCCGTCGATTTTTTCGGTGGTCATGGATGCGCGGGGTAGAAAGAAGGAAACCGGTGATTTTAGGGCAGGGGGCACGGCCTGGGCGCCGTGGGGCACGGTTGCGCTGGCGTTTGCTGGCGCATCGGGGCAAAAAAAGAGCCCCTACGAGGGGGCTCTGGTGACGCAATGCGCTAAAGGCTGCTCAGCGCCAGTGGGGGTTGCGGTGGGTGGGGTAGGAGGGGCGACCGTAGCCGTACTCGATCACCATCGCAGGCGGGCTCACGTAAACGGGTTGATCCGGATAGGCAGGCTGGACGGCGTAGGTGGGTTGCGTGCGGTATGTGGACGTGACCACCCCGGGCTGCGAATACACGCCCTGCTGCCGGTACGAATCGGGCTGTGTGGAGTAGATCCTGCCCTGGGTGCCGGTCAGCGGCTGAACGCTGAGCGCAATCCACGGTCCCGGATCGGCCTGGGTGCGGGTGTTGTACTGGCGCCCGGCATATTCATACACCACGTCATAGCCCACGGTGCGGTCCTCGTAATAGGTTTCGGTGGTACAGCGCTGTACGTTCTCGTACCGGGGCTGGCCGTTGCCTTCGATCTGGTTGCCCAGCAAGGCGCCACCGATCACGCCCAGCGCAGTGGCGGCAGCGCGCCCGCTGCCATGGCCCACGGCATTCCCTGCCGCACCACCGGCAATGGCGCCCAGCAAGGCTCCGGCGCCCGAGTTGGGCGCGCCGCCGTAAACGGTTTCGTTGCCGCACACCTGCTGCGGAATGCCCACTTGCTGCACCACGGGGGTGGCTGACAGCACACGGCCTTGCTCCTGCGCTGTTGCGACAGTGGCCACGGCGAGTGCGCCGAGAAATAGGGCGGTCTTCTTCATGAGGTAACTCCTGACAGTTCGGTACATAACGCGCCAGACTGAAAAAAAGTTGAGGTGCGCCGTGTCAATCCGCCGGCACGGCACCGTAAAGCTGGGTAAAGAACCACGCCTCGGCGGGGTTCCTGGGTTTCATTCATTTGCCAGCGCTGTGCGCAGCGTCTGCCAGTGCGCCGCATCAAAGCCGACCGTGATGGCAGTGCGTTCCCCCTGGCGCCATTCCACCACCGGGCGTTTGATGATGCTGGGCTGCGCCTGCATCAACTGGCTGGCGCTGGCATCGTCTTGCACGGCCGCCTGGGTGCCGGGGTCCAGCTTGCGCCAGGTGGTTCCCTGGCGGTTCACCAGCTTTTGCCAGCCCACGGCGGCCAGCCAGTCGGGCAGGCGCCCCACCGGAACACCTTGCTTCTTGAAATCGTGAAACGTGTGGTCAAGCCCCTGCTCGGTGAGCCAGGCGCGCGACTTTTTGACGGTGTCGCAGTTGGGGATTCCGTACAAGGTGATGAGGGGTGTTTGCATGACCGCCATCATCCGCTAAGCGACAATTGCCCGCGTATGCACACCAAAATTCACACACTGGAAGGCTGGCTCCGCCATTGCGAGCTGCTGCACCCGCAGAACATCGACATGGGCCTGGAGCGGGTTCGCGAAGTGGCCACCCGCATGGGCCTGCGTTTTGACTGCCCTGTGATCACCGTCGCCGGCACCAATGGCAAGGGCTCTACCTGCGCCATGCTGGAGGCCGTGGCCGAGCAAGCCGGTTTTCGCACCGGGGTGTACACCTCGCCGCACCTGGTGCATTTTGAAGAGCGCTGCCGCGTGCATGGCGAAGCTGTAAATGCTTCTGATCTGATAGCGCACTTTGAAGCGGTGGAAAGCGCAAGAACGCTCAATGGCAATGATGTTTCGCTGACCTATTTTGAGTTCACCACGCTGGCCATTCTGCGCCTGATGAGCCATTCGCTGCTGGATGTGGCCATCCTGGAGGTGGGGCTGGGCGGCCGGCTGGACGCCACCAACATCATCGACGCAGACTGCGCCATCATCACCAGCATCGACATCGACCACACCGAATACCTGGGGCCGGACCGCGAAAGCATCGGGCGTGAAAAGGCCGGCATCATGCGCACGGGCCGCCCGGTGGTGGTGAGCGACCCGATGGCGCCGCAAAGCGTGATCGACCATGCGCGCGAAATGGGGGCCGACCTCTGGCGTTTTGGTCACGACTTCAATTTTTCGGGCGACAAGCAACAGTGGAGCTGGGCCGGGCGCGGGCGGCGTTATGCCGGGCTGGCCTATCCGGCGCTGCGCGGGGCCAACCAGCTGGTGAATGCCTCGGGGGTGCTGGCGGCGTTTGAGGCGCTGCGCACACGCCTGCCCGTGACGGCGCAGGCCGTGCGCAATGGCCTGGCACTGGTTGAATTGCCGGGCCGTTTTCAGATCGTGCCGGGGCAGCCGACACTGGTGCTGGACGTGGCGCACAACCCGCATTCCGTGGCGGCGCTCACGGCCAACCTGGATGCCATGGGCTATTTCCCGGCAACGCACGCCGTGTTTGGCGCCATGGCCGACAAGGATCTGGCCCCCATGCTGGCCAAGGTGGGGCCGCTGGTAGACCACTGGTATTTCACCGATCTGCCCACGCCACGCGCCGAAAAGGGCGCCGTGCTGCAGCAGAAATGGAATGCGCTGCAGATGGTGTCGGGCGGCCTGCGGCAGGTAAACACCAGTGTCCACTCCGACCCCTTGCAGGCCCTTCAGGCAGCGGTGGCTGCGGCAGACCCCGCTGATAGAATTGTGGTCTTTGGCTCGTTTTACACGGTGGGTGGTGTGCTGATCAACGGAATCCCCCGCCTGCACGCCAAACATCTGGGCGCATAAGCTCCGCACGAGTCTCTACTCCATGGCATTTTTCAAGTTTCGGTGGCCCGGTCAGAGTGAACAGGCCGACAAGCCGGCCAAGCGTTCCCGTTCGGCCCAAGCCGAGAGCATCGAAGTCATGCGCCGGCGCGCACGGCATCGTCTGATCGGCGCTGCGGTGCTGGTTTTGCTCGGCGTGGTGGGCTTTCCGTTGCTGTTTGATACCCAGCCACGCCCCATCCCGGTGGATATTCCCATTGAGATCCCCGACCGCAACAAGGTAGCGCCGCTGGTCGTGCCAGCGGCAACGCACGATTCACCTGCAACGCGGTCCGCTGTGTCGCAGTCCAGATCGCCAGCGGCCGCATCATCGCAGGCACCGGAGCGCAGCGCTGCCGGGGCCGGGCTGGGTGACGGCGAGGAGCTGGTGGCCAGCCGCCGCAGTGCAGACAAGCCGGCGGCGGGAGAGCCTGCAGCGGAAAAGTCCACCGCCAAGCCGGATGCCAAGCCAAAGCCCGCAGCGTTGCCCGAGCCGAAGCCGGAGCCCAAACCCAAGCCAGAGCCCAAGCCGTCTGTCCCCGAGCGTAAGCCTGCGGCGGTCGATGAGTCGGCGCGGGCCCGGGCCTTGCTGGAAGGGCGCTCTGCACAGCCCGCCGCCGGTGCACAAGCCGAGGAAGGCCGGTTCATCGTTCAGGTAGGCGCCTTTGCCGATGCCGACAAGGCCCGCGAGGCGCGCACCAAGCTGGAGCGGGCTGGGCTCAAGACCTACACCCAGGTGGTGGATACCAAGGACGGAAAGCGCGTGCGTGTGCGTGTGGGGCCCCTGACCAGCCGCGCCGAAGCAGACAAGGCCGCCAGCCGCATCAAGGGACTGGGGTTGTCGGCCTCGGTGTTGACGCTGTAACTGCAGGCGGTTTCACCATTGCTCACCATGGCATCGCTGGACTGGATTTTTGCGGTGGTACTGCTGGCATCGATGGCGATCGGCGCGTGGCGGGGCCTGGTCTTCGAGGTGTTGTCAGTAGCAGGCTGGGTGGCGTCATTTTTTGTGGCCCAGTGGTTTGCCCCGGACGTGGCGGCCGTGTTGCCACTGGGGGATTCCGATGGCGCACTGCGCTATGCGGCCGGCTTCATCGTGGTCTTTGTCGGGGCAGTGTTTGCCTGCGGATTTCTGGCCTGGCTGGCCAAGAAGCTGGTGGATGCCATCGGTTTGCGTCCGGCAGATAGAACGCTGGGGGCGGTGTTTGGTGTGGTGCGGGGGGTGGTGTTGTTGCTGGTGGTTGCCGTGGTGGTGGGCTTGACGCCCTTGCATGAGGCGGCGTGGTGGCAGGAGTCGCACAGTGCACCGGTGCTGGGTGGCATGCTCAAGAGCCTCAAGCCTGCATTGCCCGAAGAATTTGGAAGGCATTTGCCTTCGTGACAGGGGGGTGGCCACAAGCCGCTGCCAAAAAATTGCCGCGGGGCTGTTCCCGCAAATGGATGGAATCGAACTATGTGTGGAATCGTCGGCGTCGTCAGCGCAGCGCCCGTCAATCAGCTGATTTATGACGCCTTGCTGCTGCTGCAGCACCGGGGCCAGGATGCCGCAGGCATCGTGACCCAGCAGGGCCGCAAATTCTTCATGCACAAGGCCAAGGGCATGGTGCGCGATGTGTTTCGCACGCGCAACATGCGGGCCTTGCCGGGCAATGCGGGGTTGGGCCAGGTGCGCTATCCAACGGCCGGCAACGCCTTCAGCGAAGAAGAGGCGCAGCCGTTTTACGTGAATGCACCGTTTGGCATCGTGCTGGTGCACAACGGAAACCTGACCAATGCGCTGTCCCTGCGCAACGAGCTCTTTCAAACTGACCACCGGCACACCAACACCGACAGCGATTCGGAGGTGTTGCTCAACGTGTTTGCCCATGAGCTCGAGCGCGCGACCCGGGGCGTGCCGCTGCAGCCCGAGGACGTCTTTACGGCGGTGCGTGCCGTGCACCAGCGCATCAAGGGCTCGTATGCCGTCATCGCCCTGATCGCAGGCCATGGGTTGCTGGCTTTCCGCGATCCCCACGGTATCCGTCCCCTGGCCATGGGGCGCAGCCAGGATGGCACCGTGATGGTGGGCAGCGAGTCGGTGGCACTGGAGGGAACGTCGCACGTCTTCGAGCGCAACATCGACCCGGGCGAAGCCATCTTCATCACGCTCGATGGCAAGGTGCATGCGCGCCAGTGCGCCGAGAATCCGCAGCTCAACCCCTGCATCTTCGAGTTTGTCTATCTGGCAAGGCCCGATTCGGTGCTCGACGGTATTTCGGTCTACCAGGCGCGGCTCAACCTGGGCGAGGCGCTGGCCAAGCGGGTGGTGTCCACCGTGCCGCCGAACGAGATCGATGTGATCATTCCCATCCCCGAGTCGAGTCGTCCCAGCGCAACCCAGCTGGCGCATCTGCTGGGCATTCCCTACCGCGAAGGGTTCGTGAAGAACCGCTACGTGGGCCGCACCTTCATCATGCCGGGGCAGGGCGTGCGCAAGAAATCCGTGCGCCAGAAGCTCAATGTGATTGGCAGCGAGTTCAAGGGCCGCAATGTGCTGCTGGTCGATGATTCCATCGTGCGTGGCACAACCTCGCGCGAGATCGTGCAGATGGCCCGAGACGCCGGTGCCCGCAAGGTGTATCTGGCCAGCGCTGCGCCTCCAGTGCGCTACCCCAATGTGTACGGCATTGACATGCCCACCAGCAGCGAGCTGGTGGCCCACGACCGCACGGTGGAAGAGGTGCGCCAGGCCATTGGCTGTGATGCGCTGATCTACCAGGATGTGGACGGCATGAAGCGGGCCATCGGTTCCCTGAACCCGGCCATTGTGGGGTTTGATGCCTCGTGTTTCGACGGCGTGTATGTCACCGGAGACATCACTGCGGACGACATTGCGCGCCTCAACGAAGGCCGCGTGGGCGTGGAGGAGGGTGAAGAAGACACCTCCCGCCTGGCACTGCCCAACGCGCAATAGAGCCACGCGCGATGATCGAGGGCCGGGTTTCGCGAGGAGCCCGCTCTTGTTGCCGACCCCAATAACGACGCCGGGCCCATGCCCCGGCCTGACTGCCATGACTGAAAACCAATCCCCCGCACACGTGCGCACCCGTTTCGCGCCATCGCCTACCGGCTTCATTCACCTTGGCAACATCCGCTCGGCGCTGTACCCATGGGCGTTTGCGCGGGCCACCGGGGGTGATTTCATCCTGCGCATCGAGGACACCGATCTGGAGCGCTCCAGCCAAGCGGCAGTGGACGTGATCATCGAAGGCATGGCCTGGCTGGGGCTGGATCACGATGAAGGTCCGTTCTACCAGATGCAGCGCATGGACCGCTACAAAGCCGTGCTGGCTGAACTGCAGGCGGCCGGACATGTCTACCCGTGCTACATGAGCGTGGCCGAACTCGATGCCTTGCGCGAAAAGCAGATGGCCGACAAGGAAAAGCCACGCTATGACGGTACCTGGCGCCCAGAGCCCGGCAAGACGTTGCCTGCGGTGCCCGAAGGCGTGCAACCCGTGCTGCGTTTTCGCAATCCGCAGGGCGGCGTGGTGGCATGGGACGACAAGGTCAAGGGCCGCATCGAGATCCGCAACGACGAACTCGACGACCTGGTGATTGCGCGCCCCGACGGCACGCCCACCTACAACTTCTGTGTGGTGGTGGACGATATCGACATGGCCATCACGCATGTGATCCGTGGCGACGACCATGTGAACAACACACCGCGTCAGATCAATATATTCCGCGCCCTGGGCAAGGAACCGCCGGTGTATGCCCACCTGCCCACCGTGCTCAACGAGCTCGGCGAGAAGATGAGCAAGCGCAATGGCGCAAAACCTGTCACGCAATACCGCGATGAAGGCTATCTGCCCGATGCCATGGTGAACTACTTGGCGCGCCTGGGCTGGAGCCACGGAGATGACGAAATCTTCAGCCGCGAGCAGTTTTTGCAGTGGTTCAACCTCGACCACCTGGGGCGCAGTGCGGCGCAGTTCGACGAAGCCAAGCTGCGCTGGGTGAATGCCCAGCACCTCAAGGCCATGGCCGATGATGCACTGGCGGCCCTCGTCGCCCCCCAGTTGGAGAAGCGCGGCATTGCTGCTTCAGACTTGGCCGATGGCCGTTTGCCCCGCATCTGCGCCTTGTTCAAGGACCGGTGCGATACCACCGTGGCCCTGGCAGACTGGGCGTTCGTGTTTTATGGACCCGTTTCCCCTGCGCAGGCAGAGCTTGCCCAGCATGTGACCGATGCCATTGCGCCTGCTTTGGATGCGTTGGCTGATGCGTTGGCTTCATGTGACTGGGACAAGGCTGCCATCAGCGCGGCGTTCAAGCAAGTGCTGGCGACACATGGGCTCAAGATGCCTCAACTGGCCATGCCCGTGCGGGTTCTGACCGCGGGGTCCGCCCACACGCCATCGGTCGATGCAGTGCTCGAACTGGTGGGGCGTGAAAAAGTTGTCGCACGTTTGCGAAACCGCTAAAAATCTGTCTATAATTCAAGGCTCTGATGACAACGATTGCAATGTGAACGTTGTTGCCAAAGGGGGGTATAGCTCAGCTGGGAGAGCGCTTGCATGGCATGCAAGAGGTCATCGGTTCGATCCCGTTTACCTCCACCAAGGTTTGTTAGTAGTTATCGGTTAGTTCCAAGGTTTTGACCCCATCGTCTAGAGGCCTAGGACATCACCCTTTCACGGTGAGTACCGGGGTTCGAATCCCCGTGGGGTCGCCAAGTTGTAGCGCTTGGCTTGCGTGAAGAATGCAAGCAAAAGCTGCCTGCCAGGAGTGGTAGTTCAGTTGGTTAGAATACCGGCCTGTCACGCCGGGGGTCGCGGGTTCGAGTCCCGTCCACTCCGCCAGATAAGAAACCGCTGCAGTCGCAAGGCTACAGCGGTTTTTTTGTGTCTTGGTGCGACTAAAACCCCGCAAATTTCCGTTTGCGGGGTTTGTGTTGAATTGGCTTCTAGCGCTTGATGGGTAAGCGTCAATAGCTATTAAATTAATAGCAAAATCTTATTCAACGCGGAGCCAGGCGGATGGCACCGTCCAGGCGAATCACCTCGCCGTTGAGCATGTCGTTTTCAAAGATGTGCTGCACCAGCTTGGCATAGTCCTGCGGCGTGCCAAGGCGGCTGGGGAACGGCACGCCGGCTGCGAGCGCGTCCTGCACTTCCTGGGGCATGCCAAACAGCATAGGGGTGCCAAAGATGCCGGGTGCAATGGTCATGTTGCGGATACCGTTGCGGGCCAGGTCGCGTGCAATGGGCAAGGTCATACCCACCACGCCGCCCTTGGACGCGGAATAAGCGGCCTGGCCAATCTGGCCGTCATAGGCGGCCACGCTGGCGGTGGAGATCATCACGCCGCGCTCTCCGGTGGACTCGGGGTCGTTCTTGCACATGGCCTCTGCGGCCAGACGGATCATGTTGAAGCTGCCAATCAGGTTTACCGTGATGGTCTTGCTGAAAACGGCCAACGCGTGGGCGCCGTTCTTGCCCACGGTTTTTTCTGCAGGGGCAATGCCTGCGCAGTTGACCAGACCCATCAGCTTGCCCAGCGAAACGGCCTTGGCCACCACGGCCTGACCGTCGGCTTCGTTGCTGACATCACATTTGACGAATGCGCCGCCAATGTCCTTGGCCACTTGTTCACCCTTGTCCGTCTGCATGTCGGCGATGACTACCGTGCCACCCTGTGCGGCCAACATGCGCGCGGTGCCTTCGCCCAAGCCCGATGCGCCGCCGGTCACGATGAATACCTTGCCCTTGATTTCCATGTTCTGTCTCCAGTGAATGACGTTGACGTAAACGTCAATTATCACCCAGGCATTCGGGCTTCAACGGGCAAAAAAATGCCCAGCCAGAGCTGGGAATTTTTACAAAACCCCTGCGCAGCAGGGCGCGCAGAGGAGGGCGATTACTGAAAACCCACCCGGTCCAGCATCTGCTGCACTTTGGTGATGTTGGCGCCCACCGCGCTGATTGGAATGGTTTCGCTCTTGAAGGGCTGGCCTTGCGTCATGGCCTTGAGCGCCGGATTGTCGATGTTCAGGCCCTTCGCTGCAGGCCATTCATTGTTGCCGTTGGCAAAGTAGTTTTGCGCTTCTGCGCCGGCCAGATATTCGAGGAACTTGACCGCGTTGGCCTGGTTCTTCGCATGGCGGGCCACGGCGCCGCCAGCAATGTTCATGTGGGTGCCCCAGGACTGCTGGTTGGGGAACACCACACCCACCTTGTTGACCACGGCAACGTCTTCAGGCTTGCTGGAGCGCATCATGCGTGCCAGGTAGTAGCTGTTGGTGACGGCAATGTCGCATTCGCCTGCTGCTACGGCCTTGATCTGGTCGGTGTCGCCACCCTTGGGCGCGCGGGCAAGGTTGGCCACCATGCCTTTGAGCCATGCCTCGGCCTTCTGCTCGCCAAGGTGCTCGGTGACAGAACCGAACAGACTCAGGTTGTAGGGGTGCGAGCCCGAACGAATACACAGCTTGCCCTTGTTCTTGGGATCGGCCAGCTCTTCGTAGGTGTCCACGTCACTTTTCTGGACCTTGGCCTTGTTGAACACGATCAGCCGCGCACGGGTGGACAGGCCGAACCACGAAATGCCACTGTCGGCAACCGGCAGACTGCGCAAGTTGGCGGGGATGGCGTCTTCCAGCACCTTGGAGCGGATAGGCTGGAACAGGCCATCCATTTCTCCCCGGTAAAGCCGGGCTGCATCGACCAGCAGGATCACGTCTGCGGGGGAGGCAGTTCCTTCCGCTTTCAGCCGCGCCAGAATGCCCGCATCGTCCGCATCCACCCGGTTGATCTTGATGCCAGTGGCCTTGGTGAAGCCGGTGTACAGCGCTTCATCGGTGGAATAGTGACGAGCCGAGTAGAGATTGACCACCTGTTCCTGGGCGGTGGCGGCACCTGCAGCAGCGGCCAGGGCGCAGGCGGTGAGCAGGGCTTTGACGGTCTTTGACATGTAGTGCATCTTTTGAAGGTTGGAAACCTTGATGATAAAGCAAACGCGAATTATTCGTAATAAAACCACGTTGCAACCCAGTGCATATGCTGCGCTTGACGCGCAATGCCTTCACCAGGAAGTGGCGCGCTGGCGGGATTGACATCTTCAGGGGGGCGTCTGCGCGGCTGAGGAAATCCCCCTGCCAATGGCAGGCGACTTCCAGCGAACTGTTCAGGCGCAGTGAATGCAGGCTTGGCCTGCCCGGAGGGACTCGAACCCCCGACCTATAGCTTAGAAGGTAGCTGATATTTGTTGAGTTTTCACCTTTTAAATCAACAAGTTACGATGATTTTCTGATACGATAAAACCCTAATATCTCACAAAAATCTCTCCGACGTGTGGAGAATCTTGAAAGATTACGATGGGTTCTATCAAGAAACGGGCGCTTAAAGACGGCAGCTCCGTCTATGACTGCCGCATCAATCGGGGAGTTGCTGGGACCCTGAGCAAGACCTTCAAGAGGAAGGATGAAGCCGAAAGCTGGGCCCGTGCTATCGAGGGAAAAATTGATCGCGGCGAGAACATCAGCCGCAAAGCGCAGACGACTATGTTTACGGTCGCCTGTGCTGAATACATCAAGCACTACAAGCCCTTGAAAACCAAAGAAAGGGTGCTGACGCCGGGCGAAATCATGGCAGTCCAAAGCTTGAACCAAGATTTCAAGAAATTTGCCATTAGCGAAATCACGAACCAACTGATACAGGCATGGATTGACCGGTTCTTGGAGACAGAGGTGGCCACGCAGCCTCGCAAGAAAGTTCACCCGTACTACAACGGTGGGCTCGACAAGAACGGCAAGAGGAAGACGTACAGCGAGAGTACCGTGCGTCGGCACTTCTTTGTGCTTAAAAAGATCCTGGTTTGGTATTCAGTGCGCGAGGACTTCGTCCTTCCAAGCAATCTCTTCTTGCAGCTCCAAATCCCGCGTGCATGGGCAGGCAAGCGCAAGCGCCGATTGGAAGCGGGAGAACTGGAACGCCTGCATGAGGCCGCAGTTAGGGGATACGATCACAAAGTAGAGTGGCCGTTGCTGATCGACTTTGCGTTGAACACGGCGGCGCGAATGCAGGAAATCCTCAAAACCAAGTGGAGCGATCTCAACTTGGAAGGGCGAAGCTGGACCATCCCGCCAGAGAACGTCAAGACGTCTACTTTCCGCACCGTACCGCTGTCGAAAAAGTCGCTGGCCATTCTCGAAAAAATGGCGACTCTTCGGGTCAAGGGTGAAGACCGCATTTTCCACATGTGGCGCGATAGTGCTACGGCCAGCAAAGGATTCCGGCGGCTCGCGGTGCGCGCTGGCATTGAAGATTTCCGCTTTCATGATCTGCGGCATGAAGGTGTCAGCCGCTTGTTTGAGACCACTGACCTGACCGACAGCGAAATCATGAGCATCACCGGACACACCTCGTCCGAAATGCTCAAAGCCTACTCGGCACTTCGCCCCAACGCGCTCGCGCGCAGACTTGACGGCGAAAAACGGTAGTCGGCGCGGCTCGTTCGTCATCCTGTGCGCATGGCGGGTATTTCGAATGGTGCTGCCGGATCTACGGCATTGGGAAAGAGCCGAGGCCAGTCCAATCGGTGGCATTGATCGGCATCACCCAGTTGTTTTGGTTCTCACATTCCGGTGCGTCACGCGTTTGCCGAACGCCAGTGTCCGCGCCCATCTCATGTCCCATGGCTTGTCCCTCGAATGCCGCCTTGGCTGCGGCTTCCAGCTGAAAGGGATGACGTTGCATCACCCAGTCAGCAGCTTTTTCCGCTTCTGCGAATGCGGTCATGAGTGCCTTGGGGTCATCAAGAATCGTTTGCCGCCATGAACTCAAATACGCTGCGGTTCTTGCCGTGGTCTCTGAGGAAGTGGCGGCGCAAGCCAGCCCGGTTTCTGCCAGCAGGAAGCAGCTAGCCGTCTCCGCGACCAGTTCCTCTCTCCCGTATGAGGGTGATCCATGCACCCCGCTCATGGGGCGCGCAAGGCGATGCTTGGCACCAGTGGCGTGGGATGCCTCATGCAGCAACACTGAAAGGTATTTGTCGCTCGCCGCCTCGGCTATATGGCCGCTGGCGTCCACTGTGTCCTTGAACTGCGCGCGTGCGGGGATCGTGATCGAGTCCGTAGTGATGGAGTAGTACGCGCGATTGCCAGGCGTGTGTCTGACGGGCACCCCCATTTTTTCGATCAGCTCTTCCACTTGCGAGCGCACTGCCCACACCGGCTCTGGCTCTGTCGCGGGTAGCTGCGGCATGTTCGCGATGGCACTGGCTGGAAAGACCGTGTAAGACCGCAAGTAGGGACGCCCACGCACAATGTCGAAGATGGGCTTGCCATCGCCGTCCATCCGGGGACGGCCCGCAGCATCCAGAGCGGGCGTCTTCTTCTCCACAAAGCCGAACTTGTAGATGGGCAAGCCGCGCGCTCCTGCTTTGACATGCGGTAAATCCTCTGGCTTCACTCCTTCATTGGCCATGCTCGCCGCCATGGCCTGTACCTGGCGGTACGTTATGAATCGCGCATCGGTCCATCCGTTGGCGAGCATCTCGCACATCAAGCTGAATCGGTTGAACCCCGAGAACGGCAGGCCGCTATGTGCGCTGTATGGTCGTGAATGGCCGCGTGGCGCCACCCACGGCTTTTGCCATATAGAGTTGCCAGCATCCATGAGTGCCACGATGCGTTCCGCAGCATCGCGGTATATCTGGTTGGTGATCTGCTCCATCGTCTTTTTCTTGGAAGCTGTGGGCGCACCAGCCTCCGATTCCGCAAGGGTGGCACCTGTGTCGGGCGTCGATTCGTCAGCTGGTACGGCGGGGGATCTGGCAGGCTTTGGTTTGGGCCTGCGCGGTCTTGGTTTCTTCCTTGATGCCACGGGGGCGGTGGTCTTCCTTGGCTTCTTGGGTTTTTCTTCTGCGACAGCGCTGAATGCCAGTGCGTCGATATCGGCGTCGTTGTCCATGTGGTTCTCCTGGGGTGGGTTGACCGTCCCAAGCTAGCGAACGCCGATATGAAGATCCACCAATTCGCATGTGCTGCGGGCGACGAACGGTATGCGTGTCGCTTAGCCAAAAAGGCGTTGACGCATCACTGCACACACAGCAGGCCTGGGAGCTGATGCAGGGCCTCCGGTAGCGTGCGTTTTGATGCCTGCGATCTGGAAGAACGCCACAGCGGCCCAGCACAAAAACAGGGCCAAGTGGTGAACGCGGACTTTCGCGGTGGATGTGGGGCGGTCGCATAAGTGCATGGTGTCGGTCCTTCGCCCATGACAGGACCGAACCATGAACTGACCGCACAATGTTCAACGCGCTGTCTCCCGCACCATGCCTACAACTCAAAGCAATCAGCATGACGCGAGCATGCGAATGGCGTGATGGATGCGAAGTTGAGAGGCACGAAGAGACCTATTTGCTTTTGGCCGCTTCCACCGTTCTGAGGACGGCGAAGCCGCGTAAGGCAATGTTTTTTTACAGCTCAAACGTACCGATGGCTGTGTCATTTCTTTGCTTTGCAAGAGTGGCTTTTTCAGCTGCTTGCCGTAAATTTTCGGCTTCTTTGGATTGCATCGCAGCACTGCGGGACTGCACTTCTGATTGCGATTGCTGAGCCACCGCTGCCCAATGCGCGGATGTCCAGTCAAACGCAGAAACCTTGTGGGGCTGCACTTCGGCGAACAAGGGCTGTAACAGTCGCTTGACCCATGCCCACAAAAACTGCTCCATAGCGTGCGCCATCAAATCACCGCCGCCAGTGGCAAGTTCACGTTGAGCGCGGCCAGATGAGGAATGCCCACGTTGATGTTGAGCACGTTGAGGAGCGGTGCTTCGGCTTGCGTTGAGCCGCCAGACATCGTGTTGCCGGGCGCTGTCGGCGGCTCCCCCTCGGTGATCGACAGGGTTAGGGCGGGGTTTTTCCCGGCCATTGCGATGCGAATGGGTGCGTCATCGCCCTTGATGACTACGTTGCTGACAGTGAAGGTGTCGTCGCCGAACACAATACCGCTGGCCAGCCGCAGTCCCAAGGGCTTGTGCAGCAACGTCATGGGATGCGTCTCTGCCAATACCGCCTGTCCCGGACCATAGAAGAACGCGACAAACACGCGCCTTTGTCTGGTGCTCGCTGATGGCGGTGCAACGAGATAGCCGATAGACCTAATTGGGGCCGGGGTGGGGGGCACCACGTAATGCAGTGCGCGCTGCGAGTTGCCCCAGTCAGCGTACCCGTCCAGCGCATTGAACGGCGCGTAAGAGAAACTCATCTGCTTGCCCAGGTTCATAACCTCAGGGAAGCTGCCATTG
Organism: Acidovorax sp. 35-64-16; assembly: GCF_002281195.1. Classification (NCBI taxonomy): domain Bacteria; kingdom Pseudomonadati; phylum Pseudomonadota; class Betaproteobacteria; order Burkholderiales; family Comamonadaceae; genus Acidovorax; species Acidovorax sp. 35-64-16. The sequence goes on along the minus strand of NZ_NCFM01000003.1, from coordinate 38,277 downwards.
GGGGAGGGACTGTTCGCCAGCCGCTCCCAAAACTTGCTGTCTGGAATGCATTGCACCCGGAAGGCCTTATCTGACATATTGAACTCCTTGAAAGCACGCGAACGATCAGCGTGCGTGCGCGTTCAAGCTAGCAGTAGGTGCTCCGGCCAGACAAGCATTTATGCCGTTGCACCCGGCGCTGCGCCGTTGTCGCGCGCAGCGGGATGAACGTGCCATGGATCTGGCTGGTGTTCGGTAGTCAGATGCGCAGGATAGATGCAGCCAACAGCCTCGCTTTGTGAGGGCTCGGGCGTAGCCGCTTTGGGGCCGCGCAGGTCGCGCGTCATCGACATCGACGGGTTGGGGTCATGGGCAGCAAGGGAATACTGCTGGGGACGTGGCAGTCCGAACCAAGCTGGTAAGTGCTTGCGGAAGGCCGCCAGCTCACGGCCTTGCAACGTCACTTGCTTCTCCTGCCACCATGCTGTCTGCCATCCACTGTGATGCTGCGCATGGCGCTGGATGTCCCGTTGGAATTCGCTCCACAGGTATTCCTTGCCCATCGCCTTCATTGCGATACACCGTATTGGATAGTCGGCCAGCTGCCAGTCGCTGAGTGCCATCCGCACATTGCATTCGGCCTGCACTTCCATCTGGGCTTGTGCAGGCAGTGCACGCGATGCCACGGCATGGCCCGCATCCACCACGCAAGCACCCAGCACCGATGCAACAACGTGCTCAAAATGACTGCGGTGATCAGGTGGCACAGCATTCAGTGCGTCGGCAAGTTTGTGCTGCCGACGTTTGGCCGCGAAGACAATTTCGCCAGTGATCAGCGCATCCAACAATTGGGCTTGGTTGGCTGGCCAGGTATCACCCGCCAGCAGTCGGTTTATGCGCTTGGCCAGGATGTCTGGGGATATCTTTTTTTCGATGCTGCGCGCGACCTGCTGACAGGTTCCCACCAGCGCGGCCATATCGGTAATGAGATAGGCCAGTGGTGTGAAAGCATCGGCGTAACTCAGAAAATCGGGCTCCGGCGAAGCGCCGCTCGCGGGCATAGCTTGCTTGTCCGAGTCATTCGGCGAAGCGGCAGCCGCACCGGCCACCATGCTATCTATGAGATGCAGCACTTCGGGCTGAGATGAATGCGCCCACGCTCTGGCGGCTGTCGCAATGTTCGCCATGCGGGAGCGCGGCACCAGCTTGCCGAACTCCGAAATCTGCTCGGGCGACCGGCTGGCTACCCAGATCAAATCTTTGACCAACAGCGTGTCGAGCACGTCGCCGCCGGATTTTTTATCCAAGCGCTTGTATTGGGCTGCGAGTGTGGGCCAGTTCCACTGCCGTCCCAATCCTGCGCGAACCCGTCCCATTGCCAAGAATATTTCGTCGGCACCTGGCTCTTCGGTATGCATGTATTCGTGTGCCGCAACGGCGTCGGCCGACATGGATGGAGTCAGCGGTGCTGCGGAAGCTTCACGGCTGTCATCAAGCTGATCGCGCAGGGCTGTCATCAGCTTGCCCGCTTGCACACCGGCTACGAGACTTGGGCGCGCTTCGGCACGTCGCCGCTTGCTTCGTTGCTGATAGACGGTTTTGACGCGCCGGTTGTGGCGCATGCGGTCTTCGCGTTTGGCTTGGTAGGGTGTGTCCTGTTTGCCAGAATACTCCGGCCCAACATGTTTCGTGGGTTCCCGGTCTATCCCCAGATCGGCATACGATTTGTGCGTTACGCGCTGAGGAAATCCTGCCTTTTCCAACGCCTCGTTGATGTGTTGGGCGAAGCGCTCTCGCGTTTTGTACAGCAATGCAAGTTGCCGCCAGCGGTGGTTTTTGACCCCGAATTGCTCTCCCTTGATGTGGCGAGTTGTGGCCATGGCGTGAAAGTGTCGGTTGCCCGGTTTATCGTGCAGTGCCCAGCTAATCACCATCCCCTCCACAACCAAGTCGTTCACGAATGCGGAGGCGATGGCCTTGCAGGCTTCGATGTCCAACTCGTTCGGGAGGGCGCCCACCCACTCAGCGAAAAGGACAGAATCGCTGCGGCGCTCGCCACCCTCTACCGCACGCCCCCATAGCTCAATGGGATCTCGCATCCACTCGGGGGCTCCGGGCGGCAGCAGGGTCTCGCAAAAAACGACCTCTTTTTTGTTCGTGGAGTTGTAAACCCGAGAGTTCAAAGGATCGATGACCCGAGCACCTGCCCGGTATGCGTAGGCCCGCAGAGCCCGGAGTTTTTTGTTTTTACTTCGTGTGTGCCACTTGGCCGTGAGATGGTAAATCGCCATGGGTATCGCCCTGCGCTGCTCGCGCACCCGATAGGCCGACCCCGGCCAGCTCGGGCAAATTAGGCACATGCCGTCCGTCCTCGGACAGCATGCGGGAGCCGTGGGGACGAAGGCCAGCACGGGGCGAAGCCCACGAGAGCGATTGACCGCCAAGGTCAATCGCTAAGTGCGCATTCCATACACGCAGTGGATGGCGGAGTTCGTGCTTTCTGTGTCCCATGCAAACAAAGTACAGGGTGCAGCCAAAAGAGCAACCAATTCGTGGGGGCGGTAAGGGTGCCCAAGGTGCCTGATATCCGGCAGCTCAATGCAGAGTAATTCCATGAAAAAACCGCGCGACCGCAATGCCCGGTGAAGTGTCGGCAAAACATCCATCAAACAGCACGCTATCGACCACGTTCCCCATTGAATGAGATGGGCTGAATCAACTCGCGCGGCGTACAACACCCATGAGCAGCTCTACGACGGCATTACGGGGCGCAATTGCCAGCGTTTTGACAGCGATGGGCTGTGCATCCTGTCGATACGCTACGCCACCAGCTCCATCAACTTCCCATACCCATCAACCACGTCGTACTTGACCTGGTCAGACGTGATCTTGGCGAAGAACTTGCGGGCGCACTCGATCTTGCTTTCCTCGATTTTCCGCAAGTCCATGCTGGACATCGAACCCTTGGTCTCGGCGACAAAGTAAACGTGCTTGACCTTGCCCTCCTGGAAGGCAATGGCCCAGTCGGGGTTGTAGTTGCCAACCGGCGTTGGGATGAAGAACCCACGAGGCAGCTTGGCATACACCACCACTTCGGTGCTGGCATCCAGCTCGCGCACAAAGTCCCGCTCGTTCTTGGAGTCCGTGAAAACGTAGTCGTAGATGTGGTGGTTGGCCTTCACCGCCTTGCTGAAATCTTCCTTGGGCTTGTCCTGCGTGAAGATTTCCATGGTGTGCGTTTCACCCGTGGGGTCGTAGGCGATGTGCTCCACAATCACCGTCGCCTTCTGCTCGTTCATCAGGCGCGCGGCCTTGCGCATGAAGTCTTCGGGGTTGGTGCGGTACTGGCTGAACACGGCCTTGTTGATGCCCTGCAAGATGCTGGCGACCGTGGCACGCGTCAGTTGTGTCTCTTCGGCCAGGCGGCCAATCAGGTCGTACTTGACGGCGGAATGGGCTGATGCACGGTGGTAGTCCGTCGTGGACTCTGTTACCTTGAAGGACTCGCCCTGGCGAACGCCGTCGTAGGTTGCGGTGTCGGCCTGCTCCCCGGCCACCACGGTGTACTGCATGGGGCTCACTTTGAGTTCGGCCTCCAAGGCCTTCACGCACTTGGCCACCAGCTCTGGCGTCTCGAAGTCCACCGTGTACGCAGCCTTGCGGTTGATGCGACTCCACAGCGCCTTGAACTCGGCTTTCTCAAAATTGCCGTTCAGCGGATTGGTCTTGGCCTTGCGGTCGTCCTCCGGTAATGGCAGCTTTGTATCGCTGAACACGGTGTCGATCAGCGCAAAGACCGCTTCGGCATGGGCCACCAAGTCGGGCGGCAACGCGGCAAGCGTCCCTTCCTTCTTGGCCTCATGGTACGCATCCGCGATGCGGTCCTTGTCGTCGGTGTAGTCGTTTTTAAGCAGGTACTTGTATATCTGCTTGGCCAGTTGCGGGGTTACCTCCACATCGCCAGCCGCTGTTTTGAGCACCTTGCCGGTGAAGTAGGACTCGTCGGCCACCCGTGGCCGCTCCGACAAGCCTTCGCTCATGTCCCGCTGCAAGGCGGTTACGAAGTCCTTGTAGCTCTCGCTGGCCACTACCGTCAGCACGTTGACGTGGTGCACCGTTGCAGGTGCGTCCATGCGGTCGCCATGCTGATTGACAGATAAGCGCAATCCGCGCCCCACCTCTTGCCGACGGCTGATGGTGTTGTCGCTGTGCTTCAACGTGCAGATCACAAACACGTTGGGGTTGTCCCAACCTTCGCGCAGGGCTGAGTGGGAGAAGATGAAGCGCACCGGCTCTTCAAATTTGAGCAACTGCTCCTTCTTGCGCAAAATCAGGTCATACGCGTCCACGTCGTCGGTTTCCGTTGACTTCTTGCCCGTTTCGGGGTCCACCATGCGCTTGCTCTTCTTGTCGATGGAGAAGTAGCCTTCATGCGTTCGGTTGGTGGCAATGCCTTTGAGATACCGGTTGTAGGGCGTGTCTTCCAGCGTCATCACCTCGGCCAGCTGCTCGTTGTACTCTTCCTCAAACATCTGGGCGTACTCGCCATTGCGCTCGCCCGCTTCGTCATAGCTGCGGTACTTGCTGACGGCATCAATGAAGAAGAGAGACAGCACCTTGATGCCCTGCGCAAACAAGGCCTGCTCTTTCTCGAAGTGGGCTTTGACAGCCTCGCGGATCTGGATACGGCGCAATGCGGATTCGTTGACATCGCCCGTGGCTTCGCCTGCTATCAGCTCGTGGCCATTGGTAAAGCTCACGGTGTTGGTCAAGGCATTGATGTCAGCCACCACAAAGCCACGGTACTGCTCCAAGCCGCCCGACAGGTCGAATAGGTTGTCGTTGCGCGACAGCTTGCGCAGCACGCGTTTGATACCGCTGTTCTGCTTGATCTCGAACTCTACCCGCGCCACTGGGGCGCTGGTGGACACTTCAATTGACTCCAAGTACAGGTAGGCATTGGTGCCAGTGAGGCCCTTGACCGATATGCCGCGCACCGCAATCTTCTTGACCAGCTTCTGGTTATAGGCATCCAGCGCATCCAGCCGGTGGATCTTGTTGTGCGTTGTCTTGTGCGTGGCCGAATACCGCAGCACCGCCAGCGGCTTGAAGTTGGCCAGCGAGTCCAACGTCTTGCCTCCTTCCATCTTCTGCGGCTCATCCAGGAACAGGATGGGGCGGTTGGCACTGATCACATCAATGGGCCTGCGGGACTGGAAGTCGTCCAGCTCCTCATAAATTCGGCGCGCGTCCTTGCCCGTGGCGTTGAAGGCCTGCACGTTGATGACCATGACATTGATGCCTGCATCGCTCGCGAAACTTTCCAGGTTGTGCAGCTGTTTGGAGTTGTAGATGAAAAAGCGGGCGCGCTTCTTGTAGTCGTCCTGGAAGTGCTCCGCTGTGATTTCCAGCGACTTGAACACGCCTTCACGAATGGCAATGCTGGGCACCACCACAATGAACTTGCTCCACCCATACCGGGCGTTCAGCTCGAACATGGTCTTGACGTAGCAATACGTCTTGCCCGTGCCGGTCTCCATCTCCACGTCCAGATTGATGTCGCACACCTTGGTTTTGACCAAGGCGGCAGACTGCGGCAGGTTTTGCCTGCGCTGCACCGCGTGGATGTTTTCCAGCATCTGGCCAGGAGTCAGGGCCAGATCTGCATTCTTGAACCCGGATGACTCCAATGCCGCAGTCGCCTGGCCGCTGGCGTCAACCACACGGCCTGGGTCAATCCGGTAATTCAGCCCTTCGCGCTTGGGCTGCCCGGCAAAGCAATCTGCGACGGCCTCCACGGCGTTGGTCTGGTAGGCCTGTTTCTTGAATTTGAGCTTCATTGAGCCGCCTCCCATGCCTTTTCGGCTTCCTGAATTTTTTGACGCAACTCTTCCTTGGAAGGCAGGTACAGCTGGTACTGCGCGGCGTAGATGTTGCTGTTCTGGGGCAGCGTGAGTTCCACCAGTGCGTCGTTCTTGTCGTAGCACAGCAAGATGCCCACCGTGGGCGCTTCGTCGGCGGTTTTGACGTGCCGGTCGAAGTAGTTCACGTACATCTGCATCTGGCCCAGGTCTTGGTGCGTCAGCTGGCCGATTTTCAGGTCGATCACCACATAGCACCGCAGCAAGCGGTTGTAGAACACCAAGTCCACGTAGAAGTGGCTGTCGTCAAACGTGAACCGCTTTTGCCGTGCCTCAAACAAGAAGCCCTTGCCAAGCTCCAACAAGAAGTGCTCCAACTTGTCGATGATGGCCAGTTCCAGCTGGTGCTCTGAGTAGGTGGGGTGCTCTGGCAAATCCAGAAACTCCAACACATAGGGGTTCTTGATCACATCCGCAGGTTTGGCCAGCACCTGTCCCACCTGGGCCAGGGCTTTCACTTCATCCTTGCTGCGGCTCAACGCCAGGCGCTCGAATAAGCCGCTGGCAATTTGGCGTTTCAGCTCACGCACGCCCCAACTCGCCTGCTGCGCTTCCACCTCATAGAAGCTGCGGGCCTGCACGTTGCTCACCGACAGCAGCACCACATAGTGCGACCAACCCAAGCCCAGTTGGGCTTTGAGCGCGTTCAGGTCGGGCGGCTGCGGTGCAGTGGCCGAAGATTCAACAGACGCCGTCTGTTGAATCTTCTGGAACGACTCGTAGAAGCTGCGGCACAAGCGCAAATTGGTCGGCGACACGCCTTTGATGCCCTGGCTACTCAATGCAGCCGACAGTTTGTCCACCAAGCTCTTACCGTACACCTCTTGCCGCCGGGCCGAGGCGTTCTCAAATTCCACTAAGTGCCAGCCAAACAGCCAGTTGCGCAGCACCAAAGCCGTGTCCACCGACCGCGCGGCCTGCGCTTGCAACTGCTGGTGTGTGGCGCTGAGCGCCTGCACCAAGACAGAAAAATCAGTGCCCAGAGGTTCCAAACCCATTGTGTGCCGCCCCATCAAATGCACTTGACTTCGGTGCTGGGGCTCATCAGCTTGAAGATTTGCTCCACGTTGATCTTCACGCTGTCGCTGGCAAAGCCCGCATCGCGGAACACCACGCGTAGCGGCTCACGCTGGGCCAGCAGCTTGACGAAATCTTCGCTGACACCCTCTTCAAAGCATGCGGCCAGCGCGTTGCCATCCACAAAGTACACCGTCTTGCCCGCAATGGTCTCCTGCGTGATGGGCAGCGCCAGGTCAACGCCCCAATCCAGCAGCACCTGGAACAACAGGTCTTCTGACGTGCGGTCTTCGCGGATGTTGTTGATTTGGTCGGACAGCAGGTCTTGGGACACCGCGTCGGGGGTATAGAACACCTCCTTCATGTTGGAGGTGTCAATTTTGAGGACTCGGAAACCAACGTCTCTATCCCAGTCTTTGTGACATCCGCCATCTAGGACCTGCTTTCCGGCACGCCGGATACGCTCCTTGCTTATGTCTGCGATTGTGTTCAAGCCAGACTTGCGCGCGTCACTTTGCTCGTCGCACTGCTCTGGAATTTGCACCAAGATAAATTTGCGATCGCCACCGTCTTCTGCATTTTGCTGCATTACCGCATGGGCAGTACTTCCACTCCCGGCAAAGAAATCTACAACTAGATCGTCCTTCGATGTAGCCAATGAAAGCATTCGCTGGATAAGTTTGATCGGCTTTTTCCCATTTGCGAATTCCGTATTGCCTTCCTTTGTGAGATTATTGTAATCAATATCATCCCAAAGTGAACTCACTTTGTCCATGTAGTAGTAGACACCGTCAATCTTCTGAACAACATCTGACAAAAACATGACCATATTGCGTTGGTCAGCAGTAGCGCCTGATTTGTACAGAACCTCGATCACTGAGCCTTCATTCCGTCCCTTTATTGGCGCATATTCACAACCATACATGGGACAGTCCGTATTCTTTGTTTCTCTGATGACTGTCTGGCGCACGCTGCTCTGTGCGTTTGTTGTCCTAAAAATCTTGTCCGCATACTGGTTGTACACATCTTCTACGGTCAGACCTTTTTCACGAGCAAATGCCTGAATGGATATGGTTTCCAGGGCCTTGTAGCCAAAGTAACGAATACTTCGAACAGCATCTTCTTTGATCAAGAACTTTTCGCCCAATTTTGTAATGATGGACGTGTACTTCCAACTTTTACCCTCAGCTTCATAGCTATTTATTCTTTCGGATAATTTTGTCTTGATGTAAACAGGAGTCAGAAGTACGACCTCCTTATTCTTTGCGTAAATCCAAATGAATTCGGTGGTATCTTTTAGACTCTTACCTTCTGAGCTGCCGGACACTCCACCTACTTTCGTCTTTACTGTAACGATATTGATGAAGTTTTCTTCTCCAAAAACTTCAGAACACAGCTTGCCGAGCGTCTCAACTTCGTTGTCATCAATGTGAACAAAAATTACACCATCGTCACGCAACAAATTTTTTGCTAATTTGAGACGTGAGTACATCATCGAAAGCCAATCCGAATGAAATCTTCCGTTGGAATCGGCGTTTGCCACAAGCCTGTTTCCGCTCTGATCTTTCTGATTCGACTTGATAAAAAATTCTTCTGAACTCTGCGCGAAATCGTCCTCATAAATGAAGTCATTACCAGTGTTATAAGGCGGATCGATGTAGATCATCTTCACCTTGTTCAGGTAGGTCTCTTGCAGCAGTTTCAACGCGTCAAGGTTGTCCCCCTCAATGAACAGGTTCTGCGTGGTGTCAAAGTCCACGCTCTCTTCGCGGCAGGGGCGCAATGTCTTGGCGATCGGCGCATTGGCAGTCAGCAGGGCCTCCCGCTTGCCGGGCCAGTTGAGCTGGTAGCGTTCTTGCGGGCCTTCCACGATGGATGGGGACAGCTCCTGCCGCAACTGGTCAAAGTCGATGCCGCGCTTGACCTCACCATCGGCGCCACGCATTTCGGTCAGGCAGTTGGGGAACAGCTTTGCCAGCTTGTCGATGTTGGCCTGCGTCAGGTCGGGGCTGTGCATTTTTAGTTTATTCATGGTCAAATTGGCTTGTAGCGCTTATTCAGAAATCGCTGCACGCTATTAAATATATAGCAATTGTAGTGGCCCGGTTCACAAGGCCAGTGCTTGAAGCTCGCTGCGAATGGTACGCAACTGAGCGTTGATCTCGACTTTGCGGTTGAACTGCTTTTCCTGCGCCAGCCGGGTTTCCAGCCTGGCCGCTGCGGCCTGCTTGGCTTCCAGCTGCGCCAGCCGATCCAATTGGTCGCGCAAAGTCTCCCCAGCCCGGGCGGGCACCGCCAGATGCTGGCGCAGCAGCTGCTCGTACAGGCCTTGCAAATCCAGTGCAACGGGTAAGCCGTGGCGCGGCAAGTCGTCCGACTGCCACGGCGCTGCATGGTAGTCGCCCAACACCCATTGGCCGCTGGCGGCTTCGCTGGGGCGCTTATAGGCGGCGACGGGTCGGCTGTTGCCATCGTGCCGCAGCACAAACAGGATGGGGAACGGAATGGCTTTGTCGATGCAGCGCAGTACCGAATGACTGACATCCGGCAGCTTCAAGGCGATTTCAAACACCTCGATTTCGGGCACGTCTGGCTTGGCGGGCAAATTGATGCTTTCCGGGGATAGCTTGTAGGCCCAGGTGATGCTTTCGACCTGCTCCACAAACAGCGCGCGCAATGCGGCGGTGGGTTTGGCGTGCGCGTAGATTTTGGCCTTGGCCACAGGGCGAGACACTGCGGCTTTTGCAGGCCAGGCGAATAGGGCGCGGGCCATTGTTTGCGAGGTGGTTGGCGCAGTCGTTGGATGGGTCATGCAGGCTGCACCACGAGGAAGCTGACCAGCTCGAAGTCTTCCAGACCGGCCACCTCGTGCACCAAAGCACTGGTCTTGCCCGGCGAGAACAGGCTGTCCACGTCTTGCTCTTGCTGGCGCTCGATCATGGAGTGGATGGCCTGGTCCAGCAGCGTTGAGTACACCGCCATGTTGCGGCCATCGCTGGTGGCTGTATTGAAGGGTTCAAAGGCGGTGGGCACTGGCTCGGTGCGGCCTTTGCAGGCGTTGCGGGCCAGGTCCAGCAGCGTCTTGACTTCGGTGTGGTCGGCAATGATGCGGCCGTCCATACCGATGTACACCACGTAGTAAGGGTGCAGACGGTTTTTCTGCCGCACCACTGCACCGGCTGCACCATCAAGTTGCCGGTTGCGCAGCGTAAAAATCACGCCGGGGCGCAAGCCCTTTTCCACATCGGCGGGCACCACGGCGTGCAGGCCATTGGGCAGGCGGGACAGGTCGCCATGGGCTTTGACGTAGTTCAGCAGGTCCATGCGGAAGTCGTTGAGCCCGAGGTCAGTAATGGACACCCCGGTTTTGAGGTCTTCCATCTCGATGACCTCTTCTTGCAAACGGCGCAATTGCTCTTTGCGATAGGCCACGTCGTTGGACTGCGCAGACAGCACGTTGTCATCGCCTGTGGCCGTAACGTCGGCAATCATCATGCGGCTCTCCACCCGCTCTTTGAGGCGGATGTATTCGTCCAGGCTGATGTCGGGCCAGTAGTTGACCAACTGGATGCGCGCGTTGGGCGAACCGATGCGGTCCACCCGCCCAAAGCGCTGGATGATGCGCACCGGGTTCCAGTGGATGTCGTAGTTGATGACGGTGTCGCAGTCCTGCAAGTTCTGCCCTTCGGAAATGCAGTCTGTGGCGATCAGCACGTCAATCTCGCCGGGCTCGTGGGGCAGGGTCAGCGCCTTCTCTTTGGCGCGGGGCGCAAAGAGGGTGAGCATGGTCTGGAAGTCGATGCCCTGGCGCGGGTTGGCGGCAAGCCGCAGGGTAGTTTTAGGCTCTGTGGTGCCCGTAACCTTGCCAGCGTGGATTCCATGGGCCTGGAATAGGCCAACTGCCAGGTTGTCGTAGAGGTAGTTGGCGGTGTCTGCAAACGCAGTGAATATCAGCAGCTTGCGGTTGCCCGGATTGATGGGGTTGGCCAGCTTGTGCTCGATCTGGGCTTTGAGGTGTTGGAGCTTGGCGTCGTCGGCTGGGGTGATTTTTTCCATTTCGGCCAGCAGGCCATCAATCACGCCCAGGTCGGCGCTCAGGTCGTACTCCCACGATGGCAGGTCCATGTCGGCCAGGTCGATTTTGACCTTGCCGCCCGTGCTGCTCTCGTTTGCGTCGTCAAAATCGGGCAGTTCTTCGCCGTCGAAATCGACATCCTCAAAAACCGATGCCTGATCGGTGAACGGCCTTGCCCGGCCCGTTTGCTTGAATGCTGCGATCTGGGCCAGCGCTTTCTGGTGATTGCTTTGCAGACTCTGCAAGGTGAGCCGGAACGATGCGACTGAACTTTCCAGCCGTTTGAGCAGGTTGACGGTCATCAGCGCCTGCAAGCTCTTTTCGCGGTCGGCCTGTTTGAGCTTGCCACCGCCACTGGCCACCTCGGTGTCATACATGTCTTCGTACTTCTTGATGCGGCTGGGCAAGATGTAGCCCACAGGCGCATACACGGCCAGCTTCAAGAGTGAGAGCTGGTTGAAGATATCGTTGAAGCCAATGACATCGGTGCGCAGGGTCAGAGGGCAGTGGAATGACAGGGGTTTGAGGCGTTGCGGGAAGGTGCCAATGTCCTTGGTGTCGTAGAACGTCTCGATGTGCTTGCGGGATCGGGCAATCGTTACGCTGTCGAGCAGCTCGAAAAAGTCGAAGTCCAGGGCGCTCAATATGGCGTTGGCGGTACGCTCTTCGGGCGGCAGCTTGGTCCAGTTGTTGAACGCGGCCTGCGCCCTGCGAAAAATCTCCTCAACGTCTTTCTCGGTGTGCAGCTTGTCGCCCAACTGCAAGGAGTTGCCCTCATAGGCCAGCGCCAACTGGTTGCGCAAGTCGTTGAAGCGGTTGTTGACGGGCGTGGCCGACAGCATCAACACCTTGGTCTTCACTCCTTGCCTGATGACGGAGTCCATCAGCTTTTGGTAGCGCGTCTCCTTGTCCTTGTAGGCGTCGTTGTTGCGGAAGTTGTGCGACTCGTCGATCACCACCAAGTCGTAGTTGCCCCAGTTCACCCGGTTCAGGGGTGTACCAAACGATTCGCCACTGGTGCGCTGCAAGTCGGTATGGCACAGCACTTCGTAGTTGAACCGGTCCTTGGCGAAGATGTTGGTTTTGAGGTTGCGGTTGTAGGTCAACCAGTTGTCGGCCAGCTTCTTGGGGCACAGCACCAGCACAGACCGGTTGCGCAGCTCGTAATACTTGATAACGGCCAGCGCCGTGAACGTCTTGCCTAGGCCCACGCTGTCGGCCAGGATGCAGCCGTTGTAGGTTTCGAGCTTGTTGATGATGCCGGTGGCGGCGTCGCGCTGGAAGTTGAAGAGCTTTTGCCACACCAGCGTGTCGAGGTAGCCCGTGCGGTCGTTGGGCAGCACGTCTTCGTTGAGGTCTTCCAGAAACTCGTTGAAGATGTTGTAAAGCATCAGGAAGTAGATGCGCTCGGGCGAGTTCTCTTGGTACACCGACGCGATGTGCTCGCACACCAAGCTGGTTACGTCGTTCAGCTTGGCGGGATCAGCCCAAATCTGGTCGAACAAGCTCAGGAATACGCCCGTGTTGGCGGGCTCGTCGAATTTGTTGACGATGTTCGATACGGCGTTGCCAGGCTGGTAGCCCAAATCGACGGCAGTAAAGCCATGCAAGGGCATGTAGACGGCATTGTTCATGTCTTCCGTCGCAATGGCCGCTTGTACCGCAGCAAACTGCTGCATGGGCGCGTTGCCACTATTGGTGCGGAACTTGGCCTTGCGGCGCATCCAGTCGGCGCATTCACGGGCAATGGCGCGCTGGGTCAGCTTGTTTTTGAGCTGCACCTCGAATTCGGTGCCGTAGAAGCTGCGCTCGGTTTTCGCTTCCGAGGGGGGCTTGGGGATGTGGAACTCGCGCCGCTCTTTCTTGGCCGCGTCCGTTGCCTCGTCGGGCATGAACGATGGGGAGGTGAAGATGAATTCGAACGATTCGACCGACTCCAACTCGCGCTTCAAGGCCTCATAAGCGTAGATCGAGAAGCAGGAAGCCGCGATTTTGAGGCGCGCGCCTGGCTGGACAGACTGTTTGATGTCGTCGCCCAGCAGGTCGTTGATGTTGTCGATGAGTTTCATGCCATTTTCCCGCCGCTCCTTGGTTACATCTTAGCGAAGGAGGGGGGATGCCCGAACCAGGCAATTGCGACCGGACTTAGCTCCAAGCCATCACGATCTGTGTTGGCTAGGTTTTGGGATAAGCCATGCGGCAAAGGGGAGGTGCGCCCGCCAGGGCCGTGGTTGTGCCCGGATGGGCATGTTCCGGTCTGGCGGGAATGGCTGCCCTTTTTGAGCTAGTTATGGGCGATGGGACGTAGCAGAGGCAGAAAGCAGTTGAGTCAACTGGATGGCTAGTCCTCGTCCAGAAAAAATTCAGGCAGAGAAATGACATCGATTTTGGCTTTTCGTTTTCGCTTTGCTTTCGGGCCTACTCCCGTCGTGTGCTCCTCTAAACAAATTGCGATTGCTCGGCGGATTTCGTGCCACTCGCAGCCTTCTCTCCCAAACCAGAGGGCTGGGAAGTCTGGCATCAGCAACGCAATCCGCGCAACGATGACGTCGATAGATTTCGCGTGGAGCACTGGCGTAGTCATCATGCTCAACAGCGCGGTCATGTAGAACGCGGGCGGTGGCTCGTGAAACGGAAAGTCTTCCTCGCCCAATTCGGCGCCATCACAGAAAACCTCTCCGTACCAGACCCATACCCCAGTGTGGTTTCTGCTGGTATTTACTACGGCGGGACCATCGCACCGATGGAGAAGGCCGTGGTAGTACCACTTCTCGAAGCAGTCGATGAGCGCCGGTCCATCGGCTCGATGTCTCCGGCCCATGTGCCAGTATTCGCAGTAGTTGAAGATTCCTGGGCACAGCTGTACTGCTGGATCTCCAATGCGATGGATTAGACCGTCTTCACACCACACGAGTGCCCCTGATCCGAAGTCCAACCGGTCGCAAATGGTGCCGCCTTGCAGTCCCGAAGGAACAAATACGTCAAGTTCGCTGGAATTGCCCAAAGAAATGGCAGGCCAATCGTCAACGCTATGGGCATGGCCATGTCGCCACCACTCCTCTGTCCCGTCGTCAAGAGCCACGGCAAAGCCATGTTCGTTGTGCAATCGACCAGCCTCATCGCGATATTCAGCAAGGGTAGCCGTGGTCCTGACAGGTTCTGCTTCAAAGTAGCGTACCGCAGGCGGCAGTTTTAGTTCTCGGTCGATATCGGAGGGGCGCGTGATGTCAGTATGGGTAGAGGCCATATCAAGCCACCTTCCTTGCTGCAACCGTCTCACCTACTTGATTGCCGAACATGGTCCAGCCCGTTCGCTGCGCTCGGCTAAAAAGCTCGATGCGACTAACCTTGGGATACAGCTTTTCCAACCGCTCGTGCACCACGGCGGGTTTGGCGCTGTGGCCTTTTACCGACGCGCTGAAAACGGATGATTCCCTCGCCTTTTTGCCCACGATGGTCAGGCCAGCGCCACGCTTGCCGACTAAAAGCAGTTCGTGATGGATGGCCGCCGTGCCGCCACCGCAGTTGAGTCTGCCGCCGCTTTTGTGCCAGACCCAGTTCGAGGAGTAGTCGAACCCCCAGGCTGCCATGACTTTGAGGCCGTCGGGCAGCAAAGAGGCCGGGCACCACATGAAAAGCATGGCATCGTCCGCCGCGATCTCCTCGACCTCCATGTCGCAGATAGCCGCAACGGTCATCGTCGGATAATGATTGTGCGGAAGGACTCTGCTGTGTGATCGGTCAGCCGCCATGCCGTAGTCCCAGGGAGGATCGGCCAAAACGATGGAATGGCGTGCACCGGTAGGCAGCGCCAAGTTTTTGGCGCTGGTGGCCGCTTGTTTGATCAATCGCAAGTTGCGAGATTCCTCGCCCAGCCGTTCCTTCAAGCCAGCAACTACTTGCAGCGCTTCGCGTTCTTTTTCTGTCGTTTTCGCTCGCAAGCCAGTTTTGCCGTTCTTATAAATTTCATAGGCCACATTGAGCTTCATGGTGCCGTTGTGAACACTGTCCAGCAGAGCCGTGTTATTGCCACGGATCAGAAGGCAAGCCTTCTGGACGGCATCTCGCGATGCTCCAAACAAGGCCGCAGCTTCTGGTTGGGAAAGAACGGCACCAACATGCTTGGCTGCTTTGGTCTGGCCAGGCTTGCGGGTTGCGAGTTGCGCGGCCAGCAGAGCCAGCTGACCATGTCGTAGTTGGCGGCGATTGATGTTCGCGGCGAAGGTCGCGCTGACCGCCTGCGCGTAGTCGCAGCTCAATCGCTTGATCATTGGTTCAAGGCCGAGCTCTTGGCAGGCTTTGAGCCGGTGGCGGCCATCCACAATGCGGTCGTTCCATACGATGATGGGCTCTTGTTGACCGTTTCGTTGGATGCTGGCTTTGAGCCCCAAGAATTCGTCGTGCTGCATCGGCGGGAACGCCTCGCAGCAGGGGTCGATAGTCAACGCAGTGTGCGTCTTATCAGCGTCTACCGCTGCAACGGATTGGCCAGCGCAGGAGGGGGTTTTTTGTGTCGAAACGACACGATTTTGGCCGCGATTGGCCAGAGAAGAAGTTCGCATGAATGTGCTCCAAAAGGGTTGAACCCTCCGCTTGCGTTTGCAAGCGGGATGAAGCGGCGAAACTGGGTGAGGTTTGCCGCTTAGAGCGGCCGTATGCGCGCAGACGTAGTCTGGCGAGGGAGATGTGAGGTGTAGATGGAGAGCGAAAAACTCATGCAGCTAATGTAGCTTTTCGCGCCCCGAACGTCAAGCGATTTTCATGCCAGCTAGTTTTCATGTGGCTGCTGCCGGATGTCAGGTGGCAGAGCGCAGAACGAGGGGATCTCCACGCCCAGAGATGTAGCATGACATCAAATTGATATCACCCTCTATCCTTGGCTAGTAACGTTTTATCCCCCAAGATGCAGCGTCTCATCCGATGGGCGATGCCTCGGCGCTCATCGTAGCGACGGGGCTTCGCCCCACACCACCATGGTTCGTCTTATTCTCTCCTTGGTGGTCTTAGAGAGAGAACACAAGCTCATCAGAATCCAAGCTGGGCGCGGCTTCCAGCGTATCGGCGGTGGGCGTGGCAGCGACCGGGGTGGCCGTTGCAGCAGTTTCGGTGGGCGTTGCAGCGGCTTTGGTGGGCGTGGCAGCGGCAGGCACAGCAGCAGTCAAATCCTCCTTTGCGGCTGGCGAGGGCGTCGAGTGCTCGGCCTGCGCGGCAGTACCGGCAAACAGGGGCTTGCGCACTAACAGGTGCCGCCCGTCCTCACTCAATGCGCAAGACCAGCCCGCCAGTTGGCCGACCTCCTGAATGGCCTTGCGCAGCGTGCGCATCCTGTCTTTGCGGATGGCGGGCGTTGCGGGCGGCTCGCCCCATACGCTGACCAAGAGTTTGTCGAGCGCCACCAGCTTGCGCTCCCACGGTGAGGCCCATGCCGTCATCCAGGCATGCAGGCGCTTGGCAGGCTTGCTGGCCAGGCTGCGGTGCTCGCGCATGTTGACCCAGGCCACGCCCTTGTGTTGGTGGGCGTGTAGCCCGGATTCGAGGTTCAGCACGACCCACACTTCGGTGTCAAAGTTCAGCAAGCCCAGGAACCTGCTGTGGCCTTCCTCGGCCACTGACCCTGCCCCGAACTTGCGGCGTTGCAGAGTAGTGCACGATAGTCGGGCAAGGGAAGCCAGCATGGCCTTGGCGTTAGTGCCGGTGCGGGTTAGGCCAATGCCTGCGGCGAGGTCTGCGGGCTGGACGCGAACCACCGGCAGCGGGGAGTTTGCCCACATGCCGCTCAGCCCGAGTGCTTTCTTGAAGGCGGCATAGTTTTCGTGGGCGGGCACTAACAGGTGCTTGCTCTGTGCCATGAGCTGGCACAGGTGAAAGTACACGGCCTGGTCAGGAACGTTGAGCGCTTGGGGGCTGCGCGCCACGTAGTGCATCTGGGAGCCCTGAATCTTGGAGGTGAAGTGCACTTCCAATGGCTGGGCCGGGGCGCCGTTTTGTGTGGGCCGGAACAGACCCCGCGCGAAGATAGGCGCTTGCCAGACGGGCGCGTGATCCATGTAGTCCACGGCATAGCGCATGGTTCTTTTTGCTAGGCGCTTCTGGTCGATGGGGCGATTGCGCGCGTGGGCAGTTTTGCTGGGTTGGGATGGTTTCATGTGGCTCCTTGAAGTGAGTGAGCCACCAACCTAGCAAACGGGTGGGCGTTTGAGCAAGTGAAGGGGGGAGGGCTGCCTGAGTTCAGGTAGCAGTCCTTGCCGAAGTCCCGGGTGATGCGCGGGCCTTGTTCTCGTCTCAGTTGTCGTCCGCATCCGAAGATGAGAACAGCACAAACAGCGCGATGGTGCCCATTTCAAACATGGACAAACTGGTTCCGGTTGGCAACTGATCGATAGGGGGGCGTACAAACGCGGAGTGGAGGTACCATCCGTGGCTGTTGTCCGAGCGGCCTTCCACATGTCTCTTTCCCCCCGTGCGCGTGCCGACTTCCTGTTGCTGGGACCAGCGACGGAGCAACGGTGTTTAGAGGCTTTTGCGACAGCAGAAGGTGTAATGCTGTATGCCGGGTACCCGAACATCGTCAGCAAGGCTACGTGGGTTTTTCGCGAGTTACCCGCTCTGATCGACGAGGGGCTACCCCCAGAACTGGTTGCGGTGCAGGTGTGCCGCTTTCTGGACGGGGGATATGCGGCACTCGAAGTGCCTGAAACTATTTCTATTGACGGTCTGATCCCCGACTAGATGCGTTGAAGGATCGCCTCGCGCTCGGCTTCCACAAGGGCGGCGGTTCCCGGTGCAACGGCCTCTGCACGGCGTAACCACTCCATACGGGTATCTTCACTTTTCCAGGGCTTTGCCAAAGCAGCAGTCCACGTTAGCCACTCTAAATCCACCTCATCGCCTTGCGGCGCAGCTTCTTCATCGGGACCATAAGTTAGGACAAGCCCGCTGGCCTCGACAAAAAATAGGTCTGGTTGGTCATCAAAAACGGCCAGACTAACCGTGTGGACTGGGCTAGCGCTTTCTTGTTCGAGCTGGTGCTGAATAGCCACTTCGAGGTCGGCGAGAAACTTCCGTTGGGCATGTACCTGCAAGAGGAAGCCGGACATGTCCGCCTTGTGTCTCTTCGGCTCGGGAACTGAGACTTCCGCTTCCTTCTGCGGCTTCGAGCGCGCTGTTTTTGGCGTGTTCCCCGCAAGCCAGTCCGCTACGTCATAGATCGACACGGCCACGCGTCCGCCCACTTTGAAGCAGGGCACCGGCAAGGTGCCGCGTGATTTAAGGGTGTAGATAGCGCTGGTGGACCGGTGCAACGCTATGGCCAATTCCTCGGCGTAAAGCACGGCCTTTCGGGCTCCAAACTGTTCACGCAGATCGGCGAGGATGATGGAAGAGTCCATGCAGAGGTTTGGTTGGCCAGCCAGGAGGGACTCGAACCCCCTACCCACGTCTTAGAAGGACGTTGCTCTATCCGGATGAGCTACTGGCTGGTGTGTAGATTCTAAACGGGAGCAGTGTCAGCCCAGAATTCCTGTCGCAACTGTCTTGGCAACAGTTTCATCTCACAAAAATCTCTCCGGAAAGTGCAAAAAGCTGCGAAATTTTGACAAATTCAACTTTAACTTAAATCTGTAAGTTGTTGATTTGTAATGATTTTTTTGGTCTAAAAAAATCAAGAAATTCAGATTGCACTTGCTTAGAAGGCTATTGCTCTATCCAGTTGAGCTACGGGCAGATGGATTTGCTGGGCGCCTGGGGCAGCGCCTGGCGTGCAGTGAGTCAGATTGACTCCAAGGGTGCGAATCATACCCGCCGCACGGCTGGGTTCTGGTGGTTGGGTGGCATTTTGCCGCTGAGTCGTGATTGCAGTTATAACAACTCTTCTCCCCCACCTTTGGCCACTCTGGCCGCATGGACCATGCCGCACAGCCTGAACCTCATCAACACCATTGCTGCCGCGCTGGGCCTGGCGCTGGTGTTGGGTTTTCTGGCCACGCGTGTGCGGCTCCCGGCGCTGGTGGGCTACCTGTTGGCGGGTGTGGTGATTGGCCCGTATACCCCCGGTTTTGTGGCCGATGCCGCCATGGCCAGCCAGCTGGCCGAAATTGGCGTGATGCTGCTGATGTTCGGGGTGGGGCTGCATTTCTCGCTGGGCGACCTGTTGGCGGTGCGCAAGATTGCGGTGCCCGGGGCGGTGGTGCAGATCATCGTGGCAACCGCCCTGGGCATGGCCGTGGCGTCATGGTGGGGGTGGAGTCTGGGTGGGGCTTTGGTGTTCGGAATTGCGCTGTCGGTGGCCAGCACGGTGGTGCTACTGCGCGCGCTGGAAACCCTGGGCATTCTCGATACCTACACCGGCCGCATCGCGGTGGGCTGGCTGGTGGTGGAAGACCTGGCCATGGTGCTGGTGCTGGTGTTGTTGCCGCCGTTGTCCGGCGTGCTGGGCGGCAATGCTGCCGCAGCCACGTCGGTCAGCATCTGGCAAACGTTGGGGTGGACGCTGCTGCAGGTGGGCGGGTTTGTGGCGCTGATGCTGGTGGTGGGGCGGCGGGTGTTTCCGTGGGTGTTGTGGCAGGTGGCGCGCACGGGTTCGCGCGAGTTGTTTACGTTGTGCGTGGTGGCGGCGGCCGTGGGCATTGCGTTTGGGTCGGCTGTGCTGTTTGGGGTGTCGTTTGCGCTGGGTGCCTTTTTTGCCGGCATGGTGATGCGGGAATCCGAATTCAGCCACCGGGCAGCGCAGGAGTCTTTGCCGCTGCGGGATGCGTTTGCCGTGCTGTTTTTTGTCTCGGTGGGGATGTTGTTCAATCCCTCTGTCATGTGGGAGCGGCCATTGCAGGTGCTGGCCGTGGTGGCGATCATCATTGTGGGCAAATCGCTGGCGGCGGCCGCTTTGGTGCTGGCGTTTCGGTATCCGCTGCACACGGCGCTGACGGTGTCGGCCAGCCTGGCGCAGATTGGCGAGTTTTCGTTCATTCTGGTGGGGCTGGGTGCATCGCTGGGCTTGCTGCCGCCCGAGGGCGCCAGCCTGGTGCTGGCTGGAGCGCTGATTTCGATTGCGCTCAATCCGCTGGTTTTTCGTGCCATAGCGCCGCTGCAAAAGTGGCTGCTGGCGCGCTCGGCCCTTGCGCGGCGGCTGGAGCAGCGCGACGACCCGCTGGCCGAGTTGCCCACCAGCACGGACGAGCGTTATCTGGCGCGCCAAGTGGTGCTGGTGGGCTATGGCCGCGTGGGGCGGCGTGTGGCCAGTGTGCTGGCTGCGCACAACATCCCGCTGGTGGTTGCCGAGCAGAACCGTGAACTGGTCGAAAAGCTGCGGGCTCAGGGCATGGCGGCCGTGTTTGGCGACGCGGTGGAGCCGGCGGTGTTGATCCAGGCCCACATCGCGCGCGCTCACATGCTGGTCATTGCCACGCCCGATACGCTGAATGTGCAGCAGATCATTGCCACTGCACGCCTGCTCAATCCCGGCATTGAAACCGTGGTGCGCAGCCACGGCGAAGAGGAGGCGGTGCGCCTGGAGAAAGAGTGTGGCAGCACGGTTTTTATGGGCGAAGAAGCTTTGGCCCAGGCCATGGCGGGCCATGTGCTGGCCCGCGCGGCCGCGCGGGGCAGCAACGCCACACCTCCCGGCGTGCTGCATGAATCGGCTTGAATTGTAGCCAAATTGGCCTGTAGCCCTTATGTATCAAGCGCTACATGCTATTGTTGTTGATTGTTCGATGCACTTGTGTGCAGCGCGCAGCGAATGCCCTGTTCGCCATGATCGGCTTATTCGTCCGATTCTTCAAACACCAGCGAGGGCACAGTCATGACGCGTGCCGTGCTGCCCAGCTCGTCAATCAGGCGGTTGGCGAAATAGCTGCTTTGGGTGTCAGGCTCCAGGGCCGCAACGGCCAGATGGGCCAGACCCTGGTTGAGCGGCACATAGAAACTGCCGGCTGGCACATCAATGGCGCTGCGCACCGGCGTCACCTGGGTGCGGATGATGCTGGAGCCACCTGCGATGGTGCCGCGCACATCCGTGCGTTCGGTGGTTTCGCGCGCGGTTTCATGGTAAGTGTCGGCCAGCAACGCGCCGGGTTCCGCGATACGCAACACCTGCACGCCCAGCATTTGCAATCGCTCAACCGCTGCGGTGGCATGGGCTGCCAGCCAGTAGCCGCAAGGCCGGGGGCGCGATTTGACGGGCCGCAGGGCGAGCGATGAATTCCAGTCCACTTTCAGGGTGCGGTCTGCGCCGGTGTCGGGGTCGAGCATGGTCAGCTCCCGCTGCATGGGTGTGGCCTGGGCCTCTATCACCACCTGGCCCTTGCATGCCTTGGAGGCTGTGTCACGCGCGACATAAGAGCGCACTTGTTCCAGATCGGCTGCGCGCTCTGCGGTGCTGCGCAGGGCGCTGGTGATGGTCGTGACCTGGGTGTGAACCCGGCGCTGGATGTGCAGGCGCCCCAGTCCCACGCCACGGGTTTCGACCAGCAGGCTGACGGCGTTTTTCAGGCCGTTCACGTTGCGGCCGGTGTCGGGTTGCACGCCGCCCATGGATATGCGCTTGTCGTCAGGCTGGGTCGAGGTGGTGTAGTACCACTCGCTCGACATGCCCTGGGACTGCAGTGCGCCGAGCATGGGCTGGTGGTACCACTCCTGCGATGCCTTGGTCAGAAACTCGTGGTAGTTGGCCGTGGTGGTGTATTGCAGCAGGGCGTCGTAGCGCTGAATGGCGTTGAACTTTTGCAGATAGCGCCCTGCCACCGTGAATTCGTGCGCATCCAGAACCAGAATGGGGCGGTAATCTCGCACCACGCGTGCCAAGGCCCGGGCTTCGGGGGTGTTCAGCAACAGGTGATCGCGGTTCATGTCCACGCCATTGGCGGTGGTGCGATTGCCGTTGGTGGCGCCATCGGGGTTGGCACGGGGAATCACCACCACGTTGATGCGATCGAGCAAGGGTTCAAGCAGGCCCTGTGCGAGTTCTCGGGCAACCACCAGCAGCGCTTCGCTGCCCGCGGGTTCGTCCCCGTGCTGCTGGCCGATGAGCACCACCGTGGAACGGCCATTGGCCTCCAGGCTGGCCATGTCCATGCCTTTGGCGCGCGTCAGGAGCAGGCCCAGAATCGGTTCGCCTTGCTGCGAGGCACCCAGTTGCAGAACACTGGCCTGCGTGGGGCCCCTTGGCGCAGCATTAGCGATGTTGTGCAGCCATTGCCCCAGTTCGGAGTTGGTTGTGAAACCGCGCCGTTCGGGGGCGAGCCCAGGTGTGCTGTATTGGGTGGACGGTTCGGCAAACCGAGCGGCCACGGCCGGGCCATAGGGGGCAGCCGCAGCGCTTTCGGGGGCGGCTGGCGTGGGCGCGCCGACCTGCAGTGGCGTGACCACCACGTTGTCGCGCGCCTGCCCCAGAGGCGCCGGCACCACGACGCCACGTTGCACGCGTGGCATGGAATCGGCTGTTGTGGAGCGCGCCGCAGTAGGCGTGCCGGGCCACGGGGGAAGCGGGGTGCTGGCGCATGCGGACAGCAGCAAGGCCACTAGGGCCAGCGAACCGCGCCACGGCAGAGGGTGCCCAATCCGTGGTGCTGGCTGTGCGGCCTTAGCGGGGGTTGAAACAGACAGGGTGTGGCGCTGGGTCATGGTGTGCTTTGCTTGGGATACTGTCGGGCTTGGCGCGATGTTAACTGCGCCTGCTGCCAGCGGCGTGTCGGCGGACACCGCGCGGTCCCTGCCAAGGCCCGATTAGCCGGATTGCAACGCACGACCTGACAGCACCTGCACACCCGAGGGGCCATGCCGCACAGCGTGCACCAGTGCATGTGCCACATCGCGCGCAGCCACGGCACGGTAATTGGCGGGGATGAGCGGGCGCAGCCACTGCAGGAGCGCCAGCGAAAGGGACTCGCCCCGGCGCGGGGTCTGGTGGAGCGGTTGTCTGTTGCCTGCCAGCACCGAAGGTCGTGCGATGACCAGGGTGGAGAAACCCAGGGCCTGCAGGTCCCGTTCCATTTCACCTTTGATGCGGCTGTAGAAAATGCGCGACTGCGGGTCGGCGCCCATCGCGCTCACCACACCGCAGCGCGTGGCGCCCGCCCGTCGAGCGGCCTGCGCGGTGGCCAGCACGGCGCTGTAGTCGATTGCACGGAAGGCGTTCTGGCCGCCCGCCGCTGCCATGGTGGTGCCCAGCGCGATGTAGACATCGTCCACAGGCGGCAAAGAAGGCAGCGCCGAAAAATCAACGGCATGCACCACCACATTCCTTGCGAGGGCAGCAGGCGCACGGCGCCCCGCTGCATGCAGGATGTGGATGGGTGGGCCGTCAAGGCTGGCTGTGCCTGGGACGTTTTCAGCGGCTAAAAGAGCCGCGATTACCTCCCGGCCCACGAGACCCGTTGCCCCGGCCACCAGAGCCACCCGTGCCACCGCCATAGCCACCACCTCCCGAATTGCCACGATATCCACCACCGCCACGGCGGCCGCTGCCAGCCATGCTGTCCACACTGGTGCGCATGGGGTCGGGTTGGCCGCCTGCCGCGTGGCCTGCGTTGCGCTGACCCGGGTTGCTGTGGCCCGAATGCGTGCCCAGGTGGGCATTGGGACGAGGAGGTTGTGCGTCGTCGTAGCGGTTGCCACCACCGCCTTCGTAGCCGCCGCCACCGGCTGGTGGGCGTGCACGACCGCGTGCCGGTGCCTGGGCACCCCCACGCGCGCCGCCGCCCTGGCCACCACCGCCGCCGCCACGGCCGGAGCGGGGTGCATTGCCGCCGCCGCCACCGCCGCCAGCAGCCTGGCGCGGGCCGCGTTCACCACCGCCGCCACCCTGGCCAGCCTTGTTGGTGCGGATGCGATCCATCATTTCGCTGCGAGCCGCCTTGGCAGCCGCTTGCATGACATCGCGGCTTGGCGGTTTGCCCGCACCGCCCCAGATGGTCTGGCGGCCCATGGCAATGGGCTCTGCCTTCTCGCCCGCGTCGGGTCCAAATCCTTCGATCACCTGCACGGGAATCTGCTGCTTGGTGAACCGCTCGATGTCCATCATGAAACCTTCCTCGTCCATGCAGACCAGGCTCACGGCTTCACCACTGTTGCCTGCGCGGCCGGTACGGCCGATGCGGTGCACGTAGTCTTCCGACACGTTGGGGATTTCGTAGTTGACGACGTGTGGCAACTCGTCGATGTCGATGCCGCGTGCTGCAATGTCGGTGGCGACCAGGGCGCGGATGTCGCCGCTCTTGAAGCCGGCCAGGGCCTGCGTGCGGGCGCTCTGGCTCTTGTTGCCATGCAGGGCCATGGCGTTGACGCCGTTCTTGGTCAGAAATTCGGCCACATTGTTGGCGCCGAACTTGGTGCGCGTGAACACCAGCACCTGGCTCCAGTTGTGCTGCTGGATGATGTGCAGCAGCACCTGCTTTTTCTTGCCGCGACCGACGGGGTGGATCACCTGCGTGATGCGCTGAACCGTGGTGTTGCTGGGCGTGACCTGGATGCTTTGCGGGCTCTTGAGCAGGGTGTTGGCCAGCTCGCGGATCTCGTCACTGAAGGTGGCCGAGAACAGCAGGCTTTGCTTGTCCTTGGGTACCAGGGCCAGCACCTTCTTCACGTCGTGGATGAAGCCCATGTCCAGCATGCGGTCGGCTTCGTCGAGCACCAGCACCTGCACGGTCGACAGGTCCAGGAAACCTTGCTGCTGCAGGTCGAGCAGGCGGCCGGGGGTGGCCACCAGGATGTCCACGCCGCGCTTGATGCGGTCGATCTGGGGGTTCATGCCCACACCGCCGAAGACGACGGTGGAGTTGATATCGAGGTATTTGCCGTATTCGCGCACCGACTCTTCCACCTGGGCCGCGAGTTCGCGGGTGGGTGTAAGAACCAGGGCACGAATGCCCTTGCCGCCAAACTTGTTCTTGGGCGCAGCGCTTTGCGACAGGCGATGCAGCATGGGCAAGGTAAACGCGGCGGTCTTGCCGGTCCCGGTCTGTGCGCCGGCCAGAAGGTCATGGCCCGCCAGCACGGCAGGAATGGCCTGCGCCTGGATGGGCGTGGGGGTCTCGTAGCCTTGTTCGAGCACAGCCTTCAAAAGGGCAGGAGCCAGATTCAGTTCTTCAAATTTCATGTCGGTGAATGCACCCGTCCGGGGCGCTGGGTATCGGCCTGTCGTGGCAACCGGTGGGTTGCCGAGCCAGTCTTAGGCAGATGAGGTTCAAGAGTGGGAGCCCGGAAGATGCTCTTCCTTTGTCCCCAGCAGATTGCTGATGTGGCGGGCAACTGGAGCCCACAACGGCATGTATTGTCGCATGGGCCGATAATCGCGGTTTGAACGCAGAATTTCTGCCCACTTTTGCAGGTTAGAGAACGAATGGCCCAATACGTATTTTCCATGAACCGTGTCAGCAAGACCGTGCCGCCCAAACGGCAGATCTTGAAAGACATCTCCCTGAGCTTCTTCCCGGGCGCCAAGATCGGTGTGCTGGGGGTCAATGGCTCTGGCAAGTCCACTTTGCTCAAGATCATGGCGGGCGTGGACAAGGAGATCGAAGGCGAGGCCATTGCCATGCCGGGCATCAAGATCGGCTATCTGCCCCAAGAGCCGCAGCTCAACCCCGACCACACGGTGCGTGAAAGCGTCGAGGAAGCCATGGGCGAGGTGTTCGCTGCCAAGGCCAAGCTCGAAGAGGTGTATGCCGCTTATGCCGACCCGGACGCCGATTTCGACGCGCTGGCCGCCGAGCAGGCCCGTCTGGAAGCCATCATTGCCACCGCTGGCACCGATTCCGAGCACCAGCTGGAAATCGCCGCCGACGCGCTGCGCCTGCCCGCGTGGGACGCCAAGGTAGGTGTGCTGTCGGGGGGCGAAAAGCGCCGCGTGGCGCTGTGCCGCCTGCTGCTGTCCAAGCCCGATATGCTGCTGCTCGACGAGCCTACCAACCACCTGGACGCAGAATCGGTGGACTGGCTGGAGCAGTTCCTGCAGCGCTATCCCGGCACGGTAGTCGCCATCACCCACGACCGCTACTTCCTGGACAACGCGGCCGAGTGGATTCTCGAACTCGACCGGGGCCATGGCATTCCGTACAAGGGTAACTACAGCGACTGGCTCACCCAGAAGCAGGCGCGCCTGGAATCCGAGCAAAAGGGCGAAGAATCGCGCGCCAAGGCCCTGAAGAAGGAACTCGAATGGTCGCGCCAGAACCCCAAGGCCCGCCAGGCCAAGAGCAAGGCCCGCCTGGCACGGTTCGAGGAACTGTCCGACTTCGAATACCAGCGGCGCAACGAAACGAATGAAATCTTCATTCCTGTGGCCGACCGTCTGGGTACCCAGGTGATCGAGTTCAAGAACGTCACCAAATCGTTCGGCGACCGTGTGCTGATCGACAACCTGACCATGAACGTTCCTGCTGGCGCCATCGTCGGCATCATCGGCCCCAACGGGGCCGGTAAATCCACGCTGTTCAAGCTGATTGCCGGCAAGGAAAAGCCCGACAGCGGTGAAGTCGTCATTGGCTCGACCGTGAAGATGGCCTTTGTGGACCAGCACCGCGATGCACTGGCCAATGACAAGACGGTCTGGGAAGACATCTCCGGCGGCCTGGACATGATCAACATCGGCAAGTTCACGATGGCCAGCCGCGCCTATGCGGGTCGCTTCAACTTCAACGGCGGCGACCAGCAAAAGAAGGTGGGCATGCTTTCGGGTGGTGAACGCGGTCGCCTGCACCTTGCCAAGACGTTGATCTCGGGCGGCAACGTGCTGCTGCTCGACGAGCCCTCCAACGACCTGGATGTGGAAACCCTGCGCGCCCTGGAAGACGCTCTGCTGGAGTACGCCGGCACGGTGCTGGTCATCAGCCACGATCGCTGGTTCCTCGACCGCATTGCCACCCACATTCTTGCTGCCGAGGGCGATAGCCAGTGGACCTTCTTTGATGGCAACTACCAGGAGTACGAAGCCGACAAGAAGCGACGCCTGGGTGAAGAGGGCGCCAAGCCCAAGCGCATGCGCTTCAAGGCACTGAAGTAAGCAAAGAGGGCTTGCAGTCAAGTAGCATTGCAACTGGAAGCTTTTCTTTCCTCCTCCCAACATGTCTTCAACTGCGCCCCGATCGAGAACGGTGTTCCGTGCCTGCGTCGTCAACGCCGTGCGCGCGGGCGAAGCACTCATGTTGCAACTGGTCAAAGTTACCAAGGGCGCTTTGTCGGGGGAGGAGTCGACTACCCGCGATATTCAGCGGCGTTCTCTGGTGGGTGATGCGCTGCGGTTGCTGACCCAACACGAGGCCGCCCTGGCCAAGGCCTATCCGATGGCCTTGCTCGAAATTTTTGCCGAAGGGCCCTCCAAGGCAGGCGCACGCACGGTGGACGACACCGGCATGGATTTCGGTGAGCTTTCGCTCATGGACGAAACCGAGATGCACGACCAGGTGGAGCTGTCCCGGGCACAGCAACTGGCCGCGCATGCCACCGACGCTGTGCTGACGGAACTCAACACCCTGGTCAGCTCGGCACAGGGCTTGCGCAATGTGCAGCCCGAACGCAATCCGCTGCGCCCGGAAAACTACATTCGCGCATTGCAGAGGGTGGTGGCCGAAACCGGGGTGGAGCCGCCAGTGCGGCAACTGTGGATGCAGCACATGCGCGAAGTGCTGGGCCAGTTGCTGGTGGCGGAATACAAGAGCGCCTCCGCCAGCCTGCGGGAGCATGGAGTCGAGCCTGTGGGATATGCGGTGCTGGGCATGCCCTCAGGGTGGGCTGGACGCAGCGGCTACGGTGCTCCCAACCAGAACACCGGCTATGGCGGGGGCTCTTCGACCGGCTACGGTGGGCATTCCATGGCTGCCCCCGTGAGTGAGTACGGCATGCCTGGATCGTACGGGCGGGGCATGGGCGGATCGACCGGCTGGCAAGGTGAATCGCAGCAGGCACCCATTTCCTCGGCAGCCGAGGAGGCCTTGTTGACCGTGGGCATCCTGCGCCAGATGCTGGCAGGCGGTGGTGACCCCTATGCCTTCGATGCGCGCGCCTATGCTGGAGGGGCATCGCAACCTGTCAGTTTGCACTCTGCATGGTCCGACCCGCGCGGCGGTGGTGCCAGTGCGCAGGCGGGACTGACGGGCCAGCCCAGTGGGTATTTCCCCTCCGGTGCCGTCGCCGAGGCGATGCAGGACATGGCCCAGCTCGAACGCCTGGTGGGACGCCTGTCCGGCAGTCCTGCGGCAACTGGCACAAACTGGCGCGGACCGGGCGCTGCCCCGGTAGCGTATGTGGTTCCCTACGCGCCCCCGGTGGATGGCCAGGCCTATTCGCCGGCTGTTGCCGTCGAAGTGGTGGGCCGCATGATGGACAACATTGCGCAGGATGGGCGCCTGCTTGCCCCGGTTCAACGCGCGGTGCAAAACCTCGAACCGGCGATCAAGCAGCTGGTGCAGCATGACGGGCGCTTCTTCACCGACGAGACGCATCCGGCGCGGCGGTTGCTGGATGAGTTGACCCAGCGCAGTCTTGCTTTCAACACCGAGAGCGCGCAGGGGTTCAGCCAGTTCATGCGCTTGCTGAACCAGGCGGTCGAGCATCTGGCTGCCACGGATATTCAGGATGCGGGGCCTTTTGACACGGTGCTCAAGGCGCTGCATGCGGCCTGGGACACCCAGGCGCAAAAGATCAAGTCCCAGCAAGAGGTCAAAGAAAAAATTCTGCTGCAGGCAGAACAGCGTGAAATGCTGGCCGAAAAGATTGCGGCCGACATCCGCAAGTTGCCGGATCTGGAGCAGGTGCCCCAAGACATTCTGGACTTCGTCACCGGCCCGTGGGCCGATGTGGTGGCGCTGGCCCAGGTGATGCAGCCCGAAGGCCTGAACGGTACGGAGGGCGACCCCGGGGGGTATCTGGCACTTGTGCCCCTGCTGCTGTGGAGTGCGCAGCCCGCACTGACGCGCGCCGAACCTGACCGCCTCACCAAAGCCATCCCTGGCATCCTGACCACGGTGCGCACGGGGCTCAAGACGATCCAATACCCTCCCACCCGGACGAGCAGTTTCATGCAGCGGCTGGTGGGCCTGCACCAGGAGGCTTTTGAAAAGCCAGCCCCTGTCGCAGACGCTCCCGAACCCGAGCCCGAACCACCCGTTGTCGAACCGGTGAGTGAGGTGCCTATGAGTCAGGTGCCGGCGGTGGAGGTTTCGGAAAGCGCGCCACCAGACAGCGCGCCTGCCGAACCCGTGGAAGAAAACCTTTATGCAGAATTTGTGGTCGGCGTGTGGGTGGAGCTGATCACCAACCGCCGTGCGGTGCGCACTCAGCTCACCTGGGCCAGCCCCCACGGAACCCTGTTTCTGTTTACGGCGGCCGACGGCAGCACCCAGTCCATGACGCGGCGCATGCGCAACAAGCTGGCATCCGACGGGGCCCTGCGCGTGGTAGCCGATGCGCCGGCGCCCATTGCCCGCCCCGCCGAGGCGAAGGTAAACGCGCCCTGGCCACCTGCCAAGCCCGGCAAAGCCCGCTGACCACGCCTGCAAAGGCAAGCACGGACAAGCACACAGGGCGGGATGTCCGCCAGCCTTGCGGTGCAAGCACCTTCAGGTGCGCAAAAGCTTTTTTCGGACCAGGTGAATGTGGTTGCGCAGGGCATACAGCTCGTCGGCATACGACAGCGGCACGCTCACTTTTTCGGCCTGGGCCTCCAGCGTGTCGAGCGCCACCAGCAGGTCTTGTGGCGAGGCTTTGCCCGATTCAAAGTCGTTTTCGATCTCGCGCAGCCGTCCATACCAGCGGAACACCCGCGAACGCACCCGGAACTGGTAGATCGGTGGCACCACCCGTGACAGCGGCAGCATCACCGCCAGCAAAATGCCCAGTACCAGCCACATGCGCTCGATCAGGTTGGCAATCCAGAACGGCAGATAGCGCTGTAGCAGGGGCACTGGTTCGTTGATGGCGCGCTCACCTTCCTTGGCAATGGGCAACTCACCGTGCCGGGTGCTCGGAAACTCGCGCGCACGGTTGAACCAGCCCGCGCTGCCATGCAGCGCCTGCGCGTTCTGGGCAAAGAGCGTCAGAAGCGCCGGGTGGGTGCCCTCCCGGGCCACCAGCGATGTGGTCGATGCCACCAGCCGCACATCGTGCGCAGGCACATTGCCCGCCAGATCCACCACGCCACGGGGCAGGGTCACGGGGGTGAGAAACGGAAATTTGCGGCCATAGGCCTCGTGCTGGGCAAAATCCATGAGCCGCACACCAGGGGTCTGCAGCAGCATCTGCACCATGAGGGATTCCGGCGCCGATGCAAATACCAGTGCATCCAGCTTGCCTGCCAGAAAGGCCATCGTGGCGGGTGTCTGCTCCAGCCGGGACAGTTTCACCTGCCCCTTTTCGACGCGGTTCGCATCGAGCAATCGGTCTATCAGGGTGGGCACGCCGCTGCCTTCCGAGCCCACGTTCACGCGCAGGCCCCGCAATTGGCGCAGGCTGTCGAGCCGTCCGCTGTCAGTCACTTTCAGGCCGGCATCCGTGCGATAGAACAGCCAGACCGGCTCGACAAAAAGGCTGCCCAGCGACACCAGGAGATCAGGGTCGTCCGGCTGCAGCTCTGCGGTGCCGCCCTGCACAAAGGCCAGATCGGCCTTGCCCTCGCGCAGCAACTGCAGGTTGGCCGATGAGCCCTCGCTGGGCAGCAGCACCACCTCGATGCCGTCGGCGGCAAGGGCTTTCTGGTAGCGCTTGCCAAATTCTTCGTAGGCGCTTTGCGCGGGACCGGTGGCCAGCGTGACCTGGTTGGGTGGATTGGGGTTGAGCCACCAGTAGGCGGCCACCAGCAGCCCCAGGGCCAGGAAAGCCAGCGGGCCGGCAGAGACGATGAGGTCGCGCAGTGTGAGCAGGGTGTTGCGAAAAGCCTGGGGCATGGTTCTTGTGGTGAATGAGACCGTGGGTGCGCGGGTCAGGCCAGATCGGCTGCGCAGGGCAGGCGCAGGCCGTTGGACATGGTGAGGGACTTTGCCGCCCGCACCGCGCGGGCCGTGGCAATGGAGGTGGCTTCGGCTGCCATGGTGGCAAGCACCAGCATGCCGGGGTGTCTGCCTGAAAGGCCGGTGCCCAGGGTGAACAGCGTGTCGCCATCGGACATGGTGTGCACCGGGTTGATGCTGCGCGCCAACCCGTCATGGGCGGCCACTGCCAGGCGGTGGGCCTGCACCTTGGTGATGACGGCATCGGTGGCCACCACGCCGATGGTGGTGTTGGTGCCGGCCAGCAAGGGTTGCGGAGGCTCGCCGCGCAGCAGGGCGCGGCGGGTGTCGAGCAATCGCAGGCCGTCTTCGGTGCGGGCGCCGGCAATCACCTGGGCAGTGTCGGGGTCGAGCACGTCACCCAGGGCATTGCAGGCAATCAATGCGCCCACGGTGACGCCACCCACGGTAATGGACGCGGTGCCCACGCCGCCCTTCATGGCCCGCTGCATGCCAAAAATCTTGCCGACCACGGCGCCGGTGCCAGCGCCTACATTGCCCTCGGCAGGATCATTGCGCGATGCGGCAGCACACGCGGCATAGCCGGCGGCGGCGTCGGGGCGGATGCGCATGTCGCCCACCAGCAAGTCAAACAGCACCGCGGCGGGCACGATGGGCAGGCGGCCTACCGCCACGTCAAAGCCCACGCCGCGTTCCTCCAGCCAACGCACGGCGCCGGTGGCGGCCTCCAGCCCCCAGGCGCTGCCGCCGGCGAGCACGATGGCGTGCACCTTCTCAACCAGGTTGCATGGGTCGAGCAGGTCTGTTTCGCGCGTGCCGGGCGCTGCGCCGCGAACATCAACCCCGCCCACGGCGCCCTCGCGTGCCATGACCACGGTGCAGCCGGTGGGGCGGCGCGCGTCGGTGAAGTGGCCCACCTCGATGCCGGCCACGCGGGTGATGCTGCCAGCGTCGCTGGTGGGAAGGCTTGCGTTCATGGGCGGTGATTATGGTGCCCGCCCAGGTCCGAAGGTGTCTGCCTCAGGTCTTGTGCCAACACCGTCGCGCCGTATGCACAAGGGTGCAGCGGCTTGCGCTGTAGATGCTCAGAGAGCGCCCTTGCCGGGTGCCTTCAGCGTGCGGCTTCCATGCGCGTGACGATGTAGGCCCCGGCGCGCTGTTCCACCCGGAACCGCACCTTATCGCCGGGTTTGAAGGGGGCGAGCATGTTGGCGTCGGTCACGCGGAACACCATGGTCATGGGCGGCATGCCCAGGTTTTTGATTTCGCCATGGCGCAGGGTGACCTTGCCGGTGCGCGGGTCCCAGCGGGTGATTTCGCCATCGCTCAGATCACCCTGGTCTGCCGATGTGCCGACTGAATTGTCCTGCACCGCCGGTGCGGTGACGGGGTGGTGGCTGTCATGGTCGTTCGTCGAGGCAGGGGCTTGGGCCAGAGTAGGGCCCAGCACGCTGGCCAGCAACAGCGCGGCAACGGAGTGGGCAAGGGGTTTCACGACGAGGCCTTCTGGTTGTAGCTCTTGAAGATGCGGGTGGTGCCATCGCGAGCCACCAGCAGCACGTCGTAGGGGTCGCGGCGGTTACCGTATACCGCGCCGTCCATGCCGGGCGATCCCACGGGCATGCCCGGCACCGTGAGGCCCAGCGCCTTGGGCTTTTGCTGCAGCAATGCGCGCACGTCGCTGGCGGGCACATGGCCCTCGATGAGGTAGCCGCCCACCAGCGCGGTGTGGCACGAGCCCAGTTTTTGCGGCAGACCCAGGCGTGCACGCACCGCGTTGTTGCCGGTGTCGTGGATGGTGAAGGTGAAGCCATTGGCTTGCATGTGCTCTATCCAGTCGTGGCAGCAGCCGCAGTTGGGGTCTTTCCATACCTCCACCGGGGTGCCTGTGGCGGCGCGCACCAGGCGCGGTGCAACCAACACTGCGCCTGCCAAGGGCAGTGCGGTCAGCAGGAGATGGCGTCGGCTCAGTCCGCGGCGGAGTGCGGCGGGGGCTGCAGAAGTTGCGGTTTTGAACATGGTGGAGTCCTTCGATGTGAATAGTGGGATGAACAGAGGGGCAAGTCAGCGGCTGCGCGGCCGCACCGTGATGGTTCCTGTCATGCCGGCCTCGTAGTGGCCGGGGATCAGGCAGGCAAAGTCAAAGGTGCCAGGCCGGTTGAAGTGCCACACGATGTCGCCGCGCTGGCCTGCGCGCACATGGGCCATGTAGGGCGCGTCGTGTTCCATGCCCGGAAACTTTTGCATCATCTGCGCATGCTGGTCAAGTTCGGCCTTGGTGCCCAGCACGATCTCGTGCAGCACCTTGCCCTTGTTCTCGGCGCGCAGGCGCACGGTGTCGCCTTCCTGCAGCTCGATGTGGGCCGGGGTAAAGCGCATGTCGTCGCTCATGCGCAGGGTGATGGTGCGGCCAACGGCCTTGGCATCGCCCGCAATGCCCCAGTCTTTTTGTTCCTTGGCCGCGGGAGCGTCAGAGGCATGGTGTGGCATGTTTTCATGGCCAAAAGAGGTGCCAGCGCTTATGTATAAAGCGCAAGCAGCTATAAATTTGATAGTATTCATGGAGATCCTTGTTCAGTGCTGGTGGCCGCTGGCTGCGGGTTTGCGTGCGTTGGCAGCGCCTGGTGCGGCGCCGGGGGTGTCGGTGCGCGCGGGGCGTGGGGTGCTGGCGGGGGCGCCCGTCCACTCATGGGCCTGTGTGCCCGGCGGTTGCGGGAAGTCGCCCGGGTCGCGGTAGTCGCCCGCGCTCTGGTTGGCGCGCACCTTGAAGGTGGTGAACATGCCGCCCATCTCCAGCGGGCCAAAGGGGCCAGTGCCGGTCATCATGGGGAAGGTGTTGTCGGGCAGCGGCATCTCCATGGCGCCCATGTCGGCCATGCCGCGCTCGCCCATCACCATGTAGTCGGGCACGATCTTCTGGATTTTTCCGACCAGGCCGCGGTGGTCCACCCCGATCATGGTGGGCACGCTGTGCCCCATGGCGCCCATGGTGTGGTGGCTCTTGTGGCAGTGCAGGGCCCAGTCGCCGGGCTCGTCGGCCATCAGCTCAATCTGGCGCATCTGGCCCACGGCCACGTCGGTGGTCACTTCGGGCCAGCGCGCGCTTTTGGGCACGGGGCCGCCGTCGGTGCCGGTCACTTCAAACTCGTGCCCGTGGATATGAATGGGATGGTTGGTCATGGTGAGGTTGCCCACGCGGATGCGCACGCGCTCGCCCAGGCGCGCCACCAGCGGGCTGATGGCGGGGAAGACGCGGCTGTTCCAGCACCAGATGTTGTGGTCCAGCATGGTGTTGACCTTGGGCGTCATGCTGCCGGGCTCCACGTCAAAGGCGTTGAGCAAAAACGCGTAGTCGCGCTGCACCTTGGCAATCTGCGGGTGCGCGGCCTTGGGGTGCGTGATCCACAGGCCCATCATGCCCATGGCCATCTGCACCATCTCATCGGCATGGGGGTGGTACATGAAGGTGCCGGGGCGGCGTGCCACAAATTCATAGACAAAGGTTTTGCCAGCCGGAATCGCGGGCTGGTTGAGCCCGCCCACCCCGTCCATGCCGTTGGGCAGGCGCTGGCCGTGCCAGTGGATGGTGGTGTGCTCGGGCAGGCGGTTGGTGACGAAGATGCGCACGCGGTCGCCCTCGACCACTTCGATGGTGGGCCCGGGGCTTTGGCCGTTGTAGCCCCACATGTTCACCATGAAGCCGGGCGCCACCTCACGCACTACGGGCTCGGCCACCAGGTGGAACTCTTTCACGCCCGCGTTCATGCGCCAGGGGGCGGTCCAGCCGTTGAGTGTGACCACGGGGTGGTAGGGGCGGCCCGTGGGTGGGTGCAGTGGCGCTGCGGTGTCGGCGCTGGTCTGCATGGCGGGCTCGGGCAGCGCAGCCATGGCCACGCGGCTGACGGAAGCTGCGGCCACAGCCGTGGCCGCGCCGGAGAAGAAATTGCGGCGGTTCATGTCAGTGGCCTTGAGGGGTTGCTGTGGCTGCGGTACCAGATGCCAAGCCTTGCAAGGCGCCCGGTGAGGTGCCTGTGAGGGCAAGCTGCAGGTCGGTCTCGGCCAGCCAGAAGTCGCGCTGCGCTTCGATGGCGTGGGCCACGGCCTGGGTGCTGTTGCGCGCTTCGGCCAGCATGTCCCACACGCTGGCCAGCATGCCGTTGTAGCGCAAGGTGGTCTCGTCGCTGATGAACTGGCGCAGCGGCACCACCTCGCCCTGCTGCTGGCGCGCCAGGTCGAGCGCGGTGCGGTAGGTCAGCCAGGCGGCACGCACTTCGCCACGGGCGCGCACGGCGGTGTCTTGCAACTGGGCGGCGCTTTGCTCTACCTCGGCCTGCGCACGGGTGCGGGCTGCACCGCCCCAGTCGAACAACGGCAGGGGCAGCTCCAGCTCCCAACCGCGCGTGGTATCACGGTGGCCGCCATCGCGGTCGGTGGTGGTGTTGCGGCTGTAGGCCACGCCGATATCGCCAAACACGGCACCCGCACGGCTCCAGCCCTGGCGGGTGGCCTGGGTGTCGAGCTGGCGGCGGGCGGCTTGCACATCAAGGCGCTCGCGCAGCGCGGTGGCTTCGATGCCGTCTGCAGGCAAGGCGTTGGCGGGCAGTGGGGGCAGTGGTGCTGCCAAGCGGTATTGCGCTTGCAGCCCCCACACGCCCATGCGGCGGTTGAGCTGCTCGCGTTCGGTGGCGGCGGCCAAGCGGGCGCGGGCCAACTGGGCGCGGGCGTCGTGCAGCACGGCCTGTTCGCGCGCTTGCTGCAAGCGACTCCAGTTGCCCACGCGCACCATGCGGCGGGCCAGCTCGGCCCCGGCCTCGGCGGCTTCGACCATGCGCTCGTGTGCTGCAGCCACCTGCTCGGCGGCCACGGCGCGCAGCCAGGCGCGGCGGGTATCAAAGGCCAGCGTGACCACGTCTTGCGCCGTTTGCAGCGTGGCGATCTGCAGGCGCTCGGCCTGCCGCGCCGTGCGCCAGGGCAGGGTGACGAGGTCGAGCACGCTGAAAGCCAGCGTGCGCTCAATCTCGCGCTCATGGCTGTTGGTAAAGCGCCCCAGAGCCAGGTGCGGATTGGGCAGCGTGATGGCTTGCACTCGTTCGGCATCGGCTACGCCCAGCGCGGCCAGCCGGGCGTGCAGCCCGGGGTTGTTGAGCAGTGCAATGCGCACGGCGGTATCCTGCGTGATGGGCTGGGCCAGCCAGTCGTTGATGGACTGCTGCGCCTGGGTGCGGGCGGTCGGGTCGGTGGCGGGCAGGGCGGCTTCTGTGCCCCCGGTGCGGCCTGCCGTGAGCGCGGCCACGTCGCCGCGCAAGCCGTCGGGTGCGACGCTGGCGCAGCCCGCCAGCACGGCCGCAGCGCCCAGCAGGGACGCGCGATGGAAGGCATTCATGGTTTGCCCCCGTGCATTGGCATGTGGTGGCGCATGGGCTGGGTGCCGGGGCCTGAATGCGGCTGACCGCCCGGTGTCGCTGGCGGTGTGTGCGTCGGGCTGAGGGCGGGGCTTGCGGCAGACTGCTGCTCCCACGCCAGGATGTCGGCGTGGCCGCGCGGAAATGCGGCTACTGCTTGATGGGCCTCACGCCAGGCGTTGGGGGCGGGCGTGCTGTTCCCCAGCGGCAAGGGCGCCATGCCAGGGTGAACGAGCGGGGCCCCCGGCGCTTCGGGGTTGGCCGCATCCTGCAGGAAGGCCGGGCTTTGGGCCAGCGCAATCAAAGGCGTCAGCAGCCCAAGGCGTGCAGTCTGCCGGAGCAAAAAAAACAGTGAATCGGGGGCGCGCATGGCGATCTCCAGACAACGAACAGAACATTGCGCTGCCGCCTGATGCGCCCCGGGGGGGCGGGTTCAGGCCGTGGCAGACGCACTTCGGGCGTCGGAGATCAGGCGATGGGTGGTTTGATGGTGCGTGCGGCCTGCACGCTGGCGAACGGAACGCTGTCCGCAGACCGCACTGCGCCACGCAGGTGCAGGGGCTGCGCTGGCAGCGCGGGCGGCGCCAGCATGGCCGAGTGGCAGATATCGCAGTCCGCGCAACTGGGACTGTGTTCGTGCGGGCCGCATTCGCTGGTGGGGGTGTCGTGGCAGTTGACCGGCGCCGCGGCATGGTGGTCATCGCCCGGGGTTGCGTGCAGTGCGTGCCCTGGGTGCCCTGCAATGGCGCTGGCATGCGCAGTGGGGGTTGCTGGGGCTGCTTTTTGAACGGTCTGCACGGACTGAATCGGCAGCGGTGGCACCACCCCGGCGGCCATGGCGGTACCCATGAGGCCCCTCAGGACCAGCATGACGACCAAAGCCAACGACAGAATGCGACGCATAGGTAAATGATAGACGCCGCCACGAAAAGGTTCCTTGGTGGCGCGGTGCCCCTTCTTGCCGTGGGGTTGGCCGCCATCACTGCTGCGGGCAAGCACGGGGGTTTTGACCACGCCTGCGAAGTACCCGGGTAGAGGGATGGGTATGGCGGGGCTACACCGCCATGTAGCGCCCGGGCCGGTGGTTCATGGCCAGCACCAGATTCAGGGCCACGGCACCGGCAATCGACCAGGCCACGCGCAGGGGCTCTACCGACCACAGTGCCAGCAGCACGATGCAGCAATCCACCGCCATCTGCACTTTGCCGGCGCGCCAGCCATACCGGTCTTGCAGATACAGCGCCAGAATGCCCACGCCGCCCAAGCTGCAGCGGTGGCGAAACAGCACCAGAAAGCCCGTGCCCGTGATCAACCCGCCTGCGATGGCGGCATACAGAGGTTGCAGGTGCGAGAACTGCAGGAACTGCGTCTGCAACTCGGTCAGCACCGACAGCAGCAGCACGGCGGCAAAGGTCTTGATCGTGAACGCCCGCCCCAGCTTGCGCAGGGCCAGCCAGTAAAAAGGCAGGTTGAGCACAAAGAAAATCTTGCCAAAGCCGATGCCCGTGGCGTAGTGCAGCAAAAAAGCCAGCCCGGCCGTGCCGCCGGTCAGCAGCCCGGCGCTGGTGAAAAAAGCCACGCCCACCGAGATCAGCAGCACGCCGGTAAACACCGCCACCGCGTCTTCGGTGAGGGTGTGCGGTGCGGTAGCGGCGGGAGGTGGCATGGCGGGAGCGGGAGCAGTGGTCGTGCGGGTCATGGTGGTGGGGCGTGGCGGGAGTGGGTTGGAGCACGCACGGGGCAGGCCGGGCTTGCTTTGTGTCAACCACGGGCCGTGAGGGAGAGGGGGCTATATCGCAATCAAAATAATAGCATCTAACGCTTTATGGATAAGCGCTTGCGTGTGTTTTATGGTTCTCTTCTATTTCGGGTGGCGTACAACATTCCCCACTGAGTCCATGGTCAGGCCCTTGCTTTTAGCAGAGGATTGCCCGGCAGGTGGGTAAGTT